>NZ_JBGLOV010000011.1:0-129297 GCF_041402665.1 Komagataeibacter sp. SM21
AGCGGATAACAGCGCCCAATCTGCTCAAAACGCAGACCGGATGCCAGCGCAAAAACCGTCAATCAAATCGCCAAAAGCCAGAAATCACGGGCCACGCACATCAATTGACGGTTCTTCGATCCCTCCAGGTCGGTTCCACGGACCAGATCGCACCCGCGCAGGTCAGCTATGGCCGCGACATGGCACCGCGCCTGACCCCCAATGTGCGCAGCGGGCAGGCTGGCACCATAATGCTGGATTTCGCTGAAACGGATATCCGCGATGTCGTCGCCCAGATTCTGGGCGGTGTGCTGCATGTCAATTATACGATTGATCCGGCTGTTACCGGGGCGGTCACGTTGCATACGGCAACCCCCCTGCTACCAGCGGAAGTGCTGCCAACCCTGCAGATGCTGCTGGGGGAAGTGGGGGCAAGCCTGGGGAAGACCGGCGGCCTGTATCGCGTGCTGCCCGTGGGCGGGAAGGCGGGCAGTGGCGGCGGGGCGGGTGGAAGTATCAGCATGGCTGAAGATGCCGGACTGGCGGGCAGCAGCATGGTTGCCCTGCATTACGCCGGGGCGGAGGATCTGGCCAAGGCGCTCCAGCCTTTTGTGCAGGCGGGCAGCCGGGTTACACCGATGGCGGGCACCAACGCGCTGCTGGTTAGTGGTGATCCCGTTACGCGCGATACGATCGTCAGTCTGGTGCATGCGTTCGATATCGATCTTCTGGCCGGGCAGTCATATGCCCTTCTGCCTGTGCCTTCAGGCAGTGCGAAAGACGCCGCCACGGCATTGCAGGAAGCATTGCATGGGCGTGGGGGCGCCCTGACGCAGGAAGTGCGGGTCATCCCGATGACGCGTGTTGATGCGGTGCTGGTGGTGGCGGCGTCCAGCCATTACATCGACGATGCCCGGCGTCTGTTCGACCTGCTCGAACGGACACGCCGGACGACGATGCGGAACTGGCATGTCTATTACCTGCAGAATACCAACGCGAATGATGCAGCCTACGTCCTTCAGCAGGCTTTCACGCCGGACGACGTTACGGCCCAGCCCACCCAGCCGCCCCAGCCCAATATTCCTGGCGCGGGCAGTCAGCAGATGGGGCAGGGCACGGGGGGCTGACCGGTGGTGGTGGGCTGGGGACCGGACAGGCCATGACGGGCGGCGGCCTGATGGGGGGAGCGGGCGGGGCCGCCTCCCTTCTGGGCCAGCCTGCGCAGGCGGCGGGGACCGGGACGGGGCAGGCGGCCAACCAGAATCCGTTGCTGGGGGGACTGGATAATAGTGGCGGCGGCAACGGCGGGCGGCAGCGCGGTATGCGGATCATTCCCAGCCCGCAGCATAACGCCTTGCTGATCTATGGCACCGATCAGGAAAACGATACGGTGGAGGACATGCTGCGCAGGATCGACATCCTGCCCATGCAGGTCCGTATCGATGCCGTGATCGCCGAGGTGCAACTGAATGATGCCCTGCGTTACGGCACGCAGTTCTTCTTCAAATCAGGTGGGATCAACGGCGTACTGAGCGCCAACAGCCAGACCATCACCACCGGCAGGCTGGCTACCGCCGCGTTCAGCCATACCCTGCCGGGATTTATCATAGGGGGGGCAACGGGTGGCGGTGCGCCCTTCGCCATTGATGCGTTGCAGAACGTGACCAAGGTGCATGTCCTGTCATCGCCACAGATCATGGTTCTTGATAATCAGCCTGCGCGGCTACAGGTCGGGCAACTGGTGCCGATCCAGACCGGATCGCAGTCCAGCACGATTGGCACATCCATATACAATCAGTTTACCTACCAGCCGACCGGCGTCATCATGCAGGTTACGCCACGGGTCAATAATGGCGGGCTGGTCACGCTCGATATCTCGCAGGAAGTCAGTTCCGTCAACGATACGTCATCCAGCACCGTCAATCCTACATTCAACGATCGTTCCGTCACATCCCGCGTGGTCATACAGGATGGGCAGACAGTCGGTCTGGCGGGGCTGATTACCGATACGTCGTCACGTAACAATAGCGGTGTGCCATGGTTCAAGGATATCCCGGTTCTGGGGTTTCTCGCCGGGAACCAGAGCAATAATCACCAGCGTACGGAACTGCTGGTGCTGATCACCCCGCATGTCCTTCATGACCAGCGTGATGCGCAGGCCCTGACCGAGGATATGCGCGAAAGCCTGACCAGTGCCGCCGCCGTGCCAGACGAACTGGCGCGGATGCATTCCAGTGGCAGCGCCGACCCGCAGGCGCGCATAAGGCGCGGCGTGGGCCTTGGGCCATGAAGGCGCGACGGCTGGCAGGCAAAGATAACGGCTTTGCCCTGCTGGTGGTGCTGTGGACGATGGTGATGCTGTCCTTCCTTGCCTTCGCCATTATTGCCACGGGCAGGCGGCAGATGCGCATGGCGGCGCTGGAACGCCTGCACGTGCAGTTGCAGGCACAGGCGGATGGTGGCGTATGGGAAGCCGCGTTCCATCTTCTGGACCCCGCGCGTGGGCACTGGAGCGCGGATGGCGTGATTCATCACGTCCGGCATGATCGCATCGTTATCCAATATCGCATTGTCAGCGAGGGCGGAAAGGTCAATCCCAATCTGGCATCCCCCGATATGCTGGCCGCATTGCTGCGGGTTATCGGCGCACAGGATCGTATCGCACAGACGGTCGCTGCGAATATTCGCGCATGGCGCTTTCCGTTGCAGCAGGGGGCCACGCCCCCGGCGGGGAGTGCGGCTGCCTACGTAGCAGCCGGGCTGACCTATGGACCACCGGGCGCTCCCTTCCAGACGCCCGAGGAAACCGGTCTGGTTCTGGGTATGACACCCGGCCTGACGCGGCAGTTACTCCCCTATCTCAGCCTGTACTGGGATGCCGACCCGATCCTGTCCTTGGCATCGCCCGTTGTCCGGCAGGCTCTGGTCATGACAGGCCGCAATCCGGCACCCGACGATGAAGCGCGTGCGCAGACCATTGTGGGAATAGACGTAACTATCACTGACACGTCTGGTGCGCGTGCCCTGCGGCATGCGGTCATCACGACGCAACCGGGGGGGAATGCCGCCTTTCCCGTGCGGATCGTGCAATGGGATATGCCGCAGAATTACTGATCGCCGCATTTTATATCGATATAATTTCGAAAATTATTTTAACAATAAAGCAACTTGCCGGACAGTCGCCTCGTTCGAGGAGCGTGCGTCACCGGATGTATAGGTTATTGTAAGGAAGGGAACTTCTTCCTGAAAAACCGCATCGGGCGCAATAAAAGCCCATATTTTATAGAGGTCTAATGAAACCACAGAAATATGGCGTGATTGGAACAGTACCGTCGAGTCCATAACCTGCTCTTCGGCGGATGGTCCGAAGGCAGGGTGTACCTGATGCCGGAGGACATAACATGCAAAATACAAATAAAACAGAAAATACAGAGCAGGAACATCCGTTCCATTACAGTATGTTTTTCCAGCGGGCGCGATGGCTCCTGCTGGGGGCGGGCATGCTGGCAGCCAGCATGTCGGGCGAGCCGATAGCGGCCGGGGCGCAGACCGTTGGCGTGTCAGGCTATGCCCTGCCCACGATACATACCCAGCAGGCCTATGATCCCTTTGATACATATACGTCCCGCTGGACGCGCGCGGATGCCCGCCAGATCAGGGCGCGATCCAGCCTTACCAATCCCACGGGGGGCAATTCCCTGCCTGCCCGCCTGACCATGCCCGATATTCCCGCCAATTTCCCGCAGACCAACCCCGATGTATGGGTATGGGATACATGGACACTGATTGACGCGCAGGCCAATCAGTTCAGTTATAACGGCTGGGAAGTTATCTTCTCGCTTACGGCCGATCCCAACGCCGGCTATACTTTTGATGACCGGCATGTCCATGCCAGAATTGGTTTTTTTTACCGGCGGGCGGGTATTCCCGCATCCCGTCGCCCGCGTAACGGGGGCTGGATATATGGCGGGCATCTGTTCCCCGATGGTGCCAGCGCGAAGGTATTCGGATCGACGACCCTTACGCAGAACGCGGAATGGTCGGGGTCTACCCGGCTGGTTAAAGTGGGCGATAACCGGGTAAGCGTGTTCTATACGGCGCTGGGGTTCAACCGTACGGATGCAGGCGCTAATATTGCGCCACCGATTGCGATTATTTCAAAAACAGATGGTCGAATTCATGCGGATCTTACGCATGTATGGTTTACCGGGTTCAACAATCATGAAGGACTGCTGCAGCCCGATGGCGTCTATTACCAGACCGGCCAGCAGAACGAGTTCTATTCCTTCCGCGACCCGTTTACGTTTGAAGACCCGGCCCATCCCGGCTACACCTTCATGGTGTTCGAAGGCAATACGGCGGGTGAGCGCGGGGCTGCGGACTGCACGGCAGCGGATCTGGGTTATCGTTCGGGTGATCCCTATGCCGAAAATCTCAATGATGTTCTCAATTCCGGCGCCACTTACCAGAAAGCCAACATCGGTCTGGCCGTAGCCCTGAACCGATCATTGACCAAATGGCGTTTCCTGCCGCCGATCATTTCGGCAAACTGCGTCAACGACCAGACGGAACGGCCCCAGATCTATATTAAGGACAATAAATATTACCTGTTCACCATAAGCCATCGGACAACCTTTGCCGCCGGAATGGATGGTCCCGATGGGGTCTATGGATTTGTGGGGAACGGAATTCGCAGCGATTTCAAGCCTATGAACTGGGGCAGCGGCCTTGTTCTTGGCAATCCGACCGACCTGAACCAGGCGGCAGGTTCCGATTTTGATCCAAATCCCCTGCAGAATCCGCGCGCATTCCAGTCGTATTCGCATTACGTGATGCCCAGCGGACTGGTGGAATCGTTTATCGATACGGTTGAAAACCGTCGCGGTGGTGCGCTGGCGCCAACAGTCCAGATCAATATCAGTGGCCAGAATACGGCAATCAACCTGGGCTATGGACAGAATGGCCTGGGCGGATATGGTGATATTCCTGCAAACAGATATAATATTGATGTCGTGGCTTTCCTGCAGGATCTGACATCGGGCAACGGTTCAACGCCTACCAACCCACTCGTCGCCCTTGCATCGCTGGGGCAGTGATGATCTTCTAAGGGTAACGGATACGGTTCTTGATGAAGAAAAAGGTGATATTGATGACGCTTTTCTGCGCTGCGATGACAGGTTCCGATATGGCAGCGCAGAAGGCCGATGCCGCACCCCCTGCGGTGCAACCGGGCGAAACATCGCAGTGGCGGCCAATGTTGCATTACGCGCCCCGCCAGTACTGGATGAACGACCCAAATGGCCCCGTTTTCTACAAGGGGGTGTATCACCTTTTCTACCAATATAACCCCATGGCGGCTGAATGGGGGAATATGTCCTGGGGGCATGCCACCAGTACGGACCTGCTGCACTGGCAGGAACACAAGGTCGCCATGATATCCAATGCGGAGCGGGATGTTTTTTCCGGCTCTGTCGTGGTTGACCGGGATAATACGTCCGGACTGGGCACAGTGGAAAACCCGGCCATGGTGGCGCTTTACACCAGCGTGTTCAAGGCGGGGACCGGCCATGAACCCGGTGTGCAGGCGCAGTCACTGGCTTACAGCCGTGACGGCGGCTACACATGGCAGGCATATAAAAAGGACCCGGTCCTGACGCTTGCCCCGGCTTCCAAGAATTTCCGTGATCCTTCGGTAACGTGGTATGCGCCGGGAAAATACTGGGTCATGACAGCCGTCGTAGCGGACGCGCCGGTTATCAAGCTTTACAAATCGGATAACCTGATTGACTGGACCTTCCTCAGTGATTTCGGGCCTGCCGGTTTCGTGCGTCCGGGCATGCTGTGGGAAATGCCGTCCCTGTTTGCGCTGCCACTGGATGGCGATACGGCACGGCAGAAATGGGTCATGATGATTGGCGTGAACCCGTCGAGCATCGCAGGGGGATCGGGGACCGCCTATTTCGTCGGGTCCTTTGACGGGACAACCTTTCAGGCGGAAAACCTGCCACCGGCGGGGTCCGACCCTTCGGCCTATAACTGGGGGGATCATGGCGCGGACCGCTATGCTGTCATGCTGTTTTCAGGCCGCCCGACCGGCGTTCCGCTTACGATTGGCTGGATGAATAACTGGGACTACGCGACAGCGGTTCCAACTGCCCCATGGAAAGGTCAGATGACCCTGCCCATGACGGCCAGCCTCAAAACGGTCAGCGGTCGCCCTCAACTGTGCTTCGCACCGGATGCGCATTACACTGCACTGGTGGCAAAGCATCCTTCTCATTCCTTCAGCGCCCTGAAACTGGACGCGGAACAGCGGGTTCTGCCTGATGCCGCCCGTGGCGATGTGCTGGATATCCAACTGGAAATTCAGGCTAAAGGTGCAAAAAAGGCTGGGGTCGTGGTGCGTGCTTCGGCGGACGGTACAACGGGTACGCGGATCGTTTATGATTTTGAGCACCATACCCTGTCTCTTGACAGGTCCAGATCTGGAAAAACGGATTTCTCTCCCCATTTCAGTCCGGTGCATATCGTTAACATGCCTGCGGATCAGGCCATGTCAGCACATATCATCGTGGACCGCAGTTCTGTGGAGGTGCTGGCTCTGGACGGATCAGTCGTTATGACGGACCTTATTTTTCCACCGGCTGGCGCGGCTCATGTCATTGCCTTCGCAGAAGGCGGGGGCGCCGAATTCAAGCAGTTACGCATCACTCCCCTCAGTGACGGTATAGCGTCGGAATAACCGGGAATATCGTCTGTCTTTCTGTCCATGTTATCCATGGAATGATGATTATGCACCGACCGTTCAACATAAAAGGGAAAGCCGGTGAGCGATAACCTGCCTATCATTGAACAGCGGCGCATCGAAGCGGGCATTCTCAAGCACGTCTATAACACGCTGGTCCAGAGCCATGGGGAAGCCGTCGCCATCGAAACCATCCGTACCGCTGTAGCCCGCTCGGCCATTGAGCAGGGCGAGGCGATGCGTGCGCGGTTCGATCATATGCCCGACCTGCTGGACCTTGCGGAAATCCTGAAGTTCTGGACGGCGGAAGATGCACTTGAGATCGAGGTTGTGGAGGCATCACCCTCCCGGCTGGATTTCAACGTCAGGCGGTGTCGTTATGCTGAACTCTATCGCGCGATGGGGCTGGGCGCGATTGGCGGCCTGCTATCGTGCAATCGTGACGGTACGTTCTGTGAGGGATTCAATCCCGATATCGTGTTCGAGCGGGGACAGACCATTATGGAAGGCGCAACCCATTGCGATTTCCACTATACCCTGCCGCAGACTGAGACGGTGGACCCGGCCTGAATGGCCACCCGGCGCAGGGTTCTAATATGGTAGTATAGAAGATGGGAAGGCTTCAGATGGACCGTAGCTGGCCTGTTCCGTAATTTTTCGGGCAGCTTCATAGGCTGCGGACATTCATAACGTTCTGGTTGAGGTATGACCGTTATGATATCGTATCCTTTCGGTTGGGTTCAGTTCAGATGTAAGTCGGATTGGTGAGTGATGGGTGTTCTTGAAAAAATCAGCGGGTATCGCAAGGAACTGACGGCCATCCGTCAGGACTTTCATGAACATCCTGAACTCGGTATGGAAGAGTTCAGGACATCCGACATCGTTGCCGACCTGCTGGAAAAATGGGGTATCAGCGTTCACCGGGGCATCGGGGGGACAGGGATCGTCGGTGTATTGAAAAACGGGACGTCCGGTAAGTCCGTGGGCCTGCGCGCGGACATGGATGCCCTGCCGATGGATGAACTGGGCAGCGTTCCCTATAAAAGCCGCAATACCGGGCGCATGCATGCCTGCGGGCATGATGGTCATACCACCATGCTGCTGGGGGCGGCGCGTTATCTGTCGGAAACGCGCCGGTTTGACGGGACGGTCAATTTCATTTTCCAGCCCGCAGAAGAAGGCAGTACTGGCGCGGTCGCCATGATCCGCGACGGGCTTTTTGAGGAATTTCCCTGTGACTATATTTTCGGCATGCATAACTGGCCGGGACTTGCCGTAGGCAACTGTGCGATCAACAGCGGGCCGGTCATGGCAGGCGGTGGATTTTTCGAGATTACCGTAAAAGGTGTGGGGTCCCATGCGGCCCGGCCAGATCGCTCCATCGATCCGATGCTGACGGCCTGCCATATCGTTACGGCGCTACAATCCGTTGTTTCGCGCAATATCCCCACGGGAAAGGAAGCCGTGGTCAGCGTAACCAGAATTGAAGGTGGCCATGCCTATAACATCATACCGGAAGCCGTGACCATCGCCGGTACGTTCCGTTGCCTTGATACCGCCGTGCTGCATGAAATGCGCGCACGTATGAAAACCATCGTCACAGGTGTTGCTGCCGCTTTCGGCGCTACGGCGGAAATCCGGTATCCGGTCGAATTCCTGCCGACCGTGAATAACCCGACCTGCGCGGACATGATGGCGAATGCGGCGGCTGACATATGTGGCGATGGCCATGTCGACCGGCATATGAAACCGGTCATGGCATCGGAAGATTTCAGCTACATGCTGGATCGGGTGCCGGGGGCCTATATGTGTCTGGGTAACGGTAATTCGGAAATGCTTCATCACCCGGAGTACAATTTTAATGATGAGGCATTGGTATATGGGGCATCCATTCTGGCAAAAGTCAGTGAGGATGCGTTGTCGGTATAATTTGATAAGAGTATTAACAATTATAAACATTAATAATACAATGCAATTAATTTATAAATAATAAATTATTAATTTTTGTGAAATATATATCATGTATGAAAATAATACATCCACATTGAGCGATGGTATGATTCAGGAATTTATTTTTCACAATAAGTCATTGATGAGCGTTCACCATTGAATGGGTATCTGTTGATGCGATTTCTGCACAGGGAATGATCATGCAGGCGTCTTTCGCTCATAGGGGGGCCACGATCCAGTGGGCGTTGAACGTCGTGTTGGCAAGAAATGCCCCGTAATCCGACTGTTCAGAAAAAGAAACAAACTCGATCGGATCGTAATGCTGACCGGGGATGAGCGTGAGGTGGCGCTGACCCCGGTTGCTCACTCATGCTCCCCTGCGTTCTCTGTCTCTGTGATTTGCCAGAATGGCTCTCAGGGCGTGAAATCAATACAGCATGGGGCAGGAAAAAGGGACAGAAGGCAGGAAGCCGTCTGCCGTTTTATGCAGAGGGCCGTACTCCCTCCTGAATAAAGGGAGAAAATACGCTCGCTCCCTCGTGGCCGGAATCCATTCTGTATGAATTCATTGGTGTCCTGCTCAAGACCTGTGTCGGTCTCGCCCATGCCGGAGGTTTCCATCCCGGACTGTCTCACTATTGCGACAGTTTGGGTATCCTTAAACAAACCTGTGTGAATACGCATGACTCTGCCATGGCGTTTTTCTGTTCATTCATGCTGAACAGATGCCATGGCCGCCAGAAGCAGATGCGCTGCGCGGTTATGAAAAATTATAGAAAGAAACGCAGCATGCGGGAAAATAATAAGAGGTTATTGTCCATCATAACCCTGATCTTGCTCGCCCTGATGGGCCTGTTCCTGTTTCTTGGTGGTGCCTGGCTGCTCTTTCTGGGTGGCTCCTGGTTTTATGTTCTTGCGGGCGGCGTCATGCTCGGCGCTGCATTCATCAGTTTGCGCAAGCCTGCGCTGGCTACCGGCCTTTATGCCGCGCTGTTGCTGGTCGCAACCGTATGGGCCCTGTTTGAAGTGGGCTTCCATATATGGGGGCTGGAAGTCCGGCTGTTTACGCTGATGGGCGTTGGCCTGTGGCTGCTGCTGCCTGCCGTATGGCGGAGTACTGATGACTGGTTTGACGACAAGCGCCCCATTCTCGCAGCCCTTGCCATTTCCTGTGTCGCACTGGTTATCAGCGGCTTCATCCCATATTCCATAAACGGTACCGTTCCTGCCGACCGGATGGCGGCACAGGGGCAGCCTGATACGGCAGGTACGGGAATACCGGATGGTGACTGGACCGCTTATGGCCGCACAGTCGGTGGTGATCGCTATTCCCCCCTTGCGCAGATTACACCCGCCAATATCGGCAAACTCCGGCGCGCATGGCTGACGCGTACGGGGGATGTGCGACAGGGCGGCGAAGGAACGGCCGCAGGCCCCGATCAGGGGCATGAGTTCAATCTGGAGGTTACGCCCATCAAGGTTGGCGATACGCTTTATATGTGCACGCCCCATAGCTGGGTCGTGGCGATGGATGCGGCGACTGGCAAGATCAAATGGAAATTCGACCCACATCCCGATACGGCGGATCTGGCGAAGAATGTCTATGTCGCCTGCCGTGGCGTATCCTATTATCGCATTCCTGATGAAATACAGACTTCCTGCCGCACCCGCATCTACTCCCCGGTGGCGGATGTCCGTATTGTCGCGCTGGATGCCCAGACCGGCAGGCCATGCGATGATTTCGGGGATCACGGATTCATCTCCCTGCGCGAATATCTCGGCCATGTTCCCCATGGTTTCCATTTCGTGACATCACCACCACTGGTTGCCAAAAACCGGCTGATTACCGGGGGCTGGATATTCGATAACCAGGCCAATTTCGAACCGTCCGGCGCAGTGCGCGGGTTTGACGCCACTACGGGTGAAATCGCATGGGCATGGGATGCCGGTCACCAGCCCGAGACATGGAAACCCGGCCCCAATGATGAACTGACGCGCGATACGCCCAATGCGTGGGGCGTCTATACAGCCGACCCTGATCTTGGGCTGGTCTATATTCCCACCGGCAATGCGCCGCCGGATAACTGGGGCGGCACGCGGCGTCCGTTTGACGATGCCACGTCATCTGCCACGATTGCCCTTGATATCGTCACGGGGGAACGGCGGTGGACATACCAGACCGTGCATCATGACCTGTGGGATATGGATATCCCCTCCGGCCCGTCCATGGTTGACCTGCCGGGGCCTGACGGCACGGTCATTCCCGCACTGGTACAAAGCACGAAGCGTGGTGAATTCTTCGTCCTTGACCGCCGGACGGGCGAAACCGTGCCCGGCTATCCTGTAGAGGAACGCCGTGTGCCGACAGCGGGGGCCGCGCCGGATGATCACGTCTCCCCCACGCAGCCTTTCCCTGTCGCCATGCCCACCCTTACACCGCCCGACCTGAACGAACGGGATATGTGGGGGGCAACGCTGCTGGATCAGATGATCTGTCGCATCCAGTACCGCCAGTCCGCCTATGAGGGCCAGTTCACGCCCCCGCATGTGGGCCAGACGACCATCGTTTATCCCGCCTTCTACGGCATAGTGGACTGGCAGGGCATTACAATTGATCCTCAGCGCAAGATCATGCTGGCCAATGCCAGCTATCTGCCATTCCGTATTCGGCTTGAGCGACGGCAGAAGCTGGAGGAACCCGGCACCCTGCCGAAATGGAACGGGCAGGGGGAAGAACCGGCGGCCAAGGGCGATGCCCTGTCGGTCTCGCCTGATTACGGCACGCCCTATGTTGCCTTTACCGATGCCTGGCTCAACCCGCTTCAGATCCCCTGCAAGGGACCGATCTGGGGCACGCTGACTGCGATTGACCTGATAACGCACCGGATTGTCTGGCAGCATCCCGTCGGCACCACGCGCGATACGGGACCGTTCAGAACCCATAACAACCTGCCATTGCCAACTGGCATGTACAATATCGGCGGCAATATCGTAACAAAGGGCGGCGTCGTGTTCATGGCCGCGACGGCGGATGATTATCTGCGCGCCTTTGATCTGGCAAGTGGCAAGGTCCTGTGGCGTGACCGGCTGCCCGCAGGTGGGCAGGCCACGCCGATGACTTACGAAATCGGCGGCAGGCAGTATGTCCTGATCGCCGCAGGCGGCCATGGCGGACTGGATACCAGAAGTGGCGACTACATAATCGCCTATACGCTTGATGGCACCCAGAACGGCGGCACGGCGCAATAAGAACAATAAACCGGAGGTATCCGGCTTCGGCTGGATACCCCCGCCTTTTCATGGAAGTATCCCATGCGTCTGTCAAAACGGTCGGTATGGCTTTGCGCCATGCCCTGTCTTACCCTTGCGTTGGTCATTACCTGCGGCACGATGGGGGCACGTGCCGCGGATATTACGCTGGGTATCATCGGTCCCCACGAATACGATCTGCCCGTCGATTTCAAACCCTTCAACGTGCTGGTGCAGTATGGTGATGGCAATGCGGCGGGAAATACCTACAACAGCCTTGGCCAGCGCAATCCCGGTGGGGGCAGCCATACATGGTCGGGGCTAACAAAATATGTGCATTTCCGCAGTTTTGACGCCATTCCACATGTGGGATTTGCCTTCGAACTGATTCAGTCCGAAAGTTATACGCTGGCAAATGGTACGGATTTTGGTGGTCTAGGTCCGACGATCGTGGGGCCAGCCGCGTGGTTCAAACCCAACCGGCACAGTACCTTCGGTTTCCAGACCTTCATGCAGACCCCGCTGGGCACGCGTACGGCGACATCGACCAACTACTGGTCCAATATATCAAGCTTCATTTTTGATTATGAATGGAAGCATTTCAGCTTTGATGGCGATGCCGGAACGGTTGTCGGCTCCACCCTGCATGTAAAGGGGGCACACAGCTATTCTCCCGGCGTGGTATTTTACAGCAACCTGCGTTTTAGCTGGAAGGCCACCCGGCTGATTGAACCCTTTTTTGCGCTGGACTGGCAGAATGTAAAAGGCACGTATGACCGGACGGCATCCCGATATCTGGATGATTCAAGCAGCCGGGAAATAGCCCTTGGTCTGGGTATGATGTTCAATATTTCACAGCATCTGTCGTTTACGACCCGCTACACGCATTCCGTTGACGGGCGCAACATACCTGAAAGCAACGCCTATTACGTGAAATTTGTCTATCTGTGGTGACAGGGGTCAAGGCAGTTAGGGGCATTGGCGGGAAGGGGCAGCAGACCCTGTCTGTAGAGCATATATTATGGGGCAGGTGGCCTGGCAGCTAAAAAACACTCCGGGCGTATCCCAGCAGGGAAAACGGGCCGCCCTATATTGCCATTTGCCCCGGAAGCTTCCCTTCGGGCTATCGGGGGATGATGCCGGGTATGGCCTGCGATTGATCTTCGCGGTCCTTTATGGACTGTTATGCTGCATTCATAAGGGCCAGCCCTTCAGCGACCGATACAAATTCGCCGCCCATATCGACCCGTTCCCGGCCAAAGCGCCGGATGAACAGGTCGCGTACGGCAGGCACGAAAGACGTGCCACCCGTCAGGAACACGCGATCAATAGCCGTGGCGGGCAGGCTGGCGCGCTCCAGCGCGGTTTCGACCGCATTGTCAAAACGGATCAGGTCGGGCGCGATCCAGCTTTCAAATTCGGCGCGGGTGATGTCTCGGCTGATATGGATATCGCGGTGGTCATATGTCAGCGTGGTGCGGTCAGCCATGGACAGTTCCCGTTTCGCCGCCCCTACGGCGCGGTACAGCGCCTGTCCCTGCTGGTCTTCGATCAGGTTCATCAGGGCATGCAGCTTTTTAGGTTCTGCGGCCGTTCGGGCGACATCGGCAATGTTGCGCAGGGTCTGGGGCGTGCGCATCAGCGCAAGCCGGTGCCAGTGCCCGAGGCTTGCATACCATTCCGCCGGAACAGGCAGCGGCTGTCCGCCCATAACGCGATATGTGGTTGACCGGCCCAGTTCGGGTGCGATCACCCGGTCTATGATGCGATAGTCAAACTGGTCGCCCGCAATGCCTACGCCAGCATAGCCCAATGGTATGGCGCGGTGCGGGGCATCGGGGTCAAAGCGCAGGATGGAGAAATCGCTGGTGCCGCCGCCAAAATCCGCCACCAGAACCGTTGCGGGTTCTGTCAGCCTCTGGGCAAAGCGCCACCCGGCGGCTTCGGGTTCCAGTGCGATATTGACATGCTGGAAACCCGCAGCACGGAAACTGTCGCGCAGGCGCTGTTCGCCAAAATCATTATCCGCTATTTCCCCGGCGAACTGCACGGGGCGTCCCACCGTTGCGGTAACGTGGGCCGGATCAACCTGTATCGTGCGCATGAGACAGGTCAGGAAGCGGGCAATCATCATCTCCAGCGTCATGATCCGGCCAAGCAGGCGTGTCTGACGGAATGAAGCCTGCGCCAGATAGGATTTCATGGACATGATAAGCCGGCTTTCCGCCGGATCTTCCAGATAGGCGTCAATAGCCGCCGGACCGATCGCTTCGTGCAGGGCTGGCTGGCCGGGCCGTGCTTCCTCCTGCCACAGGCACAACAGGGTGCGGCAGGTTTCATCGGGCGGATGGTGGGGGAAGGTGAAGCGCGTGGGTTGCGGTTGCCCGTCGGCGTCAAGCAGGACAACAACCGTGTTGGTCGTGCCAAAATCTATACCAAGCCGCACGTTTCGGGAAGATGTTATGGAAGACATGGCGCCTGAATAAGCATCCCTCCGGCATGTGTCCATCCATCGGCGGAAAAAATTGCATGTTCCGTTATAACGTCATGATACTACGCTATTTTAATGTCCTGTCCTATCGACGGCGTGGAGCAAATATCTTCCGCTACCCCATGAACGGCTACGGTCTGTCCCTGCGCAGTCCCGCAACACAGACGGCAACGATCACCCCGGCAACCGAAAATGTCATGCACCACTCCACCATTCCGATGATGGTGCCGTCCCGCAAGGTGATCACCAGCGCCATGAGGGACGTAATCAGGCGGACTGCCCACATGCCAGTCCGATATGACGCAGAGGAAAGGGGTAACCCGTAACGCACCGGTTGCAGGCCCGCATGACAGGACAGGCACACAACCCACAATAGCAGGGATGCAAGAATGGTCATGCGGTGCGCGCCTGTAAACAGCGGACTGCATGAAGGGCGACAAGCCCGGCCACCAGCCCCATGCCATCCACGCCCATATGGATGGCTGCGTCATGTATCAGGGCCTGCGGTGCGCTGACCATATCCAGCAGCGGCAATCCACACCCCATGATTGCTGCGGCAGCAAGCTGTTCCTGCCAGCCGGACAGGGGGCTGCCGAAAAAAGAGCGGGACAGCGCATGCAATGCGCCCAGCCCCCAGACGGCAAAGAATATGTCAATCTCCATCCCGTCCCGATCGGGCAGCGTGGAGGGCAGCAGCCGATTGCTCCATAAAAAGGCCAGTATGGCCGTCAGCAGGCTGGTCATGCTGGCCACTGTCAGTCCTTCCGCCACGCGGAAGATGGCCAGATGGCCGGATTTGCGCCGCCGCTTCATAAAAAACAGCACCAGTCCGCTTGCGATGACAGCGGTGCCGAACAGGCCGGAGATAAAATAAAGCCATCGCAAGCCGGGGCCTGCAAAACGTGCATAATGCAATCCGTGCATCAATTGCATGGTCGTGGCGATCTGACCCGTATTGAGCGTAACCCCAAGCAGATGCCCATCAGGCAGGCTGAAATCCACATGGTCGCGGGTCAGGTAGGGAGCGGCGGCATCACTGGCAAAAATGCTCATCCGGTCAGGTCCGAACAGGATGAAACCACACGGTCGCCCCCCAAGATTCTGCTGCGCGATGGACAGAAGGGGGGACAGGGGCGGCACAGCTTGCAGGGGCGGCTTAGGCAGAGCGGACGGAGAAGATATCCTCCCCTTTTTCGTCTCGTGCAGCAGGCTATGGGCGGGCATGATTGTGTCGGCATGAACAAGGATGCCGGTGTAGGCAATCATGACCATGAAGGGCAGGGCCAGTACGCCCGCCAGAAGATGAACGTCCAGCCACAACCGGATGCGTGATGTGGACAGGCGCAGCAGGACCACATCAGGCACCAGTGCGTGCAGGTGGATGATGATGCCCGCCCCGACCACGACCAGCAGGCCCATCGCCAGCATATTGACCACACGGATGCCTGTCTCGTGCCCCCCGCGCAACGTATAATGGAAGTTATAGAAGAACTTTCCCCCTGCTGTCCTGCGCGTCGGAATCACCGCGCCGGTAGCGGGGTCGAGAACGTCCCCCACGAATTCATGACCGTTGTAATGGAGGACTTCCAGCATGGGAGACCGGACGGAGGGCAGGACAAGAAAGGCGGCAATACCCCGTGCCTGCTGGCGGCGTAATAGGGTCGTGGCATCCGACAGGGCCATATCGGTGGGATGAGTGGAAAAATGCCCTTCGGTTTCAGGCTGCATCCACCGGGTGATTTCAGTATCGAAAACCGCCAGTGTGCCGGTTGCAAAAACGCATAGCAGGCACAGCCCCGATACCAGACCGACCCAACCATGCAGCCAGCCCATCCGTGTCCGCAGGGTTTCGCGCATCAGGATACGACAAGACCGGAAAGGGCGGCAACGCCACCTGCCGTAATCACCACCATTGCACCCCGATAGCGGGTGTATAGCCCAAACCATGTCAGGATCAGGACCGGCAGGCATGCGAGGGCGATCATGTGACCTGCCGCCGCAGCATCGGCCGGGGTGGGGCGTGCCCGCTGGACAAGATCCATCAGCAGCATATGGGCGACCAGATATGAAAAAAGACAGCCCCCAGCCGCATTGACAAGCCTGTTGAGCATAAGCCGGGATTTCGGGGAGACCGTAACGCGGGACATGGAACTCTTCTGTTACCAAAGGACATATTAATGCGAATTATTCGCATGTCCTGTCTATGCCACAAAGCGACGAGGTTTGCGAAGGGTGTCATTTTGGGGAGCGGGCTTCATCGCGTGAGATAGAAGATGAAGGCGTATGCTTTGTGAGTGGTAGCCCTGAACATAGGAGAGCCGTTGCTGTCATGGAACCGGCCGCCTTCTGTTCGTCAGATAGGGCAGGGAAAGTCCTCTTTTTAGTGGGGGAGGCTGATGCCCGGTGAACTTTCAGAAGCATCGTATCAATCATCAGGCGCTTCAAATGACCGGTCCGTTCAGCTAGGGCAGCGAAACATGTTACTCGCAGGCCAATCCTCAACCCGCACCAGTGAGTCACGGAGTACTGGTCAATTCAACAGATTAATAAGTTCTGGCCCGCAGCAAGGCGCGCCTCGATATATCTTTTGCTGTTACGGAATGTATATTTTTTACACATAGGGAAGCTCTAGGATAAATCCGAAATTTGGATTAACTGTATCGTCATGTGCTAGAAAAATCTAAGAGAGTCATATGAATGTTGCAAGACGAGATATAAAAATACAGTAAAGATTGTATTAGGGATTTAAAGATGATATCAAAAAAAACTCGGATGATGCTATATTTATTATTATCTGCGGTAGCGTCCTGTGTATGCTTCATATTTGGTCAGCATCTTTATATTGATTCTGATGAGGCTAATTATGCACTCGCTGTACAGGACATGGCGCGTGGGAACTTTTTTTTAAAAAATTGGGTATTCTCTCCCGATAATTTTTGGACAATTGATGTCGCGGGCATGTATGCCCTCAGCAGTATATTCGGTAACAAACCGTTGATACCGCACCTTATGGCGGCCCTGTGGTGGGGAGGTATAACTTTTCTTAGTTTAATATTATGCAATATATCGAAAAAATATTACTCATGGCAGAGATGTCTGCCCGTTATATTATTTCTGGCGTTAATGCCGCTTTATGATCATGGTCCCGAAAGTTTCATCTCTTACATACCTTATCATGTAGGTACCGTTTTTTTTGGCCTATGTATTTTTGTATCCATACAGTCAGTGATTAATGGAAAAAATGTTCCATTTGCATTGATGATGATATTTTTATTTACAACGTTAATATCGGCATCAGACTTCTTTGGTGTTGTTGTCGCCATTGTCCCGGCAATCATGGCATTAATTGTGAATGCCAGATCATATGAAGAAAAAAGTTTTGTTCCAAAAATATCAGCATCAATTATATGTGGACTTGTTGCGTCAAAAATAATTCATATCATAATTGTTAAAAATGGCGGATTTTATTCGCGGGAAATCCATGCGCGCTTTCTGCCATTTGATGAATTGCCCCAACGCGCCATTTACACCATACAGTCTGTTCTGGATTTTTTTGGTGTCGATTTCCTGGGGAAACGGGTTGGGAATTCCTTGATCTGTATGCTTCGTGCGATACCCTTCGTAGGAATGGTTTACGGAATTTTCTTATTATCGAAAAGGTTCACCATAAAAGAAATTAATAATTACGATTATTTATCTCGAGTATTCATTTTTGGTTTTTGTATAGATTTTTCTGCTGCGTTCTTTTCTGATTTCTACCTGACGAAGGAAGATATAATAAGATACTTTCTTCCATCTTTTATATATTTTGTATTGTTCTTTTCACGTAATTTTTCCATAAAACCAATAGCGTTTTATGTTCCCATATTTGTAACTGTTATAATCTATCCTTTTTCGTATTATAACCTGTCAGATCATAAATCTGATCCTTTCCATATCGACCATCAGATTAATACAAAGTACATTATTCAGGCTTTGAATGAAAATAATGTGCACCATGGATATGCCGGTTATTGGGAAGGTTCTCTGGTGACATATGAGAGTGGGGAAAAGGTTATCTCCCGGGCGATATATGATGAACATGATCCTGACCACCAGAAAGCATGCAATCTATATCCGCATCAATGGTTATCCAGGCTGGACTGGTACGCCAGAGACAATGTGGAGCAGGAAAAATATTTGTTTTTCATAACGCATGACTTTGTTTCAAAGAATAATGATGGCCTGCTCCGGCGCGATGTTTTCAATACATTTGGAAATCCGGTAAAATCCATACATATCGGTGAAAACACTAATATCGACATATATGAAAAACGGACAGTCGAGACATGCCCTAACCTGTTTATCACCTACCTGTTCGATAAGGATGCTCCCCCACAGGCAATCAGTAAGCGGTAATCTGGAACATTATGAATTCCCACCATTCATTTCCAGCGTCATTCAGGGTGCGAACAGAAACCATCGCAGGCTGGACCGGGGCTTGATCCAACCTGCTGCGACCGTAATAGGGTGATGACAGGCATAAGTAAGGATTGTCCATATCGCGGTATGACAGCATATCATTCCTTAATGTGCTCCCCGTTTTTAATGAGGCATGGGCACGATAGGCTCATTGGGATGGGCGGGAGGAGCCCGGTGCTTTTTGCGTTTCAGGCCCCCGATGTGCCTCAAAACGTATATGGGCGTATTCCTGATCACTTGTCGTCATAGGGGGCAGCAGGAAAGTCGCCGAGCATGATGGAAGTCAAGAGCAGGTCATCCGCCTGTCTGCGGGCGAAAGAGAAACCGGAAGTTTCCCTTGTCCGCGCGGGATTACGCAGACCCTGCTCCATAATCGTCGCAAGGAGGGCCGCTTCGCGCCTTCGTTCTATTTTCGTGATGCCGGGATATTGCTGAATATTGTGCGTGCGAGATTTTCCATGGCAATATCTTGCCCATAGGGATGCACTGCCGTAATCACAGGACTCCATTCCGCCTATGGTTTCGTTCGTGGAAGTGCTGGTCTCGCCTGCAGATATGCAGGTTGATTTCAGGGGGCTGGCGACTTCAATGGCGCACGGGACAGAATGCAGGTATATGCGCACCATGTCGGGAGGTCAGCATTATACGCCCTGTAACATCAACTGATGTCGCAAGACAGGCCGGTGTGTCGCAATCAGCCGTGTCGCGCGCCTTTTCGCCGGGGGCGAGCATTGCACCCGCCACGCGGCGCAAGGTTCTGGAGGCTGCGGCGGCGCTGAATTACCGGCCCAACCGTATCCCCGCCATCATGCTGTCGGGGCGTTCGCGCATGGTGGGCGTTGTGGTTGGGGGGCTGTCCAATCCATTCTACGCATCCGCTCTGGAACGTCTGGCCATATCGTTGCGTGCCGAAGGGTTGCAGATCCTGCTGGTGCATGTGGATGATGCACTGACACTGGATAGTGCGCTGGATCACCTGCTGAGCTATCGCGTCGATGCAGTCGTTACAGCCTTGGCCGTAGGCACGCGCAGTGCAGCGCGCGCGCTGTCGGATATGAAAATTCCCGTAATCTGCTTCAATTCCCGCCTGACTGGACCATGGATATCAACCGTCGTGTCCAACAACCGCGCAGCGGGGAATATGGCCGCGCGCGTGCTGCTGGAATGCGGCGTGAAACGTCCGGCATGGCTGGCCGGTCCCGTGCGCAACACAGCATCGCGTGCGCGCGGACAGGGATTTATCGAGGGGTTACGGACGGATTCCAGTGTATCGGGCGATCTGATCGAACTGCACGGGGATGACAGCTACGAAAGTGGCTACGACGCGATCTGCAAAATGCTTGCGGGTGGTGCGCGGCCGGATGGCCTGTTCAGCAGCAATGATCTCATGGCCTGTGGGGCAATGGACGCGCTGCGGCAACGTGGTGGCCTGCGTTGCCCGGAAGATGTCGTCATGATGGGATATGACAATATTCCCCAGGCTGGCTGGTACGCCTACGATCTGACAAGTTTTGATCAGCAGGCGGAAAGGCTGGTTGCCGTGGCGACGGAACTGCTCGAAACCGCGCTGCAACCCGAAAGCGGGCCGGTATCACGTACCTGCGTGATCGAGGCAAAGCTGGTCGCCCGACGCAGCACCACGCCCCAGTTCATTTAAACGTTACCGATTTTGCGATTGTTTGGCGGCGGCATACCTGTGCATAGCTATGCAATACCTATGCAGCCGCCTGACATCGGGGAGTGAGATTATGGCAGACAGGAATTTCCGCAGCATTCTTACCGGCTCGTTCTCGACGCCCTGCGGTGATAATCCAACGGTGGCAATGATCGAGGCCGCATACCGGCATGCCGGTATCGACGCCCGCTACATTAACTGCGACGTGAAGGCCGAAAACCTGGCCGCCGCCGTGGCGGGGGCAGTGGCGATGGAATGGGTCGGCTTCAACTGTTCCCTGCCGCACAAGGTGGCGGTGATCGAACATCTGGATGAACTGGCCCAATCCGCGCGCATCATTGGCGCAGTGAACTGTGTCTCCATCCGCGATGGTCGATTGATCGGCAACAACACTGATGGCAAGGGTTTCCTTGCCTCACTGCAAAGCGTGACGGACCCGGCGGGAAAGCGCGTGCTTGTGCTGGGGGCAGGCGGGGCTGCACGTGCCATCGCAGTCGAACTGGGACTGGCCGGGGCAAAGCATCTGACCGTGACGAACCGTGATCCTCACAAGGCACGGACGATCGCAGCCCTTGTCGCTGACAATACGCCGTGCGGGGCGGAGGTCATGGCATGGGATGGGAAGATCTCAGTGCCCGAGGGCACCGATATTGTCATCAATGCAACATCAATCGGTCTGGGCGATGCGCAGGCACTGCCACCGATCAGGCTGGAAACGCTGCGGCGCGGCATGGTCGTGGCGGATGTCATTCCCAATCCGCCCATGACACACCTGCTGCGCAAGGCGCGCGCACAGGGCTGTACGGTGCTGGACGGGCTGGGAATGCTTGTCAATCAGGGTGTCATCGGGGTGGAGCTATGGCTGGGGCGCAAGCTGGATTCCGGCGTGATGCAGCGCACCTTGCAGGAAATATTCGGCGTATCGGACTGAAGGGAAGCGTCACCTGACCACGAGGGCAGAACCGGGGCGAAAAGAAAGGAAGGGCCGCATGACAACCGTTTCCAACGCCAGCACTGAACATCCGTCGCCTCGGCACAGGCTGCGCCAGCGCGCGCTTGATGTCCTGCCGCACTTCGCCCATCTGGGCGACAGCAGGCCGCAGGCGCGGCGTTATGTCGGCATTGCCGCGGCCGTGGCGGCGGTGGGTGGCCTGCTGTTCGGCTATGATACGGGCATCATCGCATCGGCGCTGATTTACGTCAGCCAGAGCTTTTCGCTTTCCACCGCCGGGCAGGAATGGGTTGCGGCGGCCCTTAATCTGGGGGCGGTTGCCGGTGCGGTGCTCAGCGGCCCGGTTTCAGACCGCTATGGCCGTCGCCCGGCAATCATGCTGGCTTCGGCAGTGTTCATCCTTGCCTCCTTCGGGTGTGGTCTGGCACCTGATACGACCATCCTTATCATCGCGCGGCTGTTCCTTGGCGTGGCGATAGGGGCCACCACGCAGATCGTGCCGGTCTATGTTGCCGAACTGGCCCCGGCGGAACGACGTGGCGGTCTTGTATCCCTGTTCCAGATGGTGTTTTCGCTCGGCCTGTTACTGGCCTTTTTCGTGGGTTACGAAATGGCGGGGCCACCCGACTGCTGGCGGCCCATGTTCATGCTGGGGGCGGTGCCCGCGATATTGCTGGCGCTGGGCATGCTGTTTCTGCCGGAAAGTCCGCGCTGGCTGCTGCATCATGAACAGGAACGGCGTGCTATTGCGATTTTATACCGTCTGCGCGGGCATCATGATCCCGTCCGGATGGAACTGGACGCCGTCCTGTCCATTGACGAGGACGGGCGTGATGAGGACGCAGGCTGGGGCGCGTTGCGACAGGCATGGCTACGGCCCGCACTGATCGCCGCATTGGGTATTGCGGCACTTTCCCAGCTTTCGGGACCGAATGTGATTGTCTACTACGCGCCAATCATCCTGTCACAGACGGGGCTGGGTCATTCCACGGCGCTGCTGACATCGGTTCTGGTGGGTGTGACGTCCACTATCACAACAGGCATGGGCATTGCGCTGATCGACCGTGTGGGACGCCGCCGGATGCTCCTGCTGATGCTGCCGTTTGCAGCCCTTTCCCTGTTCGTGCTGGGGGCGGTCTTTCTCAGTCCGGCACCTGTTGCGGGCATGCGCATGGTGCTGATGGTTGCGTCGCTGCTGGGCTATATTTTCTTCAATTTCGGGTCGTTATCAGTGGCGGTGTGGCTGATTGCGGCGGAGGTGTTTCCCCTGCATGTCCGCAGCAAGGCCATGGGGCTGGCCAGCGCCACCGTCTGGCTTTCTGACACCCTTGTCTCTCTCGTCACGCTGTCGCTGGTCAATGGGCTGGGTACGACTGGCACGTTCTGGCTGTTTGGCCTTATCAACGTCATCTCGTTCGTTTTTGTCTGGGCTTTCGTGCCCGAAACGGCAGGAACGACGCTGGAAGGTATCGAGACGCGGCTGCGGTCGGGAACCTTTCTCGCACGCGACTGACGGGGAGCAGGGAAACGGATGTGCGGGCTGTGAAGGACCAGCCACGTGCATCGCGGTTTTGCCGGGAGTAGGGAAGGGCCTGTCTTGATGGCTGTGTTATTATCACCCCTTAATCATAAAATACCGGCATAATGGATCAGATCATGCCCTATGCCCGCTGACTTCCTGCCCGAGGGTGCGTGGCATGCGGATGCAGCCAAGGGCCGCCACCAGCGCGATAATGGCTGCCGCAAAGAAGGTTGCATGCAGTTCAGCCAGTCCCACGCCGTGGCTGTGGTCGATGGTCTGGAAAAGGGAGAGGCCGAACGCAGCCCCCGCGACGCCTGCGGCCGACGCAGCCTGTTGCAGGATGGACAGCAGTCCGGATGCCGCACGCCGCTCGTCGGTGGAAATATCGGCAAATGCTACGGTGGAAAGGCTGGTCAACTGCATGGATCGCGTGGCGCCCGCGAAAACCAGCATCAATACCAGCAGGCCCCTGTTCGTATCCGGTGCTGCGAAACCGCATGCAACAAGCGAAAGGGCAACCATCAATCCGTTGAACAGCAATATGTTCCGAAAACCGAACCGCCGTATAATCGTGCTGGTAAAGGGTTTCAGGCCCAGATTGCTACAGAAATAGACCAGAACCCATCCCCCCGCCGCAGCCGGACGTAACCCGAAACCAAGCTGGAACAGCAGTGGCAGCAGGAATGGCATGGCGGAGAACAGGGTGCGAAACAGCACACCTGGATACAGCACGACATAGCGCAGGCTGGGGCGGTTTAGCGGAGCAAGTGAGAGGATGGGCGTGGGGTGCCGCCTGAGGTGCCGTATGGCGGCCCATCCGGTTGCAATGCCGCCAATGATCAGGCCAAGGGCGATTTCGCGGGTACGGCCACTTTCCGCCGAACGCTGGAAACCTGCAAGCAGGGTGGTCAGCCCGATGGCGCACAGGGAAAAGCCCACGAAATCCATGGGGGGCGGTTCGGTTTTTTCTTCCTGCGGGACGAAGCGCAGGATGGCGATGGCCCCTGCCAGCCCGATGGGCAGGTTGAGCCAGAAATTCCAACGCCAGTCCAGTGTCTGGGTAATGAAGCCGCCCAGAACCGGGCCAATGATGGGGGCCATGAGGCCAGGCCAGACGGTTACTGCCTGTGCGCGCATCCATTCGGATTTCGGGGTATGACGCAACACCACGGACATGCCGACGGGCATCATCATGGCCCCGGCCAGTCCCTGCGCGATACGGGCCAGCATGAACATTGTCAGGTCAGGCGCGATCCCACACCAGACGGATGCAAGGGTAAAGGCAATGACGGAGACGAGCAGCAGCGTGCGCTCACCAATTTTTTGCGACAGCCAGCCGGACAGGGGCGACAGGGCAGCTGATGCCAGCATGTAGGCCGTAATCCCCATGGACAGGTCAATGGTTGTTACGCCAAAGCTGTGCGCCATCTGCGGCAGGGATGTATTGATGATCGCGCCATCAAGGTTCTGCATGAATGACGTCGCCGCCATTATCAGGGCGATCATGGGGGAATAATTCTGGCGTGCGGCGGGCGTGCCTGTCTGTCGGGTCATGTGGATCGGGCCGGGTTGGGATCTGGACAATACGCGCGGCATTCTTCGCGGGCAGCAGGGACTGCCCGGTAGGGTTGAGATACCGCCATATCCAGTTCAGATACGCCAGATTCTGCCGCCCGACCAGTTCACGATCCTGTAGCGGCCTTCTGTCTGTGGCTGCTACAGCGCGTTTACTCCGACTGGATTATGAACAGGGGGGCATGATACCCAACGGTATCCCCGTCCTGCGCCAGAACAGTATGAACCACCCCGTCCGCAGGTGCTATGACAGGCAGCCGGACAGGCCCGACTTCAACAAAGGCAAGGATGTCGTCTATTGCGACTGTGCTGCCGGGCCTGATCGCGCCCATGCGGAAAACGCCCATTTCGGGACTGGGCACGGTGTTCTGTCGGACGGACGGGGCCATGGTCTGCGCGACCGGGGCCGCTACGGCGGGTGATAGCGTAAGGGTCAGGACCGCATCATTTTTGGCAAGGGTCAGGTGAGAGACCCCGTGGCGTCGCATTGCGGGCGCCAGCCTGTCCAGCATTTCCAGAAGGGTCATGATGCGGCCGTGCCCATTATGGTTTCCAGATAATGTACATTGATCTCGCCTGTCGCGAATGCGGGTTCATCCATCAGGCGGCGATGCAGTGGGGCCGTTGTCGCAATGCCCGTAATCTGCATTTCATCCAGCGCGGCCTTCATGCGATTGATGGCATCCGCGCGATCAGTGCCGTGAACGATCAGTTTCGCCACAAGCGAATCATAGTGGGGTGGTACGGCATAGCCATCATATAAATGCGTATCGACCCGTACGCCGGGGCCACCGGGCGCGCGCCATTTGGTAACCAGACCGGGGCTGGGGCGTAATGTCACCGCATCTTCGGCGTTGATGCGACATTCCAGCGCGTGCCCGGTGGTATGAATGTCGTGCTGGCGAATGGACAGGGGATGGCCCATGGCGATACGAAGCTGTTCGCGTACAATATCGATACCCGTGGTCATCTCCGTTACCGGATGTTCGACCTGCAGGCGGGTATTCATTTCAATAAATGCAAACTCGCCGCCTTCGTACAGGAATTCGAAGGTGCCCGCCCCTACATATCCCATCCGGATGCAGGCATGCGCGCATAATGCGCCCAGGGCCGCGATCCGTTCCGGGGCGATGCCGCAGGCGGGCGCTTCCTCCACCAGTTTCTGATGGCGACGCTGGACTGAACAGTCGCGCGCGCCCAGCCATACGGCATGGCCGTGGGTATCGGCCAGAACCTGAATTTCGATATGGCGTGGTTTCTGCAAAAAGCGTTCGGCGTAGACGACAGGATTGCCAAAGGCGCGTCCCGCTTCCTCGCGCGCGGTGGCAATGGCCGTGTCCAGTTCCGTCTCATGGTGGACAATCCGCATGCCGCGTCCACCGCCCCCGCCACTTGCCTTGACAATAAGCGGGTAGCCGATCGCCGCGCATATTGTCCGGGCCATGGCGGGGTCCGCAGGCAGCGCGCCGTCCGAATCAGGCAGGCAGGGCACGCCAGCAAGCCGCATCTGCTGTTTGGCGCTGATCTTGTCGCCCATAAGCCGCATGACGGCGGCGGACGGACCAACGAGAACCAGCCCTGCCTGTTCCACGGCCTGTGCAAAATCCGGATTTTCGGACAGGAAACCATAACCGGGATGGATGGCGTCCGCTTCCGTCAGGCTGGCGGCACGCATGATGCGCGGGATGTCCAGATAGCTGCGTGCGGCAGCGGCGGGGCCGATGCATATGCTGTGGTCTACAAGGCGCAGATGGGCCAGACTGCTATCGGCCTCCGAATAAACGCCAATGGTTTCCAGCCCAAGAATGTTGCAGGCACGGACAATGCGCAGGGCAATTTCGCCCCGGTTGGCGATGAGAACCCGGCGGATCTTACGCATTTAGCCGCTCCACGCGGAAGAGCGGCGTCTCCGGCTCGACAGGCTGGCCGTTCGTCACCAGTATTTCCACGATGCGGCATGGATATTCCGCTTCCATGCGCGACAGGGTTTTCATGACTTCCAGAATATACAGTGTCTGCCCTTCCGATACGGTATCCCCCACCTGCACGAAAGGCGGCGCATCGGGTGCCGCTGCAGCGTAAAACTGGCCGTGCATGGGGGCTACGATAATCGTCTGGGCGGGGGCAGCGGGCACTGATGGCACGGAAAGGGCGGGTGGCGCGTCTGTATCCGCCTCGGGGGCGGTGGGTTGTGTCGCCGTGCGCACAAGATGGATGCGTTCGTCACCCTGCCTGTAATCCAGTTCCGCAATGCCAAGCTGCGCCATGCGGGCCATCAGGGTCTCAAGATGGGTAAGGTCGATATTCATGTCCGCTCGATCCGCTTTCAGCACAGAGGTTTTACAATAACGCCCGCATCTTCCAGTCCGGTCCGCACGGCGCGGGCGACCGCCACGGCCTGCGGGTTGTCGCCATGGACGCATATCGTATCGATCCGCGTGGGCAGGAACCTGCCCGATACCGTCTCGATCCCGCCAGCGCGCACCATGCGCACCATCCGCTCCGCCACGAAACCCGCATCATGCAGGACCGCGCCGGGCTGCGTGCGTGAGACCAGATGGCCATGTTCGTCATAGGCGCGATCGGCAAACACTTCCGAGAAGACCGGAGCACCCTGTTCATGGCCAAGGCGTTCAAGATGGCTCAGCGCAATGGCGATGATCGGCAGGCCGGGTGCCGCGCGGCGGACCGCATTCAGGACGGCCTGGGCTACGGCGGGGTCTTTTTCCGTCAGGTTGCCAAGTGCGCCATGCGCCTTCACATGCGTGATCTCATGCCCCGCATAACGGGCCAGAGCGATTGCGGCACCGATCTGGTAGGCGACGATATGTTCGATTTCCGCAGGTGACAGCGGCAGCGCCCGCCGCCCGAAACCCCACAGGTCGGGAAAGCCCGGATGCGCGCCTACGCCCACCCCTTTTTCCTGCGCGATGCGGAATGTGTGGGCCATGACCTGCGGGTCGCCCGCGTGAAAACCGCAGGCAACATTGGCCGAAGTCACGATGTCCAGCATGGCGGCATCATCGCCGATTGTGTAATGGCCAAAACTTTCACCCAGATCGGCGTTCAGATCGACGGTGCTGACAGGCATGGTGTCGTGCTCCATAAGGGCAGGGGTCAGGATGTTACGGAAATGGCGGGGGCAAGATCAGGGCGCAGGGTGTCAATCCCGCATGCCAGTGCGTGCAGGTGACGGGCATCAAGGCGGATGGCCTCGACCGCTTCGTGTCGCGTGATCTGGATGAAGCGGACGGACTGGCCGATGGCTGTCTGCGCCAGTACCCGCAGGTCGGGTTCGATAACGGTTGCGATCTTGGGGTAACCGCCGCAGGTATTGGCGTCCGCCATCTGCACGATGGGCTGTCCCGCTGGGGGAACCTGCACCGTGCCGGGCAGGATGCCGTGGGAAAACAGGTTGACCGGGCTGTCCAGTGTCAGGGTTTCTGTTCCTTCCATCCGGTAGCCCATGCGGTTGGCGCTGGGCGTCAGTTTCCATGGCTGCCCCCAGAAACGATCCTGTGAATTGGCGGTGAAAAGGGCGTATTCGGCGGCAGGCAGCGCGCGTACGACAACATCGCCGCCATCGGGAAGCGGGGTAGGGCATGTCAGTCCGTAACCCGTAGCCGGGAAGGGTAGCGGCGGGACCGGGAGTGTTTGCAGCCGGTCCCCCCTGCGCAGCGCACGGGCGGCCAGACCGCCAAAGCCACCCTTGATGTCCGTTGAGCGTGACCCCAGAACCTGAGGAACATCTACCCCGCCCCGCAGGGTGACGTAGCAGCGCGCGCCTGCCGTGGGGGCGGGAATGGTCAGGATCTGACCGGGACGCGCCTGCATGGCCCAGTCCGGTGGAAGGGGCGTGCCATCCAGCGTGGCAGCGGTGCGTGCGCCGGTCAGGGCAAAGCTGGTGGCATGGTCAAAGCGTATGCGGAAGGGAAAAAAGACAACTTCGATGCCAGCGGCGTCCGGATCATTTCCCAGCAGGATATTGCCATACGCCAGCGCCAGACGGTCCATTGCCCCCCCACGGGAGACACCAAGCGATATGGCGTCCGGTCGCCCGAAATCCTGTATGGTGTTCAGTGTCGAACTGGTCAGGATTTCGATCATCATGCCCTCACGAAGCGGATGGTATCGCCCAGCCTGAACAGGCAGGGTTCGGCACGGAAGGGATCAAACAGCGAAAGAGACGTATGCCCAAGGATATGCCAGCCGGAAGGCGCGGTGCAGGGCATGATGCCCGCATGCCCGCCCCCGATAATGACCGAACCCTGTTCCACCTTCAGCCGGGGGGAGGCGCGGCGCGGCATGGCCAGGCGGGGATCAAGACCGGTCAGGTAGACAAATCCCGGCATCGCACCGATCGCGGCAACGCTGTAGGTGGCCTGAACGTGGGCTGCGACCGTCTCTGCTTCCGTCAGGCCGGCAAATTGCGCCACCGCCGCCAGATCTTCCCCTGCCGTGCCGCCATATGTGACGGGAACCGTGATTTCCCGTGACGGGACGGGATCATCCGGCGCCTGTGCCCATGTTTCGCGCAGCAGGTCTTCCACCGCGACGGGATCGGTAACGGTGACATCGAACATGACCAGCAGGTTGTTGACGCCGGGGACAGCGTGGGTAATGCAGGGATGTTTTGCGATATGGCGGGCCGCTGCCCATATCCGGCGCTGGGTCTGGTCGCTGAAAGCCCCGTCGGCGGCATCCAGCAGCAATCCGCCTGCTCCCGCCATGCTGATACGTGTCATGCCGGGGTCTCCTGCTGTATCAGGTGCATGGTCCCCCGGTTTTCGGTGCGTGATGCCAGGGACGGAATGGTAACGGACAGAAACGTTATCACCACGCGATTCAGCATGAGCTGACAGTCACTGGCAACGGGTTTCTTTTTTATCCGTAACTTTTTCATGCTGGCAGCCTAATTGTTCAACAATCCCTTGACCAGAAAAAATTGTTTCGTATAGGGTTCGTTATGGGATGAATATGATGTGACCCGTTCGGTATCTGGCGGCATTTCATCGTAACTGATTATTTTTAGTAAATATTCCCTATATGACAATAATATAGGCGTTATGTTCTATATATTTCTTTAGTTCTGGCCCCGTCATGGCCATCGGTTTTGCGGATGAAACAGGGATAAAAATGCCGGACCATCTCGTTATCAAAAAGCATTGTTGAACAATGTGATAATGAATTCCCGTATCGACGCTGGATTGCGCCATCCGGCGCGTGGCATGCGATTTATGTATCAGGATGACTGCCTGATTATGGGTCCGGTCAATAAAAATGGATCATGACGAAGAAAATGTATGATGTACCCTTATTCAGATCCCGGCATACTTTCAGCCTCCCGACTTTCGCAACGGGTATGGAGGCTGCAGCCTGCCCGACAGTATCCATTCGTGATCAACCCACAGGAATATTACGGCTGAAATGGTCACGGGCCGGAAAATGATGGTACGTTCTTCCCATCAGTCCCTGCCTGCCAGTGTCGCCCAGCGTCTGCGTGAGGATATTCTGGATGGTGATCTGGTCAGCGGACAGCCTCTGGTCGAAGCGCAGATGGTGGAACGGTTCGGCGTATCCCGAAACACGGTGCGCGAAGCCATGCACTCACTCGCGCAGTCCGGGTTAGTGACCGTTATCAGCCACAAGGGCAGTTTTGTCCGGCAACTGACTGTTTCCGACATTCGGGAGATTTACGAAATCCGCCGTATTGTGGAAACGGGTTGCTGCATCCGGGTCGAAACCGGTCGGTGGACCCAGCTTGCCCCCGTATTTACCGCAGCCTTTACGCAGGCGCGTTCCGCCATGCGCGATGGTGAGTGGCGGATGGCCGGAACAGCCAGCCTGCTTTTTCACCGCCTTCTGGTCGGGGCGTGCGGCAGCGATCAACTGACCGCCTTTTTTGACAATATATGCGCCCAGATGCGGCTGGCATTTCAGATGGTGCAACCGCAGGACGCCATACAGCGGCCATGGCTGGAAAAGGATGTCGCCATTTTTGAAACCCTCAGGGAAGGAAAGACAGGACAGGCCATCACCCTGATCGAGGATTACCTGAAGTATTCGGAAGACCTTCTCTTCACCCTCATTCCCGGAATAGACGAATGAAAAACTATCCTGCCGCCTACCAGATTCCCCCCGACTTCAAATACGCGGTCGATAGGGAGTTCTATAATACCGTCTCGAAATCGGCGCTGTCCCGCCCGCCCGTCCTGTCGGAAGTTGTTCCAATCCGTACCGGCTACGCATGGGAAGTAAAACAGGGGCAGGTTTTCCGTATTGTCGCCCCGGAGGGGCCGCAGGTTGGCGACCTTAACATCTGGTACCGTCACGACCCGCGTGAACGGCTGTGGGCATCGCGCACCCGCCAGCTTGAAGGGGCGCATGTCTCCACCTTCAACCGCCTGTGGTCAACGCTGCCGTTCATGCGTCCGCTCGTGACCATTACGGGGGATTCGCTGAACGATTATGGCGTGGACGCGTATGGTGGCCGTATTCACGACCTGCTGGGCACGCGGTGCGATCCCTACATCAACAAGCTGCTGAGCGGGGAGGAGTTCGACCATCACTGCCATTCCAACCTGACCCGCGCCGTCCTGCCTTATGGCCTGACGGAATTTGATGTGCATGACGTGCTGAATGTGTTTCAGGTAACGGGTCTTAATCACGAAGACCGTTATTTCATGGAAGCGTCCCCCGCACGGCCGGGTGACTATCTGGAATTCTTTGCGGAGGTGGATCTCCTCTGCGCCATTTCCACCTGTCCCGGCGGCGATCTGTCGCTGCCCATGTGGGGGGATGAGGCTGGCAGCACGCTGTCCGTATGCCGGCCGCTCAAGGTGGAAATCTACGATACCGATCCCGCCTGCCTGAAGGGATGGACGCCGCCGGTCCGTTCGGATTATCGCGGGCAGCATGGTCTGCGTGAAGACCGCTCCGGCGTTAACCGATAACCATGACGGATAAACTCGCCCCCCGGCATCTGACGATGATCGCCTTTGGCGGCCTGATCGGGATGGGGCTGCTGGTCGGGTGTGGCAGCGCCATACACAGGGCCGGTCCCGCCATCGTGCTGAGCATCCTGTATGCGGGCATGCTGACATACTGCGCCATGCGGACCCTGTCGGATTATATGGCGCTTGACCCGGACCGGGGTTCGTTCCTTGCCTATCTGGGCACATCGCGCCGTTCGGGGGAGGAGTTTGTCTGTGGCTGGCTTTACTGTGCGTACTGGACCTGCGTCATCGCGGCGGAAGGACTGGGTGGGGGAATGCTATTGCATCAGTATCTTCCGCTGCCCGTCCTGCCGACGGCACTGGCGCTGATTGCGGCGGCATGTGCGCTGAACCTGCAGTCGGTCAGGCTTTTCGGGCAGGTCGAGTTCTATCTGACTATGGTCAAGCTGGTTGCCATCATGGCGTTCTGTGCGGTCTGCCTGGGGGCGGTCACGGTGGACCTGTATCACCATGGCCGTCAGATCCTGCATGATCTGAATGGGATTGATCTGGCCCCGTTCGGGATCGGCGCGGCGTTCTATACCGTGCCAACCATCATGTTCACCATGGCCGGGGCTGAAATCATCACCATAGCCCATCGGGAAACGGAAACATCCAGCCAGACCCTTTCCGGTCTGGCCCGTCTCGTTACGGTGCGGATGGTCGCCTTTTATCTCGTTCCCGTGCTGCTTATCCTGCTGATCCTGCCGTTATCATCTGTCCGGCCCGGATTTTCGCCCTTTGCCGATACGCTGGCTTTCCTGCATGTGCCGCATGGCAAAGCCGTATTCGATGGTGTCATTCTGGTTACGTTACTGTCCTGTATCAATTCCAGCACCTATATCGCGTCCCGCGTCATGAATGAACTGCGGACACATGACCGGGACAGAGCGGGCATGGCGCCCGTGTCGTTCGCATCATGCATCATGGGGGTGTCGGCGGCGGGTGGCATGCTCTGCGTGGGGGCGACACTGTTCAGTGCGGCTGCCTTTTCATTGCTGCTGGATGTCAGTGGCTACATCACCATTGTCGTTTACGGTGTCATCAGCCTGTCCTTCATCCGCTTTGCAACGGGCAGGGCATTATCGCCAATGACAAGGATGCGGGCCTTTATGGCACTGCTGCTCAGTGCCGGTGTGATGTCTGCCGTTATTGGCGGTGATGAGCGACGCAGCGGCCTGGAATGCTTTTTTGTCCTTGTCCTGCTTTTATCTGTCTGTCGTGTCGGGATGGGTCGTCTTGGCCGTTAGGGCTGGATATCCTGCGTGCGTGTTTTCGCCGCCGGTTCGAGTATCCATACGGCTTCCGTTGCCGGGCAGGTCCCTTTCAGTCCGCCCGGTACGTCATGCCGCCTGACGCAGGTGAGATGGAATAGCCCACCATAATACTGTCGGACTTCTGCTTCGTTTACGCTGAAGGGTGGTCCGGGCCTGAATGACTGATCGTATTCAAGGCAGATGAGCAGTTCCGGGGCAGCATCCGTGATTGCGATCACATGCGGAGCATAGGCAGTGCGTGCGGGTTCAGGCAGGGCGATCAGGGCTGCGCGATCATACACGGCATCAACTGGGCCGAGTGCCGTGCGGGTAAGATCGAAAATATTGCCAACGAAAATGCGGATATTCTGGGCTTCCAGACAGCGCAGGCCACCGAATTTCGAAATACGTGGCGTCAGTTCCAGTTCCGCAAATAACTGGTCCACCGCAATCTGGCTCAGTTCGATCCCGACGACCCTGTATCCCTGTTCAAGCAGCCAGTGGATATCAAGGCTTTTTCCGCACAAGGGAACAAACACGCAGGCCTCCGGCGGCAGGCCAAGCGCGGGGAAGTGACGCAGAAGCAGCGGGTTGGGCTGTAGTTCATGAAAGCCGGTTTCATTGCGCTGCCATTTTCCGTGCCAGAATGCTTCATCCACTGTTGCGTTCATTGGTCATGGTCCTCCCCGCTGTATCGGGGCAGGTTGTATCAGGTGTCGCGCAGGCATCACAATACAGGCTGCCGGTCCGCCCGAAGTCAGGCAAACGGGTGGTTACAGTATCACGATCTTACGCAATACGTTTTCCGAAATGTTCACCAGATGGGTGCGTACATATTCAACCGCCAGAAGCGGGCTTTTCATCTCGATCATCTGGATGATGCCCCAGTGTTCGCATGATCCCGAGTGGTCTACACCTTCGTATTCATTTACGATTTTTCTGGCCCGCGCGATGTGGGACATGGCGACCGCGTGCATGTCAGCCAGCGCGGTGTTGCCGCATTCCTGCACAAGCGTGACATGGAAATCATCATTCAGGCGGTAGTATCCCGTTATGTCCTGGTTCTTTATGCACTCGTCCATCCGCTCCTGCAGACGCGACAGTTTCTCGACTGCCGTTTTAGAACCATCCTGCGCCAGTAGTTCGGCGGCGAACTGTTCAATGCTGCGCAGTACCTGAAAACGATCCTCCAGATCGGTGCCGCGAACCGGTGTGACCGTCGCCCCCGAAAAGGGAGTGATCATGACCAGTCCCTCGCGTTCGAGTTCCTTCAGCGCATCGCGCAGGGGGGTGCGTGATACGTTATATTCGCGGCACAGTTCCTGCTCCGGCAGGCGCTTGCCCGGTTCCCATACCCCACTGATGATTTCCGCGCGAAGCTGACGCAGCAGTCCTTTCATAAGGACTTCCCGGTTGGCTGTGCCTTCGCGACTCTTTTTTTCGTCTACGGATATATTCATGGCATCATGTCCATAGCCTGTTTCCCGGCAGGCGGACAGGGCATGGCGCGGGGTCAGAGGTCAAGTTCAAGAATGCTGGCATCGGCTGGCTCCGAACAGCATATCATCATCACGTCCCGGTCGGTTCCCGGCTGGTGCAGGGCATCGCGATGATTGACGCGCCCCTTCAGCACCCGTATTTCACACGCCCCGCAAACGCCCTGTTCGCAGGAATAGGCAACATCCAGATTATTGCGCAGGCAGGCGGCCAGTATCGTCTCGCCGGGCAGGACATGCAGGTCGTATCCGCTTCTGGCCAGACGCACCGTATATCCATTGTCCTGAACGGACGGGACCGCCCCCAGCGGGGCGAAACGTTCGATCAGTAACTGCTGGCTGTTTCCGACCGCCTGTTCAGCTTCGTGTATCATGCGCTCCGGGCCGCAGGCATAAAACAGGTGGGAACCGGGATGGGCGCGGATGATATCGGATACGCGCGGCTGGTCCATGCCGTGCGCGGTCTCGATCAGGGTTACATCGTCCTGCCCGGCCAGTTCATCGTAAAAGGCCATGCGCCCGCGCTCCGGCCCCCAGTAATACAGGTGCGGCTTCAGCCCCGCGCGCCTGCGTGCCCGCCAGATCGACAGCATGGGTGTGATGCCGATTCCGCCCGCCAGTAGAATTTCGCGCATGCCGGGCGGTGGGGAGACAGGGAAAATACAGCGCGGGGCGGAGATCGTGTAGGTCTCGCCCACAATGCTTTCCCGGTGCCACCTGTCGGACCCGCCCCGCCCGTCGGGCATGCGCCGGACGGCGATCTGGTAGGTATCGGGGGCTTCACCTTCGTTCACCAGTGAGTACTGCCGGGTTGTCGTGGCATCGACATGCAGGTCGATATGCGACCCACCCGGCGCGGGGGGTAATGCCGTGCCATCGGGTGCGCGGAACATATATACGTTCACGTCCGGGGCTGCGTAATGAATACTGACAAGCCTGACCGTAAGCACGGCATCGTCCCCCTAAATTGTTCCGTAGGTAATGCCGAGCGAGCGCAGCCAGGTGCGGTATTTCTGCCCCATAAGGTCCGTCCGGTGGTGCAGTTCGTAGCGCAGATGGGTGGGAATGCGTTCTGGGCGCTGGGTTTCGACAATGACCCGGTCCTGATTGAATACGACATCCGCGCGTTCGCGTACGGCCTCCGCTGTGGGGGCGGGCTGGAGATCGGTGGCGGAACAGATGCGCACGATGCATTCCGTCGCGCTGAGCGGCTGGACGGTAAACAGGGTTGCGAAATACTCGCTGTTATTGTCGACCGGCGTGCCATTTTCATCGGCCTTCAGGACGCGTTTTGAAAAACGCGCCAGCAGGGGCCGGAGGCATTTATAGGTATAGAAACCGACAACCGGTATGCCGCGCGCATCGCCCCATGGCTGGAATACGCGCACTTCGGATGAAACCACGCCTTCGTCCCCGATTTCAACGGTATAGGGCGCGATCTCGTCCGGGTTTTCCATAACGCCATTCAGCCCCGCATGCACAAAGGGGAAATGCGTGGCATCGACAAAGTTTTCCACGGCGCGATAACCGTTGGCGTTGTAAGGGTAGGGGCCGCAAAGCACCTTCTGGAAGCGCTCATCATCCCATTCGGGGAAGGGGGCGATTTCCCCCGGATTATCGCCCAGACAGGTCCATACAAATCCGTACCGTTCCGCCACGTGATGGGAAAAGGCACGGGCCTTGCGCATGGGCGTTTCACGCGGGGCGGCGGGGATCAGCGTGCATTCGCCACGGCTGTTGTAGCGCCAGCCGTGATAGGGGCAGACAACCTGATTGTCGCGGATACACCCCTTGGACAGTCGCGCCCCGCGATGGATGCACAGATCCTCCCACACATGGATTTCGCCTGCATCATCACGCCAGGCGATCAGGTCACGATCCAGCAGGCGGACAGGTGCGATTTTGCCTTTTTCAAAATCGGATGAATAGCCAACCGGGAACCAGTCGTTCAGCAGCACCTGGTCTTCGCAGACGGTGGGCAATGTTTCAGGGAACGCAGGCATCATTGACTCCTGACAGGAGGGGAAGGGATGCGCTTATGGTATACAATAATAACGGATTCGCAATGTATTTTTAATGGGGGATCATGCAGGTGGTATGCAGACATAAGGATCATGACGCGCGAGGTGGGATATGGTGGTGAAAGATTTTATAAAATAAAAACAATAAATAACATTGGTATAGCCTGTTTTTTCATATGGTGAGGCAGGGGTATCATGCGTGGAATTCCTGCCATCGTAACGGATAAGAAATATTTTCCTTGAATGGGTTCGTCTTTGTGCATATCCATTGATTGTATACGAACACGCGGGTCAACGACCCGTCTGTGCCAGATCTGAAACGAGGAGTACCGGGCATGTCATCTGATTGTCGCGTGGCCATTGTCGGGGGGGGGATTGGTGGTCTCGCCCTTGCCGCGGCGCTGGAGCAGCGGGGCGTGGACTACCGTCTGTTTGAACGTTCGGCGCAACTGGGGGAAATTGGCGCGGGCGTGCAGATGACGCCCAACGCGGTCAAGGTCATCCGGGCGCTGGGGCTTCTGGATGGGCTGAAGGATGTTGGATTCCTGCCGGAATCACTGACCGGCCGGAACTGGAAATCAGGCAAGACCCTGTTCCGCATGCCGCTGCGTGGGGAGTGTGAGCGGCTTTACGGCGCCAGCTTCTTCCACGTCCATCGCGCCGACCTGCATGAACTGCTGCTGTCGGGCGTGCGGCGTGATCGCATCACGCTGGGCAAGGCATGTGCGCGTGTTACCTCGGAATCTGACGGGGGTGTCGTCTACTTTGCCGATGGTGACAGCTTCTGCGCGGATCTGGTCGTTGGTGCGGATGGTATCCATTCCGCCGTGCGTAAAAGCCTGTTCGGTGCGCAGCAGGCGCGGTTTACCGGGCATATGTGCTGGCGTGCCGTGGTTCCGTTTGACGCGATGCCGGATTTTGTAACGCCGGACTCCTCCTTCTGGATGGGGCCGAACGGGCATGTGGTCACGTATTACGTAAAGGGTGGCCGGGCGGTTAATATCGTCGCCGTTCTGGAAAGTCGTGACTGGGTGGAGGAATCATGGAACCTGCCCAGCACGCGTGAGGAACTTCTGACCGCATTCAGGGGATGGCACCCCAATATCCAGAAATTGTTCCAGCGCGTGGACACCACGTTCAAATGGGGACTGTTCGACCGTGACCCGATGGAAAACTGGTCCGCAGGCCCTGTAACGCTTCTGGGCGATGCGGCGCATCCCATGCTGCCCTTTCTGTCGCAGGGGGCGGCGATGGCGATTGAAGATGGCTACGAACTGGCCCGTGCGCTGGACCAGAATGCCGATATTGCCTCTGCGCTGCGGATATATGAGGAATCGCGCAGGCCCCGTACCAGACGTGTGCAGCTTGAATCGCGTGAACGTGGGCGCACCTATCACCTTGCTTCGCCGCTGGAACAGTTCATGCGCGATTTCAGCTACAGGGTCCGCAATTTCATCAATCCCCACAAGGGCGGCATCAAGGCCAACTGGGTCTATGAATATGATGCCACAGCGACCCCCGCGACCCTTGCGGCCTGATGGAACGTGACCGTAATGTTTCCATCAGATCCGGAACCGTAATAATTTTTTCTTGACATGGCGTCCAAACTGCCGAAACCTGCATATATCGTGTATACGCTATTAATGTGGACCGCACGGTAAATGGTGGTCCGGAATCAGGCAGGACAAGGAGTTTGAACGTGGCGAACGGAGTACGTGTAGGCATAGCAGGGGCCGGTCTGGGGGGCGTTGCCGCTGCGGGCCTGCTTCAGCGCGCGGGATTTGATGTCATCCTGTTCGATCAGGCTCCCGGTTTTGCCCGTCTGGGCGCGGGCATCCAGTTTGGTCCCAATGTTCTCAAGATTCTCAGCCATCTTGACGGGCTGGACAAGAAGCTGGAGGAAATTTCCTGTCTGCCGGATTACTGGGTCAGCCGCCAGTGGGACACGGGCGAAATCATGGCCAAGATCCCCCTGAACGCTGAACGTTCCCGCTATGGGGCGCCTTACATCACCATCCATCGTGGCGACCTGCATCAGCTCATGCTGGACTGCGTGCAGCCCGAACGCGTGCGCTGGGGCCACAAGCTGGTCGATTTTCAGGATAATGGCCGTGACGTCACGCTGAATTTTGAAAATGGCGCGCGCGAGACGGTCGATATCCTTGTCGGGGCCGATGGCATAAACTCGCGTGTACGCGAAAAAATCTTCGGCAGGGAAGAAGCGGTCTATACCGGCTGGCTTGCCCACCGGGCCATCATTCCCGGTTCCGTGGCGCGTGACCTCGGGGCGGATGTGAATGCGAAATGGTGGTCGGATGACCGGCATATCGTGTGCTACTATCTTGATCGTAACGAGGACGAATTCTACCTGGTCACAGGTGAGCCGGGTGAGTGGACAAGTGCCTCGGGCCAGCTACCGAGCACGCGCGCCGAATTCAAGGCGGCGTTCAAGGGTTTCCACCCGCTGGTTCAGGGGTATATCGACGCAACGGATGTCGTGAACAAATGGCCGCTCAAGACGCGCCAGCCGCTGCCGCAGTGGTATGAGGGGCGTGTCGTTCTGCTGGGCGATTCCTGCCATCCGATGAAACCGCATATGGCGCAGGGTGCTGCAATGGCGGTGGAAGACGCGGCGGTGCTGACCCGGTGCATGAGCCTTCTGGGTACGCAGGATCTGGACGGCACGTTCCGGGCCTATTGTGATGCGCGCAGGGAGCGTGCGACGAAGGTCCAGACGATTTCCAACGCCAATACATGGCTGCGCCAGCCCGAAGATCCGTACTGGTGCTATGGCGACAATGTCTACGATCTGAAAATCGGTGCCTGATTGAACCAAAGGGGGACTGCATGGCGGTCAGCTTCTTTCTGACAGTCAACGGCCACCGCCACGAAGTGACGGCGGCGGCCGATACGCCACTGCTTACGGTGCTGCGTAACGATCTGGGGCTGAATGGTCCCAAATATGGTTGCGGGCTGGGGGAGTGTGGCGCCTGTACGGTCCTGCTGGATGGCAGGGCCGCAAGAAGCTGCGTCATGCGTGTCGATACGGCATCGCGTTACGCCATCACAACACTTGAAGGACTGGCGCAGGACGGGCCTGATCCCGTCCAGCAGGCCTTCGTTACCGCGCAGGCCGCCCAGTGTGGCTATTGCCTCAATGGCATGGTCATGACGCTACGCGCCTTTCTCAACACCACGCCCAATCCGGATGAACGCGCACTGAAGGAAGCGTTGCGTTACAATTTGTGCCGCTGCGGCACGCATGTCGAAATCATGCGGGCCGCCCGGATCGCCGCCGGGCTGGAAGGCGAGGGGACTGCATGACCCGCGCAACGGTACAGGATGCGGGTTCCCTGCGCATCTACCGCGCGGCCCTGCCCCCAAAAGGTCTGGCGGCGCGTGGCGAGTTTATTGCCCGCGATGAAACGCTGGTGCAGGTGGATGCCGACAACACGGTCCGGGCATTCTGTGGCCATGTCGATCTGGGGACCGGCATTGCGACCTCGCTTGCCCAGATCATTGCGGAGGAACTCGACGCCCGGCCAGCGCAGGTCCGTATGGTGCTGGGCCATACCGATGAGACCCCGGATCAGGGGGCGACCATCGCCAGTGAGACCATTCAGGTCACATCCATCCCCCTGCGCCGGGCCGCGGCACAGGCGCGACTTGTGCTATTGCAGCGCGCGGCGCAACTGACCCAGCGCCCGGTGGAGGATCTTTCGATCCGTGATGGCGTGGTGATGTGCGAGCCGTCGCTCGCCCGCGGGCCGCTCACGCTGGGGGACCTTGTGGCCGGCGTGGATATCCGCGCATTGCTGGATGAGACGGTTACGGTCAAGAAACCGTCCGAATATCGCATTGTCGGCTCTGAAATGCCGCGCGTGGATATCCCCGACAAGGTCACGGGCCGTGCGGTTTATGTACACGATGTGCGCGTGGACGGCATGCTGCATGCGCGCGTGATACGCCCACCCTATAACGGCTACGACCATGGCCCGTATGTGGCCCGTTCGCTGCTGTCGGTGGACCGGGCTTCGGTGGCGGACGTGCCGGGACTGGTGGATGTTGTCGTTACCGGGGATTTCGTGGGTGTTGTTGCCGAGCGGGAGGAACAGGCGATCGAGGCCGCCCGGCGGCTGAAAGTCGAATGGGCGCCGCTTTCGCTGCCCGACCTGTCCGACCCGGCGGAAGCCATCGGGCACAATCCCTTCACCCCCCGCGTGGTGCTGGACCGGGGGGCGGTGGACGACAGGCTTGAAAACCTCGCCCACCGTCTGGACCGGGAATATTACTGGCCGTACCAGATGCATGGCTCGATCGGGCCGTCATGCTCGGTCGCGGACTGGCAGGACGGCCAGCTGACAGTCTGGTCGGGCACGCAGAACCCCCACATGCTGCGCGCCGATCTTGCGCTGCTCATGGGCATGTCCATTGCCGATATCCGCGTCATCCGTCACGAAGCCGCAGGCTGCTACGGTCGAAACTGCGCCGATGACGTGGGTGGTGACGCAGCCCTGCTTGCCCGCGCGGTGGGGCGGCCCGTGCGCGTGCAGCTATCGCGCGAACAGGAACATGTGTGGGAACCCAAGGGGGCGGCCCAGCTTATCCGGGTGCGTGGTGGCCTTGATACGCAGGGCAGTCCGGTCGCGTATGATCTGGATACCAGCTACCCGTCCAATGTCTCGCCGCTTCTGGCGCTGGTCCTGACGGGCGTGGTCCCGGCGGAAATCCCCGCCGTGGCGCAGATGGGGGACCGGACATCCATCCCGCCATATGACTATCCGAACGCGCGTGTAACCGTAAAGGATATGCCACCCATCGCGCGGGCATCGTGGTTCCGTGGCGTATCGGCCATGCCCAACAGCTTCGCCCATGACAGCTATATAGATGAGCTGGCGGCGCAGGCCGGTGTTGATCCGGTTGAATACCGCCTGCGTCACCTGCCTGATACACGGGCGGCGGAACTGCTGAAGGCAACAGCGGACAGGGCGGGATGGACGCCGCGCACCAGCCCGGTTTCCCCCGACCTGTCGGCGCGCGTCCTGCGCGGGCGTGGCGCGGCCTATGCCCAGTACGTGCATGGCACATTCCCCGGCATGCCCGCCGCATGGTCGGCATGGATCGCGGATGTGGAAGTGGACCGCCAGACGGGCGTGGTCAGCGTCACCCGGGCCGTGGTGGGGCAGGATGCGGGGCTTATGGTCAATCCTGCCGGTGTGCGCCACCAGCTTCATGGCAATGTGATCCAGTCCACCAGCCGCACCCTGACCGAGGAAGTGCGTTTTGACGCACAGGGCGTGGAAAGTCGGGAATGGGGCGGTTACCCGCTGATAACCTTCCCCGAACTGCCGGATATCGAGCCGGTGCTGATGAAGCGTGATGACCAGCCGCCCATGGGGGCAGGTGAATCCAGCTCCGTGCCCAGTGCGGCGGCAATCGCCAACGCGCTGTATGATGCAACCGGCGTCCGCTTTCGTGATGTGCCCTTCACCCCGGAAAAGGTGAAGGCCCGGCTGGATGAGGCACTGGGACCATTCGATCCCGCGCCCGTGGCCCCGTACGTTCCATTGGCTGTTAGCGGGGCTGCGCCCCAGCCCGCCATGGCGCGCAACACATGGCGCAACCGGCTGCGCGTGGGCGGCTTCGCCCTTGCATTCGCAACCGTGGGCGGGGCGCTTGCCACGCTATCGCCATGGCGGGCGGCCATCGCGCCGGTTGAGCCACCCGATCCCGGCCTGTTTTCCGCGTCCGCCATCGCCCGTGGTGCGCAGGTTGCGGCGGCTGGCGACTGCGCTGTGTGCCATACCGCGCCGGGCGGGGTGACCAATGCAGGCGGTTTCGCGCTCGATACCCCGTTTGGTGTCATTTATACCACCAACCTGACCCCGGACCCGGAAACGGGCATCGGGCGATGGTCGTATGAAGCCTTCGCCCGCGCGATGCGCCACGGCATAAGTCGTGACGGGCACCATCTCTACCCTGCCTTTCCCTATACCGCCTTCGCAAAGACCAGCGAGAGTGACATGCAGGCGCTGTATGCCTATCTCATGGCACAGAAGCCGGTCCGCAACGCGCCGCCCGAAACCCGGCTGAAGTTCCCGTATAACCTGCGCTTTACGCTGGCGGGGTGGAACGCCATGTTCCACGATCCGGCCCCGTTCACCCCGGACCCGGCCCGTTCCGTGCAATGGAACAGGGGCGCCTATCTGGTCGAAGGGCTGGGACACTGTTCGGCCTGCCATACTCCACGCAATGCCATGGGGGCGGAAAGCTGGCGGAAAAGCTACCTTGCAGGCGGTGAGGCGGAAGGGTGGAGCGCGCCCCCCCTGTCGGCCCTGTCATCTTCCCCCCTGCCGTGGAGCGAGGATGACCTGTACGCCTATCTGCGCACGGGCTACAGCCGCAATCATGGCCCCGCCGGTGGGCCGATGGCTCCCGTCGTACATGCGATGTCCGCCCTGCCGGACGAGGATGTGCGGGCCATGGCCCATTATGTGGCGTCGTTTGACACCCGCACGGCGGCGGAGCCTGTCAGCCAGCGGCGTGAGGATGTGATACAGGGCGCGCGCGAACGCCAGACGCTGGTGCGTGGTGAAGGCAGCCGCATATATCAGGGGGCCTGTGCCGCCTGTCATGAAGGCGAAGCGGCCCATCTGTTTGGCGCGCGCCCGCAACTGGCGCTGAACAGCAATATCTGGGCTGACAGTCCCGACAACCTGATCCGCATCCTGATGGATGGCGTATCCGCCCCGGTCCATCAGGCTGAAACCGTCATGCCCGCCTATCGCAACCTGCTGTCTGACCGGCAGATGGCGGAACTCATCACCTATCTGCGCGATACGATTGCGGCGGGCAGGCCGGAATGGCAAGGGCTGGAAGCAAAGATCGCCCATATCCGCGCCGAAACCGCCGGGGCGCGCTAATGGCGGGCTGGTTTCCTGCATGGCGTCGCGCGGCGCATCACGATCGGGTCGGACCGGACGAACATCCCGGCGCGTTCCAGACCGTCCTGCTTGGCGGGCAGCATGTGCTGGCCATGACCGGATCAACCGTTATCGGGCCGCTGCTTATGGGGTTTGACCCGAATGTGGCCGTTCTGTTTTCCGGTATTGGCACGCTGGTGTTCTTCGTGGTTACGGTAGGCCGCGTGCCTTCCTACCTTGGGTCCAGTTTTTCGTTCATCGCGCTGGTCGTGGCACTGACCGGTTATTCCGGCCACGGCCCCAACCCCGATGTGGCACTTGCCTGTGGTGGCATCTTTGCAGCCGGAGCCACCTATGCCGCCATTGGCGTGCTGGTCGGCCTGACGGGTACGGGCTGGGTCGAACGGCTTATGCCACCTTCCGTGACCGGGGCGATCGGGGCGGCGATCGGGCTTAACCTTGCCCCCGTTGCGGTGCGTGGGGTCGGCCATGGCGGGGCAGGGACGGCATGCGGCATGTTTGCGCTGCTCTGTGTCGTTCTGATGGCAGGGTATGGCACGGTCTTCGTGCGGCGTATCTCGATCCTGCTGTCCCTTGTCTGTGCCACCTTGGTCTATGCCGTCGTGGCGAACGGACTGCATCTGGCCGCCCCGCTAGATTTTTCCGTGTTGCGGGATGCGCCGTTCCTTGGTCTGCCCCATGTCATCGCGCCACGCTTTTCCGCGCATGCGGCTATATTGCTGGCCCCGGTGGCGCTGGTGCTGGTTGCCGAAAACCTTGGTCACCTGAAGGCGATCGGGGCGATTACCGGCCACTCGCTGGACACCATGACGGGCCGTGCCTTTGTGGGGGACGGGCTGGCGACCATGCTGGCTGCCTCCTTCGGTGGAACAGGGGTCACCACCTATGTTGAAAATATCGGGGTGATGACGCTGTCACGGGTCTATTCCACCCTGACATTCGCCGTGGCGGGGTGTTTTGCGATCCTGCTTGGTTTTTCGCCATTTTTCGGCGCGCTGCTGCGTATGATACCGGATGCGGTGCTGAGTGGTCTCGCCTTGGGGCTGCTGGGTCTGATCGCCGCGACCATGGTGCGTATCTGGATCGAAAACCGGGTCGATTTTACCGATCCCGCCACACTTTTTCCCGTTGGCGTCTGTCTGGTCGCCGGGGCGGGGGACCTGACCATTACCGTGGGCGGCGTGACCCTTGGCGGCATTGCCACGGCAACCATTGCGGCGGTTGGTCTTAACCAGATTCTTTCATTCAGAACAGGAGCGAGGGAGGACCCCCATGCCCGTAAGTGACTTTGAACTCATCCAGTCCTGGCGACAGGTTCTTGAACTCTCCGGCCTGCAGGCGGGGCAGTCCGTCGCGCTGCTGACCGCGCAGGGCACGAATGAACAGACCCTGCGCTGCGCCATCATCGCCGTGCAGGAGAAGGGGGCCATCGCCAACCGGCTTGACCTGCAGCCGGTCAATGGCGGTACGTCGCTGTCGCGTGATCCGCTGGCCTTCGTGGGGACCACGCCGCTTACGAACAACCGCGCGGCGGTCGAAATGCTCAAGGCCAGCGATCTGGTGCTTGACCTCATGACGCTGCTGTTTTCGGCTGAACAGCATGAAATCCTTGCCGCAGGCGGTCGTATTCTTCTGGCGGTCGAGCCGCCCGAAGTGCTGGTCCGCATGACGCCAACGGCGCAGGACCGTGAACAGGTTCTGGCCGCATCGAAAAAGCTTCAGGCCGCAAAACAGATGCGCGTCACGTCACAGGCCGGGACGGACGCCACCTTCGCGCTGGGTGATTACCCGATGCTGGAAGAATACGGCTTCGTGGACAGGCCGGGCCGGTGGGACCACTGGCCCAGCGGTTTTCTGGCCACATGGTCCAATGAAGGGTCGGCGGAAGGGCGGATCGTGCTCGCGCCCGGTGACATCCTGCTGCCGCAGAAAAGCTACCTGACCGCACCGATCACCTGTCACCTTGAAAAGGGGTTTGTCCGCGCGATCGAAGGCGGGTTCGAGGCCGATCACCTGCGCGATTACATGGACAGCTTCAACGATCCCGAAGTCTACGCCGTGTCCCATATCGGCTGGGGCCTGCAGAAACGCGCACATTGGGCCGTCATGGGTTTTTATGACCGGGAGGCCAGCATTGGCATGGACCCGCGTGCCTGCGCGGGCAATTTCCTGTGGTCTACCGGGCCGAATAATGAAGCCGGCGGCACGCGCGACACCGCCTGCCATATCGACATTCCCATGCGTGGCTGCACGGTCATGCTGGATGGCGTGCCGGTCGTGAAGGACGGAAAACTTGTGGAGGACGCGCAATGACCCCTGACACCAGCCGCGACGAGGACCGTTATCGCAAGCAGGGTTTCGGAAACGAAATGGGCATGGTGGGCCGCATCGGCCTGCTGATCATCGATTTCGTCAACGGTTTTGCCGACCCGGAAGCCTTCGGCGGTGGCAACATACCTCAGGCGATCGATCGCACCCGCATCCTTCTGGCCCATGCGCGGCGTCTGGGGTGGAAGGTGGCCCATACCCGCATCGTGTTTGCTGATGACGGGTCGGATGCGAATATCTTCTCGCTCAAGGTGCCGACCATGCTGGGGCTGACGGAAACCAGCCCGGCCTCCGCCATTGTGCCGGAACTGGCGCCGGTGCCGGGGGAATATGTGGTCCGCAAGACTTCACCTTCGGCCTTTGCCGGGACACCACTTGCCGCGTGGCTGGTGTCGCACGGGATACAGACGCTGGTGGTGGCTGGGTGTGTCACGTCGGGCTGTGTGCGCGCCAGCGTGCTGGATGCCATGCAGAACGGCTTCCGGCCCATCATCATTTCGGATTGCGTGGGGGATCGTGCGATTGGCCCGCATGAGGCCAACCTGTTCGACATGGCGCAGAAATGCGGGGACGTGATCGACCTCGACACGCTTCTGTCCCGCCTGCCCAACGCATAGCATTCAAAAGGGAGTTTTCATGACTGATACACGCCTGCTTTACGGTGCCAACGTCCACGCCAACGGCATCCGCCAGCACTACCTGCGTTATGGTGGTAAGGGCACGCCGCTGGTTCTGGTTCCCGGCATCACCAGCCCCGCCATTACATGGGGTTTCGTGGCTGAAAGCCTTGCGGAAAAATACGATGTCTATGTGCTGGACGTGCGCGGTCGTGGCCTTTCGGCGACCGGTCCGGACCTTGATTATGATCTGGACAGCTATGCCGCCGATGTCCGGGGACTGATTGACGCGCTTGGCCTGTCCGATGTGACCCTTCTGGGACATTCGATGGGCGCGCGCATCGCCATTCGTGCCGCGCGGCATAATGATACGTCTCTTGCACGGCTTGTGCTGGTTGATCCGCCGGTCAGCGGGCCGGGCCGCCGTGCCTACCCCGCCAGACTGGAATGGTATACGGACTCGATCCGCCTATCCCGGCTGGGTATGAGTGCGCAGGACATGCGCCGTTTCTGCCCGACATGGACGGATGAGCAGCTTGAACTGCGCGCGGAATGGCTTCACACCTGTGATGAACTGGCCACGCGCATCACGTTCGAGAAATTCCATACCGAGGACATCCATCAGGATATTCCCCACCTGAAGGTGCCGACGCGCCTTGTTGTCGCAACCCGTGGTGGCGTCATTCAGGCCGAGGACGAGGCGGAAATCAAAACCCTTAATCCCGCCATGGAAATCGTTCATGTAGCGGATGCGGGTCACATGATCCCGTGGGATAACCTTCCGGGCTTTATCGAAGCCGTTATCTGATGCAGGCGATGCCGGGACATGCAACTGCATGTTCCGGCGCGGTCGCAGGAAGCTGTCATTCCGATAAAAGCGGAAAATGACAGGCCGCTTCATGGCCCGGTCGGACCGGTCGCAGGCGGGGTTCCTCACTCCGGCAGCGATCGCGCGCATGGGGGCAGCGGGTATGAAAGCGGCAGCCATCGGGGCGCGAGATCGGGCTTGGTACATCCCCGCGCAGGGGGATCGCCCTGTCCCCGCCCACAACAGGGCACGGGATCGCGGCGGTCAGGGCGGCGGTATAGGGATGGGCCGGATGATGCAGGACACTGTCGGTTTCCCCCAGTTCTACAACCGCGCCCAGATACATGACCGCCACGCGATCTGAAATCTGACGCACTACGGCCAGATCATGCGCCACGAACACATAGGTCAGCCCCAGTTGCGCCTGCAGGTCGGCAAACAGGTTGACGATCTGCGCCTGCACTGACACATCCAGCGCCGAAACCGGCTCATCCGCCACGATCAGCCGTGGCGAAAGGGCAAGTGCGCGGGCGATATTGATGCGCTGGCGCTGGCCCCCCGAAAATTCATGGGCATACCGGTCCAGTGCCGCAGGTGGCAGCCCGACAAGATTCATGAGCTCATGCAGTCTGTCCGCTATGACCGTGGCAGAGCGCCTGCGTCCATCGGCGTCCCGATGCACGCGCAGGGGTTCGGCCAGTAGATCGCCAATACGGCGGCGCGGGTTGAGCGATGCGTTGGAATCCTGAAATACCATCTGCATGCGTGGGCGTAGCGGGCGCAGGCTGCGTTCGCCCATCGTGGTTATATCGCGCCCTTCAAACAGGATCTGGCCCGATGACACGTCCGTAAGACGCAGCATGCAGCGCCCCAGCGTGGATTTTCCACATCCTGATTCCCCCACCAGACCCAGCATTTCCCCCGGCATGACCGATAGGGAAACGCCATCAACCGCTTTCAGGCTCTCACCATGCGCCAGCCGGTAGGTCTTGTGCAGGTCGCGTATCGCCAGCAGGGGGGTAACGGGCAGCGTCATGGACCTCTCCCCATCATTTCCCCGGTGGTCAGGGTGGATGACATCCGTGGTGGCAGGGGATGACCTTCGGCGGGCAGAACACAGGCGGCCTCCTGCCCCGGCGAAACGGCAAACAGCGGCGGCGGCGCGATCCGGCAGCTTTCATGCACATAGTTACAGCGCGGGCCAAAGGCGCAGCCCGGCGGACGGTCCTGTGGGGCAGGCGGCACACCGGCAATGGCGGGCAGGCGGTGCGGGCGGGAGCCATACAGGGGCGGGATTGAAGCCAGAAGGGCCGCTGTATAGGGGTGGCCGGGGGCACTGAATACGTCGGCAGTCGGCCCGGTTTCCGCAACGCGACCGGAATAGAGGACAAGCGTGGTGTCGCAGGTCTGGGCCACCACGCCCATGTCGTGCGTAATCAGCAATACGGACGATCCATGCGTGGCGCGCAGTGAGCGGATCAGGTCAAGGATCTGGGCCTGCACGGTCACATCCAGCGCGGTGGTCGGCTCATCGGCGATCAGCAGCGTGGGATTGCATGACAGCGCCATGGCGATCATCGCGCGCTGACGCAGGCCGCCCGAAAGCTGGTGGGGATAACGCTGGGCCGTCCGCTCCGGGTCGGGCACGCCCATGTCACCCAGCAGGCGGATGGTGCGCGCCCGTGCCTGTCGGCGGGAAACCCGTTCATGCGCACGGATCTGTTCATCAATCTGCCAGCCGATGGTGTAGACCGGTGTAAAGGCTGTCATCGGGTCCTGAAAGATCATGGCAATGTCGCGCCCGCGTAACTGGCGGAGGTGTTTTTGCGGCATGCCCACCAGTTCACGCCCCCGGAAGCGTGCCGACCCGCTGACCTGCACGCCCGGCATGTCGATCAGACCCATAAGCGCCATGACGGTAACCGACTTGCCAGATCCGGATTCCCCTACCAGCCCCAGTATTTCCGCTTCATGCAGGGTAAAGCTGACATGTTCCACAATCGGGATCATGCGCCCGCGTGCGGGAAAGCTTACGCACAGGTCGCGGACCACCAGCAGCGGATGGGCGTTACCGGTCATTGCGCACCCTTGGGTCCAGGAACAGGTAGAGCATGTCCACCACCATATTGGCCAGTACCACGAAAATGGCGGAATACATGACGGTGGCCATAATGACCGGCAGGTCCAGCGTGGTCAGGGCGCGATAGGTCAGCCTGCCTACGCCCGGCAGGCCGAACACCACTTCCGTCAGCAGCGCGCCGCCACCCGCAAGCTGTGCGAAATCCAGCCCGAACAGGGAAACGAAGGTAATCATTGCGGTACGCAGTCCATGGCGCAGGAATATGCGCGCAGGTGACAGGCCCTTGGCGCGGGCGGTGCGCATGAAATCCTCGCCTTCCAGCGCGACCAGATCGGAACGCAGCACGCGGCTGTAAATCCCGATGAACATGACCGCCAGTACGATCCACGGAATGACCAGCCCACGGCACCATTCCCACGGGTTTTGCGAAAAAGGCGTATAGCCAAGCCCCGGCACCCACGAAAACAGCCATGTGTCATGATAGCGGGCCTGCGTTATCAGGTTGGCGACCTGTCCCAGCCAGAATACGGGTATGGAAATGCCGATCATCCCCAGCATCATAAGCCCGCGGTCCACCGCGGTATTTTTCATGGCGGCGGCCAATGTGCCCATCACGATCGAAACCGTAACCCAGATGAAAGCCGCCCCGCAGACCAGACAGGCCGTGACCGGAGCCGCCTGCATGATTTCGGGCACCACCAGTTCACCCCGATCAGTGTAGGAAGCCAGATCGCGCGTAACGAACAGCTTTTTCATCATGGTCACGTATTGTACGGGCAGCGGGCGGTCAAAGCCGTATTCCGCGCGGACTTTTTCCATGATCTGGGGCGATGCGTTGCGCCCGGCGATGCGCGCGGTGGGATCGACGCCCGGCGTTGCAAAAAAGACCATGAATACCAGAACCGATACGCCAAACAGCACGAAAGCCGTCTGTCCCGCGCGGCGCAGCAGGGCCATGGTCATCAGGCGCGCTCCGTCATGCCGACCGCCGCGCGGCGTCGCGCACGTCCAGCGCATCACGCAGTCCGTCGCCAAGGATATTGAGCGCCAGCACCACGCCTGCAATGGCCACACCGGGCGCAACGCAAACCATGGGGCGGGTATAGATCAGTCCTTCCCCATCCTGAATGATGGTGCCCCATGATGCGGCGGGCGCCTGCACCCCCAGCGACAGGAAGGACAGCGCGCTTTCCGCCAGCAGGGCCAGCGCCATGAGCAGCGGCCCCATCATGACCAGCGTGGTGGTCAGGTTGGGCAGGATGTCGCGTAGCATGATACGCCATCCCGGCACGCCCAGACAGCGCGCCGCCATCACGAATTCGGCCTGTCGCAGGGCCAGGACCCGCCCGCGTATGGGGCGCGCGGCATAAGGCACGTAAACCAGCGCGATGATGACGATGGGAACAAGCAGGTTGTCCGCGCCGATTTCAAACGGGCCGAGACGTATGTGCTGACTGACCATGACGATGGATAGCGATATGGCGAACAGATAGACCGGCACGGCCCACATGATGTCCAGCACGCGCGATATGACCATGTCGACAACGCCGCCACAGAAACCGGCGGCAATACCCGCCGTCCCCGCCAGCAGCAGACACAGCAGCGCCGCCGAGGCCGAAATCAGCAGCGAATTGCGCCCCCCGTACAGCAGTCGCGCCGCAAGGTCGCGCCCCTGACTGTCCGCTCCCAGCAGGTAGGTCGTCCGCCATGTCGGGCCGATGGGGCTGAGGCCGAGGTGAAGCGGATTGTCATTGGGCTGCATGATATCAACCGGCTGGCCGTCAAACGAAATGCTGCCCGCAACGTTGGAAGTGAACGGGTCTGTCCGGGCCACGACATGGGCGTAAAGCGGGGCCAGAAGGCAGCCCAGCGTAATGAGCGCCAGCACCGCCAGCGCCATCATGGCCGACCGGTTGCGCGCCAGTATCCGTATGGCCTGCTTCCATGGGCCGGGAGACGTGGGACGGGAAGGGGAGGTCATGGTCTGCTGGTACCCGGACACGTGGAAACACGGCGGAACCCGCCACGCGGGTATGCCATGGCTGGATTATATCACTGTTGGATCAAGGATAAGAGACGCCGCGACCATTTTTAACGCAGTCGCCCGACGCAACCGTCAGGGGAATGTTAACACTGTTTCCGGCAAGGTACAGGGCCCCGTCTGCCGGAATGCCCTGCAGGTCCGTAACGGTCGGTGCTTCAGGCGACAGGTGCCGCGATCATGCCTGTTGCATGCTCAGGGTATGGTTCTGAAACAGTTATGTGACAATCCGCCATTGTTTTGTCGTGGTGTGGCATGAGACTACCTTAACATGATGAGTAGGACGATGAAGCACATGAAATCGTTGACAACAGCCCTGATGGCTCTGGCTCTCGCGGCGTCCCCCGTGACCGTTCTGTCATGCGCGCATGCGCAGGGACATGGTGGCGGTGGTGGACCGGGCGGCGGTGGCCATGGTGGTGGCGGACCCGGTGGCGGTGGACCTGGCGGCGGCGGGTTTGGCCATGGTGGCGGTCCGGGCGGCGGTGGTCCCGGTGGCGGTGGATGGCATGGCGGGGGCGGCGACGGATACCGTGGCGGCTGGGGCGGTCGCGGCGGCGGATACTGGGGCGGCGGCTGGGGTGGTGCCTATCCTTACCCCTATTATGGTTACGGCTATCCCGGCTACGGCTACTACGGATATGGCTATCCCGGATATTACGGGTATCCGTATGGCGGGTATGTTGGCGGATGGGGCTGGGGCGGCTGGTAAACCCCTGATTTTCAGGGGCGGGAGACGGATGGCCGTCTCCCGCTACCGGCTGCTTTCGACCATCGTGGCGACAGCATGCGACAGGGGGCTATCTGCGCCCTGTCACCGCAGGCAGTTCATGCCGCAGGTCATCGTGCGTTTCCTGTATATGATCGCGCACCAGTTTCAGCAGCGTCTTGTGCTCGCCTGTCAGCCATGCTTCCAGAATTTCCTCATGCTGGCAGTTCGCCCGTTCCGGGCGGCCCTGCGGACCGAGATGGAAGCGGACATACCGGTCGGCAATGACGTTCAGCCGTTCGATCATGGTATAGGTCAGGTTGCCGGCACCCGGGCGGATCAGCGCCATGTGGAAGGCGCGGTTGCATTCCCCCCAGTCCGCATTGTCCGAAACGCCGCAATCGCGCAGCGCCTCGAACGCCCTGCGTGCCGTGGCATGGTCGGCTGGCCCGGCTTCGCGGCTGCCCGCTACGGTCGCGGTGGGTTCAAGCTGACGACGCAGGTGGAAGACCTCGTCCGCTTCCTCGGCACTCAGCGTATTGACCATGAAGCCGCGATTGGCCTGTGAGCGGACAAGCCCGTCCTGCTCCAGCCGGGCAAGCGCCTCCCGCAGGGGGATCTTGCTGATTCCCAGTTCTGTCGCGATCGTATCCTGACGGATCGGTTCGCCTTCTTCCAGCACCCCTTGCAGGATACGGTCCCGGATCAGGTAATAGAGCTGATCCGCAATGGTCCGTATGTTGAGGGATGGTCTGTTATGTAAGCTGCCCATGGTGATGGGGCCTTTATAACAAGAGACAGAACGGGGCAATCACTATCACACGACCTGAAAACCGGCATGGAAGACATCTTCCCTGTCGATCCAGATTGTATTGAACCCGGTTGAAATGGCTGACCCGGTAATCAGCGGAATGATGGCGGGCTGGTCGCCTGCCATGGTCTCACGTTCGATGCGGCCCGTAAACCGGCTGTGGATATAACTTTCGTGGATGAAGGGCTGGTCGGGCCTGACAATACCCTTGTGCCACAGATGCGCCAGCCGCGCCGATGTGCCTGTGCCGCAGGGGCTGCGGTCGATTGCCTTGTCGCCATAGAATACGGCGTTACGACCCTGTACCGCAGGATTTTCGCCCGGTTCCGCCCACAGGACGTGGCTTACCCCCGCTATGCGCGGGTCCAGCGGATGGACGGGCGTATATGCCTTGCGCACAAGATCGCGGATGATGGGGCTGAGTTCGAGGATACGTCGTGCGCCCAGATCATCAAGGCTGCGGTAATTCCCCTGCGGTTCGACAATGGCGTAGAAATTGCCACCATAGGCAACATCGACCGTAAGTGGGCCAAAACCCGGCACGTCGATGGAAATGCCGGTCTTTGCCACCCATGCCGGAACATTGCGGATGGTGACGGAGGTCACGCGGCTGCCTTCGGTGGTATAGGCGATTTCGATTATGCCAGCCGGGACTTCCAGCCGCAGCCGCCCGTCCTCACGGGGCTGGAGCAGGCCGTTTTCCAGCGCGAATGTCACCATGCCGATCGTACCATGACCGCACATGGGCAGGCAGCCACTGGTTTCGATGAACAGGATGCCACCATCCGTATCGGGCTGGGTGGGGGGATACAGGAACCCGCCGGACATCATGTCGTGCCCGCGCGGTTCAAAACACAGCCCCGTGCGTATCCAGTCAAAACGGGTCAGGAAATCCTGACGCCGTTCGCTCATGCTCGCACCACGCAGCAGGGGCGCGCCACCGGCGACAAGGCGTACGGGATTGCCCGCCGTATGACCATCGATACAGAAAAACGTATGACGCATCGTTATTCCCCTGCTGCACGGGCCCAGATGGCGTGATCAGTAGGCTTCAGTTCCCTATGCCACTGCGTGCCTGCGACTGACGCAAAGGGGCGGGCACGCAGCAGCCGTGTCGGTACGATCGCTGTTTTCAGCGGGCGCAGGGGCGGGTTGCGGCGGCTTTTTCCACCATGGCCGTCACTTCCGCGCGGCGCGCGCCTTCCAGCGGCAGGCGGGGCATGCGTACGCGTTCATTGCCACGTCCCATGATCTGTTCGGACAGCTTGATCGACTGCACCAGATCATGTTCCGCATCCAGATGCAGCAGCGGCATGAACCAGCGATAGATTTCGCGTGCGCGCTCGATATTGCCCTTCTGCAGGGATTCGACCAGTTCGACCGATTCCTGCGGGAAGGCGCTGGTCAGGCCCGAAATCCAGCCTGCCGCACCCAGCAGAAGCCCTTCAAACGCAACATCGTCCAGACCGGCCATCATGATGAAGCGGTCACCGAATTCATTGACCACATCCGTATAACGGCGCGTGTCGGCGGAGCTTTCCTTCAGTGCGACAACGCTTTCCACATCCGTCAGCTCACGCAGCACATCCATGCTGATGTTCACGCGATAGGCGGTGGGGTTATTGTACAGCATGATCGGCAGGTCGGACGCGGCGGCTACGGCCTTCAGATGCGTGACCAGTTCACGTTCCTTGGGCACATATACCATGGCGGGCAGCACCATCAGGGCGTCCGCCCCGATGCGGGCGGCATCGGCTGCAAATTTTACGGCGCGTGGCGTGGTCAGCTCGGACACGCCAACAATGACCGGCACGCGGCCTTTCGCCGTTTCGCATGCGGCTTCGAGTACCTTCAGCTTCTCATCGGGTTCTAGCGAGTTGTTCTCGCCACAGGTTCCCATGATCGTCAGGCCGTGAACGCCGTCCTCGATCAGGTTGTCCAGCACCTTCTGTGTCGCGGCGAAGTCGATCGACAGATCCTCGGCGAACTGTGTGGTCGCCGCAGGAAAAACACCCGTCCACTGCATGGAAACTCTCCTATTGATTCCGCTATCGTTTCGTCTATCGTATACTAAATGATTTGAAAAGGACGAAAACGGCCCATGATCCCGAAATCCGGTCACGCTCCGTCCGCCGTGGTGGTCGGGGGTGGTGTTGTCGGCCTGGCCTGCGCCCTGCGCCTGCGCGACCGTGGATTTACGGTGCGTGTCCTGAATGACGGTACGCCTCGTGATGCGGCTTCGTGGGGCAATGCGGGACATATCGCCACGGAACAGGTCATGCCGCTGGCCACCCCCCATATGCTGCTGTCCGCGCCCCGGCGCATGTTCGCGCTGACCGGCGGGGCGCTGGATATCGGATGGCGCTATCCGGGAACATGGCTGCCGTGGTGCGCGCGCTACCTGCGCGCCAGCATGCCCGCAACGGCACGGCGGGGGCAGGCGGCGCTACGGGCCGTGCTGGCGCGTTCCCTGCCGGCATGGCGGCGGATGGTGGCCGATATTCACGCGGGCGACCTGCTGCTTGAACATGGCCATCTCATGCTGTGGCGCGGCCCGGCGGACCCTGCGCCTGCCATGCGTAGTGTCCTGCGTGCGGATATGGGCAGCGCCACGGCCCGCCCGATGGATGCTGCGGAACTGGATGCGCTGGTCCCGCTGCTGGGTCATGCGCCACGCGGCGGGCTGGTTTTTTCGGGCACCGCGCAGGTCAGTTCGCCCGGCATGGTGCTGGAAACCCTGCGTCAGCGCCTGTCCGCCGATGCAGGATGCGAACTGCTGGATTGCCGCGTGGCCGAAGTCGTATCGACCCCATCTGGCCCCGTGACCCGTCTGGCGGACGGGACATGTCTTGCATCTGATGTGGTGGTGATGGCCGCAGGCGTGGGCACGCGCGGTCTGGTGCGCGGATGGACGCTGCCCCTGATCGCCGAGCGCGGGTATTCCATTGAATGGGATCACGGCGGGGCGGCCACGGTACCGCCGATGGTTTTTGCCGATCACTCCTTCATCGTTTCGCGTTTTGGCGACCGTATGCGGGCGTCCACATTCGTCGAATTCACGCGGGTCGATGCGCCGCCAGACCCACGGAAATGGCGGTATCTGGAAGAACGGGTGCGCGGGGCCGGCCTGCCGGTCCATTCCGCGTTTTCACGCTGGGTCGGCTGCAGGCCCACACTGCCCGATTACCTGCCCGCCATCGGCCCCATACCGGGCATGCCGGGGGTGATTGCCGCATGCGGGCACCAGCATCTGGGGCTGACGCTGGCGCCCCTTACGGGGGAACTGGTGGCGGGCGTGGCGGTGGGCGCGCCGGTTGCCGACCTGCTTGCCCCGTTCCGGCCCGATCGCTTCCATTCGTGGATGCGGGCGGCAACCACCAGAAACATAAACGGAGAAAACAGACCATGACATTGACAGGCACATTGCTGATTGGTGCGCGTGACGTTACGGCGGGGACGCATTTTCTGGCGGTCAACCCCGCAACGGGCGAACAGATGGAACCGGCTTTCGCCTGCGCAACACAGGCGGACGTGGATGCCGCCTGCCGTCTGGCGCAACAGGCATTCGATCCGTATCGCGCCCTGTCCTTTGCCGACCGTGCCGCCTTTCTGGAAAAAATCGCCCTTTGCCTGATCGAGGATACGGACGCGATCGTCGCGCGCGCCGGATTGGAAACGGCGCTGCCCGAAGGGCGGCTGAAAGGGGAAATGGGGCGCACCGTCGGACAACTGCGCCTGTTTGCGACACTGGTGCGGCAGGGTGAATGGTCGGAGCCACGTATCGACCCCGCCATGCCGCAGCGTACGCCCATGCCGCGCGCTGACCTGCGCCAGCGCCATATTGGCGTGGGGCCGGTTGCCGTATTCGGGGCCAGCAACTTCCCGCTCGCCTTCTCGGTTGCCGGGGGGGATACCGTGTCCGCGCTGGCGGCGGGATGTCCGGTCGTGTGCCGTGCCCATCCCGCCCATCCGGGCACGGGGGAACTGGTGGGGCGGGCCATCCGCCGCGCGGTTGCGGCCTGTGGCCTGCCAGAAGGCGTATTTTCGCTGCTTGGTGGGTCAGGGCACGAAGTGGGTGGATGGCTGGTGCAGCATCCGGCCATCATGGCAGTCGGGTTCACCGGGTCATATGCCGGGGGCATGGCCATCTCCGCACTGGCGGCGAAGCGGGCCGTGCCCATCCCGGTCTTTGCGGAAATGGGGAGCATCAACCCCGTTTATCTGTGCCCGCAGGCGTTTGCTGCCCGGACGGATACGCTGGCGTCCGCTTTTGTGAATTCCCTGACCATGGGGGTGGGGCAGTTCTGCACCAATCCCGGCATCGTCATTGCACCGGCAGGGGACGTGTTTGAGGAGTTCGTGCGCCTTGCCGCGACCGCCATCGCCATGCGGGATGCCGGCACCATGCTGACCGGCGGTATCTGCACCGCCTATGGGCAGGGCGTTTCGACCCTGAGTGCGTGCGACGGTGTGACGCTGGTGGGACAGGGGCAGGAAGCGGCCCGGCCCAACTGCGCCCGTGCGGCCCTGTTCCGCACCACGGCGGCGGATTTCATGCGCGATCCGGCCATGCGGCATGAAATTTTCGGTCCGGTCTCGCTTCTTGTTTCCTATTCCAGCGAAGCCGAACTGCATGCCCTGACGGAAAGCCTGGAAGGCCAGCTTACCATCACGTTGCAGATGGATGATGGCGACATGGCCCACGCCCGCGGGCTGCTGCCAATATTCGAGCGCAAGGCGGGCCGTATTCTGGTCAATGCGTGGCCAACGGGGGTGGAGGTCTGTCATGCCATGGTTCATGGCGGCCCGTTCCCCGCAACAACGGATGCACGGACCACATCGGTCGGCACCGGCGCGATCAGCCGCTTCCTGCGCCCCGTCTGTTATCAGGACCTGCCTGATGCGCTGCTGCCGCCCGAACTGGCTTACGACAATCCACTGGGTCTGAGCCGTCTGGTTGATGGAACCATGCAGACCCGCTGATCCCCGCTAACCCACCGGCATGGCGCGGATGACAGGACGCGCCATGCGACGACCCTTATTCATCAAGGAGGCACGTCATGGCCCAGTCGCCACCGGCATTCAATCGTTCGCTTTCCCTCCTTGACCTCACGATGCTGGGGTTCGGGGCGGTTTTCGGTTCCGGCTGGCTGTTCGCGGCCTCGCACGTGGCGGCCATCGCGGGGCCTGCCAGCATCCTGTCATGGTTCGCGGGCGGGTTTGCGGTCCTGCTTCTGGGGCTGGTTTATTGTGAACTGGCCGCCGCCCTGCCCGAAGCGGGGGGCATGATCCGCTATCCCGCCTATGCCCACGGGCCGCTGCTGGGGGCGCTGCTGGGGTTCATTACCGTCATTGCCTATTCCAGCCTTATTTCCATCGAAATCATTGCCGCACGCCAGTATGCGGGATCGTGGATTCCGGGGCTGACGGCCAATAGTGCGGGGGATGCGACCCTGCTGGGCTGGGGTGTGCAGTTCGTGGTGCTTGTGGGGATGCTGCGGCTTAATATTTCCGGCGTCAAAACCTTTGCCCTGTTCAACAATATCATTACGGTTTTCAAATTCATCGTGCCGGTGATGGTGACGGTCATGCTGCTTGTGCACATGCATCCGGGCAATTTCACTGCATGGGGGTTCGCGCCATTCGGTCGGCAGAGCGTGGAAGCCGCCGTGTCGGTTGGCGGCATCATTTTCGCCTATCTGGGCCTTACCCCCATCATCGCGGTAGCGAGCGAGGTCCGTAACCCCCAGCGCACCATTCCCATCGCCCTGACCCTGTCGATCTTTCTGGCCACGCTGGTCTATGTGCTGCTGCAGGTGGCCTTTATCGGCTGTGTTCCCGCCGACATGCTGACGGCAAAGGGATGGGCAGGCATTGATCGCGTGCTGCCGCTACCCTTTCACGACATAGTCATCGCGCTGGGGCTGGGGTGGCTGGCCACCGCCGTTGTGATCGACGCGGTTGTCTCGCCCAGCGGGACGGGAAACATCTACATGGGTTCGACGGCGCGCATCATCTATGCCTGGTCGCGTTCGGGAACGTTCCTGCCGTGGTTTGGAAAGCTCGATACCCGTCATGGCGTGCCCCGTCGCGCCACTTTCCTGACATTCGGGCTGTGCATTTTCTGGATGCTGCCCTTTCCATCGTGGGAGGCGCTGATCGGGGTGGTCTCCTCCGCCCTTATCATGAGCTACGCCTTCGCCCCGGTGGCGGCCGCCGCGCTGCGTCGCTCGGCCCCGGATCTGACACGTCCCTTCCGCGTATCGTATATCCGCGTGCTAGGCCCGGTTTCATTCATGATTGCGAGCCTGATCGTATTCTGGTCCGGATGGCATACGCTTTCGTGGCTGCTGGCCGTGCAGCTTGCGTTCGGGGTCATCTTTCTGGCCGTGCAGGGCGCGCGTGATATGGACGCCATGCGTGAAAACCTGCGTAGCAGCGCATGGGTGCTGGCCTACTTCGCGGGCATGCTGGTGCTGTCGGCCTGCGGGTCGCTGGGCGGATACAGCCTGCTGGCGCACCCATTTGACGATGTGGTGGTGGCTATTTTCTCCGGCCTGATTTTCGTATGGGGCGAACGCGCCGCGTATCGGGACATGCAGCTTCCTGCGTCCAGCCTGCCGCCGGTGGGAACGGTGATGGACCCGGATGTGGTTATCGCAAACGAGCCTGTCATTTCCACCTAGCCGGGGTGGAAAAGGGCAAGATGGTTCATTCCTTGTAATGGGGCCGGGAATGACGGCATCCCGCGTATGGCACGGCGCGCAGGTGATCCGTTCCTTATGTGCGTGTGTAATGAGCTATGGACATCACACCGCGGCAGACAGCGGTTCACCATGGAATGGCAGTCCAGGTCATTCCATATTGGAATGACCGCAGTTGCGATTATCGCTTGCACCTGACGCAGGCTGACTGAAAATGACAGTAACGGATGCAGAACGGGTTTTGCCCCGATGCGTCGGGACAGGTTCCGCCGCAAGGCTGTTCACCGAGTGAGAGAAGACGCGTATGAAAAATGATCCGCGTAGCCATGGCCTGTGGGAAAAGTCAGCCCCACCGGCCCCGCCCACTACCCCCCTGCGGGGGCATGTTGATGTTGATGTCGCCATTGTAGGTGCTGGTTATACCGGCCTGTCGGCGGCGCTGCATCTGGCTGAACAGGGGCGTGATGTCGCCGTGCTGGAAGCCGAGGAAATCGGTTTTGGCGGATCGGGCCGCAATGTCGGCCTGGTCAATGCGGGACTTTGGGTCATGCCCAACTACCTGCTGACCACGCTGGGCCACGAGATGGGTCATCGCGTGCTGGACCTGCTGGGCAATGGTCCCAGCCTGGTGTTCGACCTGATCGCCAGACATAATATCGAGTGCGAAGCCGAGCAGACGGGCACCCTGCACTGTGCGGTTGGCAAAAGCGGGCTGGAAGCCCTGCGTGAACGCGAATGCCAGTGGCAGGCCGTGGGCGCGCCGGTTCACCTGCTGGAACGCGAGGAAGCCATCGCCCATATCGGCAGCACGGCATTCAGCGGCGCGCTGGTGGATGATCGCGCGGGTACGGTCCAGCCGCTTGCCTATGCACGCGGACTTGCCGCCGCCGCCATCAGGGCGGGTGCCGCCGTTCATACCGGCACCGCCGTCAACGCGGCGCAGCGGGCAGGGGAATGGTGGCATCTGGGCACGGCAGGTGGTGGTTCGGTCCGGGCACGCTGGGTTATCGTGGCCACCAATGCCTACACCACCACCATGTGGCCGGAACTGCGTTCGGAAATCGTCAATCTGCCCTATTTCAATTTCGCGACCCGACCGCTTTCGCCTGATCTGCTCAAAACCATCCTGCCATACAGGCAGGGAGCCTGGGATACGCAGAAGATCCTGACATCCTTCCGTCTGGATCAGGCAGGGCGCATGATTGTCGGCAGCATCGGCGCGCTGGACAAGGTGGGGGAGCCGGTCCATCACGCATGGGCACGCCGGGCGCTGGGGCGGATCTATCCGCAACTGAAGGATGCGGTTTTCGAGACCGAATGGTATGGCAATATCGGCATGACCACCGATGCGCTGCCCCGTTTTCATAAGCTTGCGCCCAACGTGCTGTCCATCAGCGGGTATAACGGGCGCGGGATTTCACCGGGCACGGTGTTTGGCAGGACACTGGCGCAACTGATCTGTGGCCAGATCGGGATTGCGGACATGCCGCTGCCCCTGACCCGGCCCCAGGCCGTTTCCGCCACCGCCGCGCGGGAGGCATTCTACAGCTTTGGTTCAATTGCCAGCCACGCTGCTGGCGCCCGGTTCTAGAGCGTCTATATCCCCTTAATAACTTGTAGATCATCCCTGGAGACGAAAGACATATGAGCATCGCATCGGACGTACACAGCCTTCTGGAAAAGATGGGCGTATCGCGCGATAAATATACCGGCGGCACGCTGAGCGTCCGCACGCCCGTTACGGGTGCGGTTCTGGCTGATGTCCCGACCGTTACCCCCGAACAGGTTGAAGCCGCCATCGCGCAGGCCGCGACCGCGTTCGGACAGTGGCGGCAGGTTCCCGCCCCGCGCCGTGGCGAACTGGTCCGCCTGCTGGGCAATGTGCTGCGGGAAAACAAGGAAGAACTGGGCCGCCTCGTGTCCTACGAAGCGGGCAAGGTCATTTCCGAAGGGCTGGGCGAAGTCCAGGAAATGATCGACATCTGCGATTTCGCCGTTGGTCTGTCCCGCCAGCTTTATGGCCTGACGATCCAGTCCGAACGCCCTGAACACCGTCTGGTCGAACAGTGGCACCCCGCTGGCGTGGTCGGCATCATTTCGGCCTTCAATTTCCCGGTGGCCGTGTGGTCGTGGAACGCGGCGCTGGCGCTGGTGTGCGGTGACCCGATCATCTGGAAACCTTCGGAAAAGACCCCGCTGACCGCCCTTGCCACGCAGGCCCTGTTTGAACAGGCGGCCGCGCGCTTTGGTGAAGTGCCTGCTGGCCTGTCGACGCTGCTGATCGGTGATGCGCGGACGGGTGAACTGCTGGTGGAAGACCGTCGCGTGCCGATCATCTCCGCCACTGGTTCCACCCGCATGGGCCGTATCGTGGGTGAGCGCGTGGCGAAGCGTTTCGGCCGTTCGATCCTTGAACTGGGTGGCAATAATGCTTCCATCGTTACGCCATCAGCCGATCTGGACCTGACACTGCGCGCGGTGGCCTTTGGTGCGATGGGAACGGCGGGGCAGCGTTGCACGTCCCTGCGCCGCCTGATCGTGCATGAAAGCGTCTATGACTCGCTGGTCGGTCGCCTGAAGCAGGTTTATGCGAACATCTCCGTCGGTTGCCCGATCGAAGGGAATGCGCTGGTCGGCCCGCTGATCGACAAGGCATCGTTCGAGGCGATGCAGGCCAGCCTGCAGGCTGCGAAGGCGGCGGGTGGCATCGTACACGGTGGGGAGCGGGTGGACGTTCATGGCCCCGAGGCTTTCTACGCCCGTCCAGCCCTGGTGGAAATGTCCGCCCAGACCGGTCCCGTGCTGGAAGAAACCTTTGCCCCGATCCTGTATGTACTGAAATACAGTGAGCTGGAGGATGCGATTGCCCTGCAGAATGACGTGGCGCAGGGTCTGTCTTCCTCCATCTTCAGCACTGACCTGCGGGATGTGGAACTGTTCCTGTCGGCGGCGGGGTCGGATTGCGGTATCGCCAATGTCAATATCGGGCCGTCCGGCGCTGAAATTGGTGGCGCTTTCGGTGGGGAGAAGGAAACCGGCGGTGGCCGCGAAGCCGGTTCGGACGCATGGCGTGGCTACATGCGCCGTCAGACCAACACCATCAATTATGGCCGTACCCTGCCGCTGGCGCAGGGCGTAAAGTTCGACGTTGGCTGATTGATATCATCCAGCAGGTTCATGGTCCCTGAAGGGGCCATGAACCTGCCGAACTGATAAAGAAGTTTTTGGTGAAGCTCTTTTAAAAAAAAAGCTTCAGGTGACGCCGGAACAGCTCTGGCGTTCCTCCATCATACGATCCGGTTTATCATTTCGGTGCCGTTTTCCAGTGCCGTGATGTTCTTCATCAGGATATCGACAACATTGCGTTCATAGAACTGCGTCTCGCCCGCGGTATGTCCTGTCATGACCAGATTGGGCAGCGACCATAGGGGGGAGAAGGACGGCAATGGTTCCTCGGCATAGGTGTCCAGTGCTGCACCCGCAATCCGGTCTGTGGTCAGCGCCTCGATCAGCGCTGCTTCTTCTACAACACGCCCACGGGCGACGTTGATCAGGCAGGCATCGGGGTTCATCGCGGCAAATGCCCTGCGGTCGATCAGGTGTTCCGTCTGCGCGGTAAGCGGGCAGGTCAGGATAACGTAATCCGCTTCATGCAGCGCATCGTGCAGATCAGTCATGTTCACCTGCGTCACACCGGGTACATCCAGCGGACGTGCGCTGTGTCGTGCGCCGCTGACCTGCATGCCCAGTGCCAGACACAGGCGCGCAATGCGATCCCCGATCGTACCCATGCCAACGATCAGCGCCTTTTTTTCCGAAAGTTCCTGCAGGCGGGGGCGTTCATCCGTGCCGGTCGTGCTCCAGCGCGCGATTTTCTGGTTATCGCGTGCTTCATACAGGCGGCGTGCCAGATTGAGCATCAGGGCAAGCGCATGCTCGGCTACGGCATTGGCGTTCACGCCGCGCGCATTGCACAGCCGGATGCCGCGTTCCTTCAGGCGGTCAAGGTCGAACTGCTCCACCCCGGAACTGATCGACTGGATCAGCCGCAGGCGGGGGGCGATATCCAGCAGTTCGTTACGCCACAGCATGGAAACGACCAGTACTTCGGCCTGCGGGATGATCGCCTTCAGGCCATCGAAAGTATCAACCTGTGTGCAGGGGGGGGCGGATGGCCGTTTTTCCAGTTCCGCGCGGATGTCGTAATATACATGGGCTGCGTATATGCGCTGTAATTCATGGTGCGACATGCCGGGAACCTGTCCTTGAAGTGGAATATGTTAAGATAGCGGGAAATAGGCCTGTTCAACCGTGGTACGCAGGCGCAGGTGGGGTTATCCGGCCCCATGCATGCGTGCGACCCGGCAGGCGGCCAGATCCCATGCGGAGCAGCCCACGGATTTGAATACGATGGGACGGCCGGATTCCCTTGCCCGGCCATCCGCTGCCGCCGCAATGGAGCGAACACGGTTCCAGTCCACATTCGCGCGATACAGGTCCCCCGCTTCGGACGGGGCGCCGATCAGGTCATCGACATACAGGTCGCTGTCATTGATGGTCCGTGCGCCAATCTCCGCCATATCGGTACGATAGGCACCCACGCCGATGACAAGGCAGGACGGATTGGCAGGTTCATCGTAAATGACGGACACGCTGCTGGTAACCGTGATGACGACATCGAAGGGGGCTTCATCCGTGCCTTCGGGACGCAGGGTCAGCATCGGCGTCGCATGCTCCGCGCAGAACGCGGCCGCACGGTCATATGACCGCCCGCGGATGGCCACGGTAATGCCCGGATACAGCGCAGATAGCGCCTGAACATGGGCCACGGCCTGCGTGCCGGTGCCGATAATCAGCACGCGCCCGATCTTGTGGTGGGCCAGCAGCCGGATGCCCAGCATGCTCATGGCCGATGTGCGGCGCATGGTCACGGTCGGACCATCGAGTGAAAACAGGAAGCGCCCGCTACGTGCTTCCGCGCAGACGACCTGCCCCTGAATTGTAGGCAGATGCAGTGCCGGATTGTGACCGAAGATGGTCAGCAGTTTTGTCACCATAAGGTCACTGCCGACCGACGGCATGGTCAGCAGGACACCCGTGCCATCCGTGGCCGGTACGGTCATGCGTTCGGGGCATACGATCTGCCCGGACACCGTTTCCCCAACCGCGGTGGCAAGCGCGTCAACCAGCGGAGAAAAGGGCAGGAAATCACAGGTTTCCTGTGCTGAATACTGTTTCATCTGATCTGGCGGTCCGATTGGAATGTTAGGGAATGCAGGGGCTGAAAACCGTATCCCTGTCTGCGGAAATCCATGTGGTTTGCGGATCGTAACATATAAGCCGCACCTGAAAAGCCGTAACAGGCGGTTAGGGCTGGCGTCAGGCGCGCAGGGATGTTTTGCCCGGTAGGGGGCGCGTATCAGTCACGAATTTTGACCTCCAGCAGCTTGCGGTAGCGGTTCAGGCTGCCTTCAAGGTGACGGCGCATGAGCTTCTGCGCCTGTTCGGCGTTTCCGCGCGAAATGGCTTCCAGTATGGCCTGATGTTCTTTTTTGGTATTGTCCAGATAGGCGGGGAGCGAACGCGATATCTTGGCGTATTTCAGGAACAGGTCGCGCGAAATATCGGAAACCAGATGCCCCAGGAACGCCGGAAAACGCGGATTGCCCGCAGCCCGCGCAATAGCCAGATGGAAATCCAGATCGGCCCTGACTTCCATTTCCGGGTCGCGCGTATCCACGGCCACGAACTGCGCATGCATCTGGTACAGATGCGCAAGGCTCTGTGCGGTCTTGCGCTGGGCTGCAAGGAATGCCGCCTGTGTTTCCACCCCGATGCGCAGTTCCAGTATTTCCAGCGCCGCCCGCACATCGTCAATCGGCGTGGCGAGGAAATGGGGGACCCACCTGTCTTCCGTCGTAACGAACGTGCCCGCACCCTGTCGCGTCACGATACGTCCGCCCAGCTTCAGGGATGCAATGGCTTCCCTTATGACTGTGCGACTGACATCGAATTCCGTGCACAGCACGGCGGTTGATGGCAGTTTTTCGCCCGGCATGTAGGTTTTGGCCTGAATACGGCGCAGAAGTTCATCGGCAACGTTTTCAGACAGATTTCCACTGGCATTAATGGCGCGGTACTCCCTTCATCGGTTTCATTTTACACCGGGGCGCGTAACCTGATCCGACTGGTGCATGGTCCGTATTATCCGGTTCCGTGGCTTTAGGCGGTCGTGCCGTCCGGGTCAAAGCGGACCATGGTTCCGCCCCCACTGGCCTGATCGGTGGGCAGGACTTCCATGCGCGTGACATCGACATGCAGCGGCATGTCAATGACGGTGCGGACAAGGCCCGCTACATCTTCGGGCTGGACGGGACGGTAGCCCTCATACAGTGCTGCGCGCGCTCTGTCCGGTCCCAGCGTATCCCGATACAGCGCCGTTTCGACCCGACCGGGCACGATTTCCGTCACCCGCACGCCCGTTCCCAGCAGGTCGCAGCGCAGAGCATCGCAGAACAGGCGGATACCCGCCTTGGACGCCCCATAGACACATGACCCCGGATAGGGGGAGTGTCCCGCAATGGACCCTACAAACAGCACATGCCCCCGCCGTCGCGCGATCATGGGCGGCAGAAGCTGGTGTGTCAGGCGTAGCGGGGCCTTCAGATTGATGTCGATCATCGCGTCGATCTGGCTGATATCCGTATCCGCAAAGGGGCCGCTGGTTGACAGGATACCGGCATTGTTGACCACGATATCAATTTCATGGCTGGCGACGGCGGCGCAGATGGCATCCGTATCGCATATATCGGCCTGAACCGTTATCGCCCCGTATTCGCGCGCCAGCGCCGCCAGGGCGTCCGGATTGCGCCCGGTTGCGATGACGTTCAGTCCCGCCGTGCGCAGCGCGGCGACGATGGCCCGGCCGATGCCGCTGGTCGCACCCGTTACCAGTGCGGTGCGCAGCAGGTGTGATACGGTGTCACGCATAGATGTAGCCCCCGCTTACGATAACCGTCTCGCCCGTGGCGTATGTGTTGCGCGGTCCGCCCATCATGACGATCCATTCGGCCATTTCCTCGGGTTCGGCGGCGCGGTCCAGCGGACTGGCCCTGGCCAGTTCAGGCAGGAAGCCCAGTTCCTTCGCCCGGTCGGTGGCGAAACCGGCCGGGGCGACGCCATTGACCAGTATGCCCCACTGCGCACATTCCTGACCGAAGGATCGGGTCAGACTGACGACCGCCGCCTTTGTCGCCGCGTAATGCGCGTTCTGCGGATGGGCCTTGAAGGCATCGACGGAGGATATGTTCACGATCCTGCCCGTAACGGCGCCGGGCTGTGCGAATTCGCGCATGTGCCGCACGGCGGCGACCATCATGTGATAGGTGCCCTTGATGTTGATCGCGTTTTCAAGGTCCCATTCCTCATCCGTGATGTCGAGGATGGGGCGGCGCGGGTAGATCGCGGCGCTGTTGACCAGCGTATCAATGCGGCCCATTTCGCCAGCCAGCGTGGCGAAGGCGGCGTGGGCGCTGCTCTGGCGCGCAATATCGCCGGTCGCGACATGCACCGATACACCGGGGGCGGACAGTTCGGCGCGCGCGGCTTCCAGCCGTTCGGCGTTGATGTCCACCAGTCCGATACGGGTTGCGCCATCACGGATCATGAGGCGTGCTGTAGCCAGACCAAGGCCCGAAGCCCCGCCGACGATAATGGCTGTAAGATTTTTCATGACGGATCGTCCCGCTTAATGAACATAGGGTGAAGTGAAGGCAAAGGTTTCGGCATGTTCGTGCGATGCGGGCCTGCGACCGCTGCTGACCCCCCATGCGTAGATGCCCCACAGAAACAGCAGGAAGGCCACCAGAAGGGGGATGTTGCGCAGCGTTTCCATGGACAGGTCACGATCAAGCCATGAAAAGCCGATCATGCCGATGTAATAGGCAAATATCCAAAGGGAGCGCCCGTGGTCGCCCGTCATCGTCCGCCGCCCCGCCTGCGTGGCCAGCACATACACGATACCAATCACGATCTGGGCGGAAAGCAGCCATGCCACCGTGGTCCATCCCGCCCACAGGATGATGAAGGATGACAGCACGAAGGTCAGTGGACCAAGCACGGCAAGGTAGCGCAGGCGGAACGGGCGCCGCAGTTCGGGAATGGTCTGGCGGAAGGACGCCAGGATGACCGGCGCAAAGGCGTAGCTCATGACAATGGTGGTGGATACGATGCCGACAAGGCTGCTCCACGAAGGAAAGGGCAGCGTCCAGAATACGCACAGCCCGAATGAAAGGCGCAGCGCCACTTTCTGGCAGGTCGTATCGCGCTTCAGCCCCGTTTCAAGCAGCCATGCCTGCATGACCCGGCATGTGGAACTGAGATAGACATTCGCCGTCCCCATGGGGGAAAGACACGCATCGAACAGTACCAGACGCGCGAGCCATATTGCCCCGGCCAGTACCGTAATGTCGTGAAAGGGCAGGGGGAACCGCTCGCGGACCCCATGCCAGCCATCCTGCAGCAGTGTATGCGGCAGGTTCCCCATGAAGATGGCCTGAAGGGCGATATAGACCAGCGTGACGAAACCCACCGACAGGCACAGTGCCGCGGGCACGTTTTTCTGCGGATTACGCACTTCCCCCGCCGCCGACACGATGGATGTCAGCCCCAGAAAGGAAAACATGATGCCACCGGTGGAAAGGGCTGCCATGATGCCGTCCGCCATATGTCCGTTTGCAAGCGGCACATGAAACGGTGCAAGCGAAAAACTGCGTGACAGCACGATTATGACAAGTGCGGGCACCAGAAACTTCAGAACTGTAACAATATTGTTAACCCATGCGAAGGACTTCGCATTGGATGTATTGAGCCAGTAAATCGCGCACAGCACCAAAAACTGTACAAGCCACCCCACTGCGGACGGCCCCCCGCCCGGCGCCCCCAGAAAGGGGAACCATGTGCAGGCATACTGTCGCGCCGCGACCAGTTCGATCGAAACGATGCTGGAAAACGCGATGATGGTGACAGTCCCCACCATAAAGCCCAGAAAGCTGCCATGCGACAGGTAGGGATAGCGCGCGACCCCGCCGGTAAGTGGAAGGGCTGCGGCCAGTTCGCTGTAGATCAGCCCCAGCAGCAGGGCGATGATACCGCCGCACAGCCATCCGATCATCGCCCCCGGCCCGGCCATGGTGGCGACGGGAGAAGCCGCGAACAGCCAGCCGGAACCGAATGTTGCCCCGCAACCGATCAGGATCAGGTCGAACAGGGAAAGCGTGCGCCCGGATATGTGTGTCGCGTTGCTGTCTGGTGAACTCAACTGCGTAACCTCACTGCTGCCTGCGTGGCGGGCGGTGGCGCCGGCCGGGTGGAATGATCCATACCCGGAACATTACGATATGACATTGACATTTGTATTACAAGTTCCCTAAACCTGTCATGTCACTTTATGGCGCACAGGTGCGCAGTCACCGTGGCTTTCAAAAAAAGGATTGGCGTGGAATGGGCGGAGCCAGAACCTGTCAGGTCGGTGTCGATATCGGCGGTACCTTTACCGATATCGCCCTTGAGGTGGACGGGCGGTTGGAATCAACCAAGGTCCTGACGGATTACGAAGCACCGGAACGCGCCATCCTGAAGGGATTGCGCGAGGTCTGTGCCACGGCGGGTATTGGCCTGTCGGATATCGGCGTTGTCATTCATGGTACCACGCTGGCCACCAACGCGCTGATCGAACGGCGTGGCGCGCGCACGGCGTTCATCACGACCGAAGGCTTCCGCGATGTGCTGGAAATGCGGACCGAAAACCGCTTTGAACAGTATGATCTCAATATCGTCCTGCCGCCGCCGCTGATCGAACGCGCGGACAGGTTCGTGGTGCGTGAACGCCTTGACGCAGGCGGTAACGTGCTGCTGCCGCTGGACGAGGCGCAGCTTGCGGGCGTGGTCGATGCCATCGCGGCGGGCGGGTATGAAAGTGTCGCCATCGGTTTCCTGCATGCCTACGCAAACGGGGCGCATGAACGCCGGGTGCGTGAAGCGCTGCTGGAGCGCATGCCCGCGCTGTCGGTTTCCATTTCATCCGAAGTCTCGCCCCAGTTCCGGGAATTCGAGCGGTTCAACACCGTCTGCGCCAATGCGTATGTCAAACCGGCCATCAAATCCTATCTGGATCGTCTGGTGGCGTCGCTGAAGGTGCTGGGGATCGGGTGCCCGGTTTACATGATCCACTCGGGCGGGGGCATCATCTCGGTCGATCACGCGGCGGAATTCCCGGTGCGTCTGGTCGAATCCGGTCCGGCCGGTGGCGTCATCTTTGCGGAATATGTGGCCCGGCGGCATGGGCGCGACCGGGTGGTTTCCTTCGATATGGGGGGGACGACGGCGAAAATCTGTCTTGTGGAGGATTTCGCCCCCCGCACGGCCAAGACGTTCGAGGTTGCGCGGACCTGGCGCTTCCGCAAGGGCAGCGGCATGCCGATTTCCATTCCCGTGGTGGAAATGGTGGAAATCGGGGCCGGGGGCGGGTCCATCGCCGGCGTCGACAACATGCGCCAGATCCGGGTGGGGCCGCGCAGTGCCGCATCCGAACCCGGTCCCGCCTGCTATGGGCGCGGCGGGGTGGAGCCGACCGTAACCGATGCCAACCTGCTGCTGGGCAAGCTGGACCCGGACAATTTCGCCGGCGGGTCGCTGACCCTGTCACGCGAAGGGGCGATCAGCGCCGTGGATGCAAGGATCGCCAGCCTGCTCGCACTGGACACGCAGGCCAGCGCCTATGGCATCTGCGAGGTCGTGGACGAAAACATGTCCAACGCCGCCCGCGTGCATGCCGTGGAAAATGGCAAGGACATTTCCGGCTTCACCATGATTACCTTTGGCGGTGGCGGCCCGCTGCATGCGGCGCGGCTGTGCGAAAAGCTGGGCATTTCCTCTTTCATCGTGCCGCCCGGCGCGGGGGTGGGATCGGCCATCGGCTTTCTGCGCGCGCCGTTCGGTTACGAATCCGTGCGCAGCGCCGTGGTGGCGCTTGCGGATTACGACACACAGCGCGTTGCCGCCCTGCTGGATGCCATGCGCACGGAAGCTACGGGTTTCCTCAACGCCATTGATCCCGCCATCGTGCCGGTCATCGAATGCACCGCGTTCATGCGCTATGAAGGGCAGGGGTGGGATATTCCCGTCCGCCTTCCGCTGGAAACATTCAGCACCGGCCGCACGCAGGAGATACTGGCTGCGTTCGGAAGCGAATACCGTCGCTACTTCGGACAGACGATTGATGGCGCGCGCAGCGAGATCATAAGCTGGGCGCTGCGTGTCAGCTCACCCCCCGTCCGTGTCGATGTCGCCCGGGCGGTCAGCCACACGCAGCCCGTGCAGCCAAAAGCGCATCGCCCCCTGTTCGATGCCGCCAGCCGGGGTTTTGTCGATGCGGGCATCATCGACCGCCGCACCCTTTCGGTCGGGGATGTGGTGCGGGGCCCCGCCATCATTGTCGAACCCGAAACCACGACCATCCTGACAACCTGTTTCACGGCAACGGTGCAGAGCGACGGCTGTCTGCTCGCCACCCGCCATTGAGGAGCGATACATGAGCGACGCTCTCGCAGATATCCACATGCAGGTCATGTGGAACCGCCTGATCTCGGTTGTGGAGGAACAGGCGCAGACCCTCATCCGCACGGCGTTTTCCACCAGTGTCCGTGAAGCGGGCGACCTGTCCGCCGGTGCGTTCGATCTGGAAGGCCGCATGCTGGTGCAGGCCGTGACCGGCACGCCGGGGCATGTCAACGCCATGGCGGAATCGGTCGGGCATTTCATTACCGATATCGGGCGCGAAAACATCCGCGAAGGGGATGTCTACATCACCAACGACCCGTGGAAGGGCACCGGCCACCTGCATGACATCACCATCGTCACCCCGTCCTTCCATGGCGGGCGTCTGGTGGGGTATTTCGCATCTACCGCCCATGTGGTGGACGTAGGTGGCCGTGGCTTTGGCCCCGATGCGAACGAGGTGTATGAAGAAGGGCTCTTCATCCCCATCATGAAGCTGTTCGATGCGGGCCGGGTCAACGATACCCTGGTGCTGATGATCCGCAACAACGTGCGCGAGGCGGACAAGGTGGTGGGCGATATTTTCGCCCTGACCGCCTGTAACGCGGCAGGCCACCAGCGGCTGGTGGACATGATGCGGGAATTCGCGCTGGATGATCTGGAGCGTCTGGGTGGTTTCATTCTCAGTCATAGCGAGCGCGCGACGCGTGAAAGTCTGGCCAGCCTGCCGCACGGTACATGGACCAACAGCCTGCTGCTGGATGGATATGACGAACCGGTGGCCCTGCACGCGGCCCTGACCATCGGGCCGGAGGGTGTGCATGTCGATTTTGCCGGGACATCCGGCCCAAGCCGCTTTGGCATCAATGTGCCTCTGGTTTACGCCAAGGCTTATGCCTGTTACGGCATAAAATGTATCGTAGCCCCGGAAATCCCCAATAATTCTGCCTCCCTCGCGCCATTTTCCGTCTCGGCGCCGGATCACTGCATCCTCAATGCGCAGCGGCCCGCCCCGGTATCGGTGCGGCATGTGCTGGGGCATTTCGTGCCTGATCTGGTGCTGGGGGCGCTGCATAAGGCCCTGCCTGACCGTGTTCCGGCGGAAGGGGCGGGTTCGCTTTGGAACCTGCATATGAGCCTGCGCCCCCTGCCCGGCATGGAAGGAACGGGCAGGGGGGCGGAAATCCTCATGTTCAACAGTGGCGGCACGGGTGCGCGGCCCACGCTGGACGGGCTGAGCGCTACGGCGTTTCCCAGCGGCGTTCACACCATGCCGGTCGAGGCGACCGAAAGTGTCGGCCCGGTCATCGTCTGGCGCAAGGAACTGCGCGAAGGCTCCGGCGGCGCGGGTGAGTTCCGTGGCGGCCTTGGCCAGTCCATGGAAATCGAGGCGGCGGAAGGCTACTCCCTGCGGTTTTCGGCCATGTTCGACCGTATCAGCCACCCGGCGCGCGGTCTGGCTGGCGGGCAGGACGGCGCGCCGGGGGCTGTCACGCTTGATGATGGCACCGTCATGCGCGGCAAGGGTCAGCAGCAGGTGCCACCCGGGCGCAGGCTCCGGCTCGATCTGCCCGGCGGCGGTGGTTATGGTGACCCCGCGAACCGTGCCCCCGCTGCGGTCGAACGTGACCGTCACAACGGTTATCTGGGGGCGATCCCTTCGGGCAATGTTTAACGACAGGGGCATAGGGCACGACCATGCGTTTTGAAAATCGACGGGCATCGTCGATCCAGCTTTCGGCCTCCATGGTGGTTTCCATGGCCGCGCGTGCGCTGCGGGCGCAGGGGCGGCAGATTGTTGACCTCTCGCTGGGGGAACCGGATTTCAATACCCCGGATAATGTGATCGAAGCCGCAATCCGCGCAATGCGCGACGGGGTCACGCATTATACCGGCCCCAGCGGCCTGCCGCAGTTGCGTGAGGCCATCGTGGCCAAACTGGCGCGTGAAAACGGGCTGGATTACACGCCCGAACAGATCTCCATCGGCGTGGGCGCCAAGCAGATCCTGTTCAACCTGTTCATGGGCGTGCTGGAAAGCGGGGACGAGGTCATCATTCCTGCACCCTTCTGGGTATCCTATCGGGACATGGTGGAATTCAACGGCGGCAGGGCGGTCGTGCTGCCCTGCGGGCTGGAAAGCGGGTTCAGGCTGACACCCTCGCAACTGGCGGCGGCGATCACGCCCGCCACGCGCTGGGTCATGCTCAATACCCCGTCCAACCCGTCCGGGGCGGTCTATAGCCGCGCGGAACTGCAGGCGCTGGGGCAGGTGCTGGCGGCACATCCCCAAATCGGCATCATATCGGATGAGATATATGAGCATATCCTGTTCGGGGATACGCCGTTTGTCTCCTTCGCTGCCGCCTGCCCGGAACTGAAGGACCGGACCATCCTGATCAATGGCGTATCCAAGGCTTACGCCATGACCGGCTGGCGGCTGGGCTATGCCGCCGCCCCGCCGGGTTTTGCCCGCATGCTCAACAAGATGGAATCACAGGTTTCGACCTGTCCATCCTCCATCTCGCAGGTGGCGGCGGCTGAAGCGATGGATGGGCCGCAGGACTTCCTGCACATGGCAGGGGCCGCCTATGCGCGCCGTCTTGCCATCGTGATGGAAGGACTGGCGGGGATCGAGGGGCTGAAGGTCTGCAAGCCTGCGGGGGCTTTCTATGTCTTTCCCGAATGTTCGGCCTTCATCGGGCGCAGGACGCCCGATGGCCGCCGGATCGAAAACGATGTCATGCTGGCGGAATACCTGCTGCATGAAGGTGGGGTTGCGACCGTGCCGGGTGCCGCGTTCGGGCTTGAACCCTATATCCGCCTGTCCTTCGCCACGTCGGAAGAACAGTTGCGGATCGCCATGGCAGCCATGACGCGAACCCTTGGTTTGCTGGAACAGGAATAAGCGCAATCATGTCCAAATATAATCGTGTCCTCATTACCGGGGCCGCAGGCGCCCTTGGGCGGCAGCTTCGCGTATCGGGCCTGAAACTGGCCCCCCAGATCCGGCTGACGGACCGTTTTCCCTCTGCCGATCTGGCGGCGCATGAGGAAGACCGCGTGGCTGAACTGGCCGATTTTGGCGCGGTGCTGGATGCCGTACGCGGCTGTGACGCGATCGTGCATCTGGGTGGGCAGGCGATTGAGGGGACATGGGATTCCGTGCTCAATTCCTCCATCGTCGGGACCTATAACGTGTATGAAGCCGCCCGGCAGTGCGGCGTAAAGCGTATCGTCTATGCCAGTTCGATCCATGCGGTCGGGTATTACGAACGCACCCAGACAATCGACGCCAGCGCACCGACACGGCCCGACAGCCTGTATGGTGTATCAAAGGCATATGCCGAAAACCTGTCGCGCTATTATTTCGATAAATTCGGGATCGAGACGGTATGCCTGCGTATCGGGTCGTGCTTTCCCGAACCGACCGACCGACGGCACCTGATTACGTGGCTGTCGTACCGGGATTTCCGCCATCTGGTGGAAGTCTGCCTTGATGCGCCGCGTGTGGGGCACATGATTTCCTTTGCCACATCGGCAAACAGCCAGTCGTTCTGGGATAACCGGCTGGCATCCGTTCTGGGTTACGCCCCGCAGGACAATGCCGATACGTACCGCGATGCCGTTTTTGCCCGCACGGAACAGGGCGATCCCGATGATCCGGCAGTCCGCTTTCAGGGCGGCAGTTTCTGCGCGGCCGGTCATTTTGAAGATCCGGCATAGGGGGCATGGCCATGTCCGATCTCCGGTCTTCCTATGATGTCGTTATTGTCGGTGGCGGCGTAGTCGGAAGTGCTACGGCCTATTTTCTGGCCAGTAATCCCGACTTTACCGGCTCCGTCCTTGTTGTGGAAAAGGACTGGACGTATGCGCGCGCGGCAACGTCCCTGTCATCCAGTTCGATCCGCCATCAGTTTTCCAATCCGCTGAATGTGCGCATGTCCATGTTCGGGACGGAATTCATCCGCCAGTTTCCCGAACTGACCGCCGTTGATGGTAAGGGCGATGATCTGGCGCTGCATGAAAATGGCTACCTGTTTCTGGCGAATGACCAGCGCGGCAGCGATATCCTGTCGCGTAACCGCGCCACACAGGCCGCATGTGGCGCGCAGGGCGTGCTGCTGACGCCGCGGGAGGTGGCAGCACGTTTCCCATGGCTCAATACCGATGACCTGACCCTTGCCAGCCTTGGTCTGGCGGGCGAGGGATGGTTCGACAATACCGGCTTCCTGTACGGCCTGCGTGCAAAGGCCCGTGCGCTGGGTGTCACCTATATTGAAGACAAAGTGACAGGCGTGACGGGGCAGGGCGGCAGGATTGCGTCCGTCACCCTGCAAAGTGGCGCGCAGGTGGGCTGTGGCGCGCTGGTCAACGCCGCCGGCACGCGCGGCAGGCGCATTGCGGAAATGGCGGGGCTGTACCTGCCGGTCGAACCCCGCCGCCGCAGCCTGTTTGTGGTGGACTGTCGTACCCCGCTACCGGGCAGGGTTCCCCTTACGATTGATCCCACGGGTGTCTTTTTCCGCCCGGAGGGGCGCTATTACCTGATGGGTACCGTGCCGGACCCTGACCCGGCAGTGGACCCGGATGATTTTGCCGTGGCGCACGATGAGTTCGAGGAGCAGATCTGGCCCGTTCTGGCTGAACGCATTCCCGCGTTCGAGGCCCTGAAAGTCGTGAACTCATGGGCCGGGCATTACGATTACTGCACGCTGGACCATAACGTTATTGTCGGTCCGCATCCGGAAGTTTCCAATTTCCTGTTTGCCAACGGCTTCAGCGGTCATGGCCTGCAACAGTCCCCGGCGATAGGCCGCGGCCTGTCCGAATGGATCACCTATGGCGGGTTCCGTTCCCTTGACCTGTCTCCGCTGGGTTATGCGCGTGTGGTAAGCAATACGCCGTTCCTTGAGGAAGCCATTATCTGAATACCGTGCGGGGCAGTCGTGACCGGCTGCCCCCGGATATGCTGGCAAACCGTTATGTACCGGCAATCTGTTCCAGCAGCCATTTATGGAACATGCCCAGTGGCGCCGACATCGCGCGCGACAGGGGGCGGACGAAATAATACGCATCTTCCGTCGGGATGGCATTGGCGACCAGTTCGATCAGCGTGCCATTTTCAAGTTCGTCCTCAATAAGAAAACGCGGAATAAGCGCGCATCCCGCCCCGGCGGAGGCTGCGCTGACGATAAAGCTGAACTGGTCGAATAACGGGCCATGCAGGGTCGTTGCATCGACTTCCTGTGCGATGAACCAGCGTTCCCACGCATCGGGACGCGATACAAGGTGAAGCAGCGGCGCATTAAGCAGATCCTGCGCTTTTCTGAAATTGAGCTGCGCCAGCAATCTGGGGCTGCATACTGGCACGACCTGTTCGCGCATCAGGAAGGACAGGTCCGCCCCCGGCCACTCCGATGGTCCGAAATGGATGGCCGCATCCAGCGTGTCGCCCGCGAATTCAAAGGGTGACAGGCGCGTATACAGATTGACCGTGATACTGGGATGCCGCGTCATGAAATGACCCAGCCGGGGCGTAAGCCACTGGGTGCCGAAGGTGGGCAGCACCCCCAGATTGATGGTGCCCCCGGTCGGATTGGCGCGGAAGGCGAGTGTCGCGGTGGAAATATGCCGCAGCGCATCACGGATTTCGCGCGCATAGACTTCCCCCGCCTGCGTCAGTCGTACCATCTGCCGGTCACGGATGAACAGTTCCGCGCCCAGATGGTCCTCCAGTGCGCGGATATGCCGGCTGACCGCGCTCTGGGTCAGGTTGAGTTCATCCGCCGCGGCGGTGAAGCTCTCATGCCGTGCGGCGGCCTCAAAGGAATAAAGCAGGGATGTGGAAGGAAGAAAACGCCGCGCAATGGCCATGGAGTCAGTTTCCGCTGGGCTGAAGAATGATCCCTGCAAGTTCCCTGTCCGGTGGCAGGGGCTTACCGGATGCCGGGACCGCCGACAGGGAACATCATCGACCCCTTCCCGAAGGGCAACCATTTTATGGATCTGTCGCACGCCGCCTGACGGCCTGACATGCTTGAAATTATGGTGCCGTTACTTCACCTGTCGGGCAGGAACCGGATATGGACTTCCATATTACAGCGCAGCGGGGTGCTGTTTCAGACACTTGAAACAACTTTCCAAAGGGTAAAAAAACTTTCCTTTTTGCGTCATCGCGTGGGACAGAAACTTTTTAACCATCCTGTGCGTTACCATACGATGGCCCCCAGGGCGCAGGGTCGCCATCTGCCATATGGATTGTTTTTGTACGAATATGACGTTCGTATACTTATAAACTTAGCTGATATAATAGGCAATGTTTCGTTATTACGGAACGATAACAACATGTGTCGCTTTTACAACATGATGCCCTGCATGCGTACGGACCCATAAACATTTCGGTTGGCGACCAAACAAAAACTGTTAAACAGTTTTTTAGATAAGGCGACACGTGGGGACGACCATGAAGAAAATGGGCATGAGACGGGCATTACTGCGGTCCGGTGTTGGGTTTGCAGCCGCCCTGACGGTGGGTCTGGTGTTCGATTTACCCACCGCCCATGCCCAGGTTTCGGTATTCAAAAGCATGGAAAAAAGTGATTCCGACATGGCCCGCTGGCTGTCTGGAATTACGCTGACCGGCCAGATCGAAGGGGGCATCATGGCGAACCCCGCGCGTCCCCAGCCGGGTTACAACTTCGGTGACTTCTTTGCCGATCACGCCAATCAGGTGCAGCTCAACCAGGCGGAATTCACGCTTCAGAAAGCCATCGACCCGTCAAAGGGCGGCTACCAGATCGGCTTCACGCTGGAAGGCATGTATGGCTCGGACGCGCGGTACTATCAGCTTCTGGGCGTCAGCGCGCATGAATGGAACGCCCGCTACCAGTTGATCCCGGCGCAGGCCCATGCCGATGTCCACCTGCCATGGGCAACCAAGGGCGGGCTGGACATGCATGCCGGTATCCTTCAGGCCCCGATGGGGGTGGAAACACTCGATCCCACAACGCGCCCGTTCTATACCATTGCCTATACATCGGAATATTCCGTGCCGTTCCAGCATATCGGCGCCATGTTCAACTGGCATGTAACCGATATGGTGGATGTGACGTTCGGTATCGATACCGGCAACCAGACATCCTTTGGCCGGTCCGACAATAACAACGCGCCGGCGGGCTATTTCGGCTTCAACCTAAACGGGCTTGCGCATGGCAAGCTCAACATCATCGAACTGAGCCGCGTCGGGCCGGAAAACTCCCGTTATTCATCCGCAGGCGGGCGCTATGAAGCCGATCATGCCGAACGGTTCTGGAATGACATCAATGCGACCTACGCCGTCAATGACCGCCTGACCCTGACGGGGGAGTTCAACTATATCCACGATGAAGGGCTGAACGGCATCCGCAGCAATGGCGATTTCAAGGCCGCCGATGCCGAAAGCTTCGTCAGCTTCCTGAGCTATAGGATCAACAAGGTGCTGACCTTCAATTACCGTGGTGAAATCTACCGCGACAACAACAATCTGATGGTGTCCACCTTCATCGGCAACAACGCTTATATGGACGGGATTTCCGGTCGTTCCAGCCCCGGCGATGCGCTGATGCCCGGCCCGACCGGCCATGGCACGACCTATGGCGAAATGACACTGGGCGTGACCTACAAGCCGGATCTGGGCCACCATGTGCGTGTGTTCATGCTGCGGCCTGAAATCCGCTTTGACCGTTCGCTCAACGACACCACGCCCTTTAATGGCGGGCGTAATAACGGCATGTTCACCTTCGGTGGCGATGCCGTAATCGGTTTCTGAGTCCTGAAGACCGGGAAGGTCATATGCACCTTCGGTTCACCTGCTGCCGGACGACCGCCTTTTGAGTGGGTGCGCTGCTGAAATTCATATATTTGCGCGTGGTCGTGTGGGGGGTGTTCCCGCAGGGGTGCATATTCCGGGCGCAACGTTTTGTGCCGGGCGATCCGTCCGGTCTTCATGTGTGTGTGCGTCGTGATTCCCCCATGTCTCTGCGGCACGTGCTGTTGCCACCGAATTTGAATTCGCCGCTTAAAAGCCGTTTTCAGGATACCGCGCGCAAGCCGCAACCGATGCGCGTCGTATAATGAGCGAAACCTTACTTGCCGGATAAAGGCCCGCGCGCTGACTGAAGCATGCGCGTATGAACCGCATACTGATTTGCAGGACTGCGTGTTCCGGTTTGGTTTTTTTTGTATAAATCTGCGGATTATCTCTACCGTGGTTATGAAACCCGGTGCGGATGTACCAGCAAATCTTTTCCATCATTCGATTATGGGCCTGGCGCCGCCTGTCCGGATCGCTACCATGATTCCAGTTGGCCCGGACAGGGAATGATGTCCGCTGGCCGGGATGCCTGTGCGATTTTGGAAAACCAGCTATTGCATATACTTGCGATTTCGTAATGATACGAATCAAGTTCAAAACCATCTGGTCCCACCCGACAGGAAGCACCGGATGGCCGCGTGGGTGCTTTTCATCATACGGCTGGAGCGCGCCGGGGCGCTTCCTGCGATTATGGAGGACGAATTGGCTTTATATGTAGCCGTCCCGCCATCATGCCGATCTCTTTCTGCCGGTTCTCGCCCGAACGGACACGGGGCAGGGTGGGGGAAGGATACGGCCCCTGTCCATTTTCCTGCATCGGGGATGATACGGATGCCACCTGTTGGGTACAACGGATGGCAGCGGCCATGATGGCGGGACGGCCTGTGCGCATCGTCGTCATCGGGGCAGGTATCGTGGGGCGTGTCTGCGCGCTGCGCCTGCGTCAGACCGGGGCGGATGTCACGTTGCTGGATTCAGGGGAACATACGCCCGCATCATGGGGCAACGCGGGTCATATCGCAGCAGAATACGTCACGCCCTTTGCGGACGCGCGCATCCTGCCCGGCGTGCCGCGCACGCTGTTCCCGCGCGGTCCGATTGTGCTGGACTGGCGTCATCCCGTCATGCTGGGAACATGGTTCGCCCGTTACCTGTATGCGTGCCGACCTAGCCAGTTCCGTGCCGCATCGGTCGTTCTGCGCGATCTTATGGCCCGCGCCCTACCGGAATGGCAGGATCTGGCAGCGGAACTGGGGCGGCCTGACCTGCTGGATACCACCGGCACATACAAGCTGTGGGAACGACCCGGTCCGGGCATGGCGGCCTGCCTGCGCGGCGATTACGGCAGCGTGGTGACACAGGCGGTACCGGATGCCGAACGTGCCCGCTTTGCCAGCCGGCTAAGCGTGCCGGTTGCCGGTGCGGTGCATTTTCAGGGCACGGCACAGATGCGCGACCTGCGACAGGTGCTGGACACGGTGATGGAAGGCTTCGTACGCGCAGGCGGACAGGTCATGCGTGGCCGCGCCCGGTCCATCGCCTATCAGGGCGGCCGTCCCACGGTCTGGACCGATGACGGCCCGCTGGAAGCCGATCAGGTGCTGGTGGCCTGTGGCATCGGTTCCGCCGCCGTGCTGCGCAGGCAGAAACTGCGTGTCCCGCTCATGGCGGAACGCGGCTATCATCTGGAATGGGATCATGGCGGACGGTGGACCCTGCCCAATATCGTATTTGAAAATCGCAATGTTGTCGTAACCCGCTTTGGCGCAAGGCTGCGCGCCACATCCATTGCCGAATTCACCCGCGCGGATGCGCCGCTTCAGCCGCGCCGCTGGGAATGGCTGGAACGCCATGTATCCGAACTGGGGCTGCCCGTGGCATCGCCCTTCAGCCGCTGGGCGGGATCGCGGCCATCGCTGCCCGATTACATGCCCGCGCTGGGGCCGGTGCCCGATGCGCCGGGCGTTTTCGCGGCCTACGGACACCAGCATCTGGGCCTGACGCTTGCGGCTGTAACGGCGCGCATCCTGACAGCGCAGATGGTTACACCGGCGCAGGCGGGTGAGGTGTCCCCCGCCGCCCTGCGTCCCGGTCGTTTTGGCGGTTGAGCGCAACTGTCTGTATTCCATTCCCCGCAACGGAGAACACGGCTTGACCCCTGACCCCCATTGCCCGGCTGTCCAACCTGATGACCGCGTGCGACTGGATGCCATGCCGCTGCGCCGGTTCCATTTCCTCACCCTGTTTGCGACATCGGGGGGACAGTTCTGTGATGGCTATGTGCTGGGAACGATCGGCGCGGCCCTGCCGGGCGTGGAACACGCCATGCGCTGTAGCGATGTGTGGATCGGCGCGATCGGCAGCGCGTCGCTTGCCGGGCTGTTCCTTGGCTGCCTTCTGGTCGGTCCGCTGACCGACAGGCTGGGGCGGCGCAGGCTGCTGCGGGTCAACATGCCGCTGTTCCTGATCCTGTCCATCGTGCAGGCGCTGACGACATCGCCGCTGCAACTGGTTCTGGCCCGGATATGTCTGGGGGCCTGTCTGGCGGCGGATTATGTGGCGGGGGCGGCGTATCTGTCGGAATTCGCGCCCCGGCGATTGCGGGGCCGTTTCCTTGCCTTCATGATCATCGGGTGGTCGGCGGGGTACAGCATGGCCAATATCTTTGGCATGTTCTTCACGCTGCATGGGGCGAATGGCTGGCGGCTATGCCTGTTCAGCAGCGCCATTCCGGCGTTTGTGGTCATGATCCTGCGACTGTTCCTGCCGGAATCCCCGCGCTGGCTCATGGCGTGCAATCGCCCGGACGAGGCGCAGGCCGTGCTGGATGGCTGTTTCCCCAAGGATCGCGTTTTTGTGGTGCAGGCGGTCACAAAACCGGATGAAAACTGGCGCGCCGTGTTTTCTCCGCCCTGGCGTGTAAGGCTGGGTGTGGGCATCGGGTTCTTTGTGGCTCAGGTCGTGCCCTATTTCTGTATCGGGACATTCCTGCCCGCCCTGTTCACAGCGCTGGGTGTGCGGGATATCTATACCGGCGGTATCGTCTTCAACCTGTTCCTGCTGATCGGGTCTTCCAGCGCATTGTGGCTGGTTGACCGCCTGACGCGGCGTACTTTCCTGATCGGCAGTTTCACCATTGCCGCGGCACTGCTGACGGGGGTGGCCTTTGCATCGTACCTGCCGGTGCTGATGACGCTGGTGCTGTTCGGGCTGTTCGCGCTTACCCTTTCGGCGGCGACCTCGCTGGAAATGGTGTATCTGCCGGAACTGTTTCCGGTGAACCTGCGTGGGGTAGGCGTAGGCATCGCCACGGCTTGCAGCCGTTTTGGCTCGGTGATCGGGACCTTCGTTCTGCCTGTCCTCATGCGGGTGATCGGCACGCCCCTTACGCTGGGTATATGCGTGCTGTTTCTGGTTGCGGGTGCGGGGCTCTGCGCATTATGGGCACCTGAAACGCAGCATGAAGTTCTGTAGGTAGGCTTGCCTGACAGGGTCAGGGCACATCAGGTTCCTAACGCGGGCGGCAGAATGCAGGCGGAAGTGATGCGCCCGGTCATTTTTCTGTGGGTGTGCAGATGACTGGGGGGCGACCCAAAGGGTAACGACCAGTCAGCTACATCCCATTTCCCGATTTTTTTCTTGATGTTTATTGCGCAGAAAAACCGTTGCTGCTGCGGGATTTCTTACCCTCAGCGGCAGGTTTCTACCTTGCCATAAACACTGAGCAAACCCGGTCCGGGCCGATCTTTTTCTACTTTGGCCCGGTGTTGAGATGCCGGATCAGTCCTTCATGAATGCACGATGGCCCCTTCGGTTTCAGACCGGTGGATCGATATGTGGTCATGGGACTCCGAGGCAGCATATTCATTTATCCGGCCCCGTGGTGCGCCCCTGCGCGGGCGGATCGCTTGCGGGGAAGCTTTCATCCAGCGCTTCATCACGACCTTCGTCCTCGTGCTGTTCTTCGGGCGTTGGGGGCTTTTCCCGGTCGGGTTTCGTTGCGTCGGGCATGGTCTGGATTCCTTGCTGAACATATTCACCATCCGGCTTCATGACGCTGCCGGTCTGGTAATGAAGTGGCGGCGGGGGAGGTGCTGGTGTATCAAAGGGAAACGGCTCATTCGGAATACCGGGCGGATATTCCCACGGAAAGGGCGGGCTGGGCGGTGGTAAGGGCGGCTGGCCCGATACCTGGGTGAAGGGTGTCAACATTGCGGTTCTCACTCGGGTTGTGCATGGAAAACAGGAAACTGTAGCCTGTCTGCCCACCGATCGAGCCTGCCTGTGTCATGGGCCTTGCGGTGGTCGCCGTTGGCGGAAGCGGTCTATGCCGACCTGACGTTCCGCTCCGTCTATCCGCCCTTGCCCAGCGGCAGCGGGGCGGGTTTTACCCGGTCGGGCCGACCGTATGTCCGGGTCATGGCTTTCCCGTCTTGCCAAAGAAAACACACTGGCCCTTAAAGCCTTCAGGGGGCGAAAGGTTGCATCTGCCTGCATGGGACGGTGAACCGGGTTGTGGGGTGCGGGAGCGGTGTCAGATTCTCCGTCATGCCGTCCCTGTTACGGGGCCAACCCGGCGCGTTCTGGCACGTTGATATTCCGGGCCGGTACCGGGTGCTGGCCACGTGGCGGGTATGGTGCGCATGTCCAATGTAGAGCGTTTCGAGTTTATCCTGCTCCTCATCGTGCTGATCGTTGGGCTGGATCTGGCGGCGCGCAAGCTGCGCCTGCCGCCCGCCACGGCACTCGTTCTGGGTGGGATTGCCATCGCCCTTATGCCGGGGCTGCCTGTCATCGGGATTGATCCTGATCTGGTGCTGATCGTGTTCCTGCCGCCGCTGCTGCTGGGCGGGGCCTATTTTTCGGTATGGCATGCGTTCCGGGCCAATCTGGCGGGTATTCTGCAACTGGCGATAGGCGGGGTTGCGTTCACGACCTTCGTGGTGGGGGTGACCACGCGCTGGCTTATTCCGTCCATGCCGTGGGCAGGCTGTTTCGCGCTGGGGGCGATCGTGGCCCCGCCGGATGCGGTGGCGGCCAAGGCCGTGCTGCGGCGCGTGTCCCTGCCTGAACGCATCACCACATTGCTGGAAGGTGAAAGCCTGCTGGATGATGCCTCAAGCCTTGTCCTGTACCGTTTCGCCACCATTGCGGCGCTGACGGGGGCGTTCAGCCTTGTAAATGCCGGGGTCACATTCGGGTTGCTGGCTGCGGGCGGGCTGGTTCTGGGCTGCGTGCTGGGATGGGTATGGATCAGGCTGCTGCACAGGGTGCGTGACCGTATCCTCAGCATCACCATGACCCTGCTGCTGCCGTGGGTGGCTTATATCGGGGGGGAGCGGATCGGGGTTTCGGGTGTCATCACTACGGTGGTGGCGGGGCTGGTGCTGGGCTGGCGACAGCATGACGTGTTCAGTGCGGATGAGCGCCTGCGCTGGGCGGCCGTGTGGGAAGTGTTGGTGTTCCTGCTGGAATCGCTTGTGTTCGTGCTGATCGGCACATCGCTGCATGCGATCGCGTTGCGGCATATGGGCACCGGCTGGGTCGTGCAGGACGTGTTCGGCCCGGTGGCGGGTATTGTTGCTGCGGTCCTGATCTCCCGCTTTCTGTGGATGTTTGTGACCGAAGGGCTGCGCGTTGTCTGGCTGCCGCGTGAAATGCGACCCGACTGGCACATGTTTTCCAGCTTTGTCGTCATCATGGGGTGGTGTGGCATGCGCGGCGTGGTCAGTCTTGCCATTGCGCTCGCCCTGCCTGAAGAAATGCCCAACCGCGACATCATGGAGATCGCAACCTTCGTGGTCATTCTTGTAACCGTGCTGGGGCAGGGCACGACCATCGGCTGGGTTATCCGCATGATGGGGGAAGAACGGGCACAGCAGCCCAAAGGGCTGTGGCATTACCTGTCCGTGTCGCAGGCGCGCGCGCTGGTCGCCCGATCGCAGGAAAGCGCGATACGTGAACTGGCCTATGGCGCGGATGGGGAACTGATCCACGGACATCTGCTGGAACAGTACAGCTATCGCGCGGAACTGGCCGAGCGTTTCAGCCATGAACCCGAGGCGTTGCAGGGCCATCAGGACACGCAGCACCGGGTGGTGCTGGCCATCATCACGGCGGGACGGAAGGAACTGCTACGCCTGCACCGTACCGGTGCGATCCATGATGCGGTCCTGCATCAGCTTGAACATGAACTGGATCTGCAGCAGATGATGGCGGAAGGCGGTCTGATCTGATCTGATCTGATCTGATCTGATCTTATGCCATTTCCCGTGCCAGCAATGTCTCAAGCCAGTCCGCAAAAAGCTGGAGCCTGCGCGAAAGATGCTTGCGATGCGGGTAAAGCAGCGCCATGGGCATTGGCTCGGCCTGCCATTCCGGCATGACCGTCACCAGTTCGCCCGCCGCGATATGGTGGCGGATGTCATAGGGCGGCACCTGCACAAGCCCCAGCCCGGCAAGGGCGCAGGCTACCAGGGCTTCGGCATTGTTTACGGTCACGCGGCCCGGCAGGGTCAGGCTGCGGGCCGTGCCGTTTTCCATCCATTCCCATGCTTCCACCCGTCCGGTGGTGGGGGAGGCATAGCGCACGGTTTCATGCCCGTCCGTCAGGTCCGCCGGTGTCCGGGGTATGCCATGCCGGGCGAGATAGGCGGGACTGGCCACGTTGACCAGCGCCAGTTCGCCCATCCTGCGGGCAATCAGGCCGGAATCGGATAACGGTCCGATACGCAGCACGCAGTCCACCCCATCGCCGATCAGGTTGATGGCCCGGTCGGTTACGCCCAGTTCGATATCGATTTCAGGATAACGCTGCAGGAAGGACGGCAGGTTGGGGGCAACCAGCAGGCGCCCGATCCGGCCCGGCATGTCCACGCGCAGCAGGCCCCGGACGCCTGCGCCATCACGGCGGAACAGGCCCTCCGCTTCCTCCACATCGGCTATCAGCCGCACGCAGTGGTCGTAAAAGGCGCTTCCGTCCGGCGTGGGGGCGACGGAACGGGTGGTGCGGGCCAGCAGGCGTGTGCCCAGCCGGGTCTCCAGCTCCTGTATGGCGGTGGAGACGGAGGAGCGGGGCATTTTCAGGGTCTCGGCCGCATGGGTGAAACTGGATGTTTCCACCACGCGGGTAAAGATACGGAACAGGTCGATACGGTCCACGATAACCCCGGGGCAGGCTTATGGTTTGTTCGTAATTTCTGACATGTGTTGTCAGGAATGCACGCTTTATACCGTTAATCTAACTGATAACCTGCCCACCTGAAAAGCGTAACGGAGGGAAGACGGACATGACGGATCATGGCATCAAGGGCAGGACGGTCCTTATTGCGGGCGGGGCGAAAAATCTGGGCGGTCTGATCGCGCGTGATCTGGCCGCGCACGGGGCGGGGGCCATCGCCATTCACTATAACAGCGAGGCGACGCGACCCGAGGCCGAAAGGACGCTCGCGGACCTGAAGGCCGCAGGCGTGCATGCCGTGGCCCTGCAGGCCGATCTTACGCGCGATGGCGCGGTCGCCCGCCTGTTTGCCGATACGGTTGCGGCAATCGGGCAGCCGGACATTGCAATCAATACCGTGGGCAAGGTGCTGAAAAAGCCGATTGTCGAAACGTCCGAAGCTGAATTCGACGCAATGTTCGCTATCAACACCCGCGTCGCCTATTTTTTCATCAAGGAAGCGGGCGTACACCTGAAGGATAACGGCAAGCTGCTGAGCATCGTCACATCGCTTCTGGGTGCCTATACGCCATTCTATTCCACTTATGCCGGGTCCAAGGCTGCGGTTGAACATTTCACGCGCGCTGCATCGAAGGAATACGGGGCACGCGGCATATCGGTCAACGCCATCGGCCCCGGCCCGATGGACACGCCCTTCTTCTACGGTCAGGAAGCGCCCGATGCGGTGGCCTACCACAAATCCGCCGCCGCCCTGTCCGCCTTCAGCAAAACGGGGCTGACTGAGATCGAGGATATCGTCCCTTATGTGCGCTTCATCGTGTCGGAGGGATGGTGGATGACCGGCCAGACCATTCTGGTCAATGGCGGCTATACCACCAAATAGGGTATTTTCATCCCACGCGCCGTGCATGCAGGCGGGACTGTCGGAGCGGTGGCGGGCAGTGGCAATATATTACGATGTTGCATTGACCGTCCGCGCGCGGGCAGGGTAGGCTGGATGCCTCCTGTCCGTTCGTAGGGATGGTCATGCATCTGATCCTGCCTTCCCCCGGTCAATTAATGGATGCGCGCATGCGCCCCGGACATCTCCTTCTGGATGCGGGACGCGCACTGGCGCAGACCTGCCGCCTTGGGGAAAGCGCGTTCATGCGCGCCAGCGGCCTTGCATCGGAAGCGGCCTATAAACGCGCAACCGGCGCGACAGGGCGCATCATGCAGCACGCCCATATCGGCTTTCGTGATGTAGGCCTCACGGTCGAAGGCATGCGCAGCGTACGCGACACATGCGCCGCGCGGGGCGTTACGGTGGATCGTTTCGGCATTACGCTTGACTGGTCGATGGGATATCCGCTGGAAATGCGTGCCCGGGCCGGACGGGGCACGGGTATCGTGATGAATGACACCAGTGACTTCGCCCGCATCGTCAATGCCTGTTCCGCCGCTACGCATTTCGGGGATTTCATGCTCGGCCTGCCCGGTGCGCTGGACAATACGCGGGCGGCCATTGCGGCTGGCGTGACCTCAATCGGTAATCTGGGCCAGTATTTTACCTTTCGTCTGCCCCATTGGGATGATGATGTCGCCACCACGGAAGCAACGGTGACGGCGCTGGGTCTGATCGCGGCGCAGGATGCCGAAATTCTGGTGCATTCCAATCTGGATGACGGCTTTGCCGGGCTGTTTGTGGATATGGGCTGTAGCCTCGGCATGGCGATCATAGAAAAATATATTATCGAGGATCTGACCGGCGCGCCCCTGTCACACTGTTATGGCCATCATTTTTCAGATCCGGTGTCGCGCATGGCCTTTCATGCGGCGTTACGGCAGGTCAACGATACACCCGGCACGATGATTTTCGGCAATACGGTGGCGTATCGCGCGGCGGATGCCGCCAATTACGCCAGCCTTGCCAATTACCTGCTGGCTGATATCGTGGCATTGTGGCGCTGGCCCACGGGCCATGCCATCAATCCCGTGCCGGTAACGGAAAACAGCCGCATCCCTGATGTGGACGAAATTATCGACGCCCAGTGCTTTGCCACGCGCCTTGTGCAGCATGCAGGTTTTTATCAGGATCTGTTCGACTGGCCGCGGGTGGAGGCCATGGCCACCCGGCTGGTGGATGCAGGAAAACGCTTCGCGCAGGATGTGCTGGCGGGCATGGCGGCGGCAGGGGTGGATATTCGTGATCCCGCGCAGCTCATGCTGGCCATACGCCGGACGGGGCCGCGCACGCTGGAAGCATTATACGGCCCCGGTGCGATCGCGCCGGATACCGGCAGCCGGATGCCGGTTGTGGTCGCCCAGTGGGCACGCGAACTGGATGAGATGGCGGAAGAATGGCTGACGACCCAGGGGGCGCTTATTGCCCGCATCCGCGCGGCGGGCGACACGGTTCCGTGTGTATGCGTTGGCACGTCTGATGTGCATGAGCATGGCAAGTATCTGGTCGAGCGTGCGCTATCGGGACTGGGCGTGCGGATTGTCGATGGCGGGGTATCTGTTGATCCCGAAAATCTGGTGGCGCGCGCGGTGGCGGGCAGGGCGGATATTATCGCCGTCAGCACCTATAATGGCGTCGCCCTGCGCTATTGCCGCGAAGTGCAGGCAGCAATGGACGCATGCGGCCTGAAGGCCGGATTGCTGATGGGCGGACGACTGAACGAAATTCCCTCCGATTCCAATTCCGGCCTGCCGGTGGACGTAACTGGCGAGATCACCGCTACGGGGGCCGTAGCCTGCGTGGGGCTTGATGACATGACTGCCGCCATCATGGATGTGCTGCCGGTATCCGCCTGACAGGCCCCCAAGGGCAGGGCAGCATCGCCCTGACAGGTGTCTGAATACAGCTTCAGCCCCGACATTATAAAATGTGCGGGGCCGGAATGGTCGTTTGCATGATCTGTCGTGCCGATAGGCAGCAGGGAAAGTCGATGGGTGCGGGACCTGCCCGCACCCCGCCATCCGTCAGGACTGACCGAGGATTTCTGCCGTGGCGCGTTCCAGAATGGTGGCGATGCGGCGGGCTTCTTCCGTCCCGCAGCCGCGTTTGCTGCGCAGGGCATTCCTGATTCCATGCCGCGCCTGATGCAGCGCTTCGTTATCGGGTCCGTCCGTGCCGTCGGGACCGGCGAAGGCTTCGCGCACCTCCGCCATGCGTCCGCCAATACGGGCCAGTGTTTCCAGAATGGTCGCCGCCTGTTCGCGCCGGGTGTCCAGATAGGCACGGCCTGTATCGGTCAGGGTATACAGCTTACGGTTGCCGTCCTTGCTGGATGCCGTGTGGCCGATTTCATCCAGATAGGTCAGCGCGGGATAGATCATGCCCGGGCTGGGTGTGTAGAAGCCGCCGGAATGTTCTTCCAGTTGGCGGATCAGTTCATAGCCATGCGCCGGGCGCTCGCCCAGCAGGCTGAGCAGGACAAGCTGCAGTTCATCGGAACTGAGCTTGCGTCCGGCGGGGAAGTCGCCCCGGCCCAAACCGCGACCGAAGCCGCGCCCCATCCGGTGGCCAAAGCCATGGCGTCGTCCGCCACGTCCCTTGCCGGATTCATGAGAATGGGAGGAATGGTGTGTGTTATGCTCTTTAATCATGTTTTACGATATAGAATATCTTACGATAGGGTTCAAGCGGATTGCCCATTAAAATATCGTAAGATATGATTTTCGTAACTTAAGCCTTGGCGAACGCTGTTCAGCTAACAGGATCTGCACCCAGATGCTGCATGCCCTTGCGGCTGGCAAGCTGCATCTGGCGCTCACGTTCCGCGTAACGCCTGCGCTGGGCTTCGGTCCGTTCCGCATGGCAGTGCGGGCAACTGATGCCAGCTTCATATTCGGGGGCTTTGCGGTCGGCCTCGCTCAACGGCGTGCGGCAGGCATGGCATATGTCGAACGAACCGGGTTTCAGCCCGTGGCCCACGCTTACGCGCTGGTCGAACACAAAGCATTCTCCGTCCCACAGGCTTTCGGGCTCCGGCACGGTTTCCAGATATTTCAGGATGCCCCCCTGCAGGTGGAATACATCCTCTATCCCCTCCGCACGGACGAAGGCGGTGGCTTTTTCGCACCGGATGCCGCCGGTGCAGAACATGGCGATCCTGGGTGCCCGGCCTTCATTTTTCAGTTCCTGCTGGCGTTCGCGGAACCATTGCGGGAATTCACGGAAGCTGCGGGTGCCCGGATCAATCGCGCCGCGAAAGGTTCCGATCGCCACTTCATAATCGTTGCGCGTGTCGATCACGATGGTGTCGGGATCGGAAATCAGCGCGTTCCAGTCCTCTGGCGCAACGTAGTGGCCGACATCACGCCTTGGGTCCAGTCCCTCGACACCCATGGTCACGATCTCACGCTTGATGCGGACCTTCATGCGGTGGAAGGGCAGGGCAGACGCACGGGAAAACTTGACTTCAAGATCCGCGCAACCGGGCAGGGCGCGTATGACCGCCAGAATATCCGCAATCGCGCTGTCGGTTCCGGCAATCGTGCCGTTTATCCCTTCATGCGCCAGCAGCAGGATACCCCGTATGCCCAGCTTCCGGCATGCTTCAAGCAACTGCGCACGCAGCGTCGTGCAGTCCGCAAACGACGTGAAGTGATAAAGGGCCGCGACACGGATGGGCAGCGCGCCCTCATGCTCGGTCGGGACAACGGGGGAAGTCATATCCATTACACTGCAACCATGGGCTGAAAATTGCCACGTGCAATGGCACGGCACGATGCCGCACCCTGTACGCGGGCAGGAAAGCCCGGCGTCCGGGCATAAGGCAGGGTCAGTCATAACGGAGTTTGCGCCCGATTGCACCATGGCTGACATCAGGCGGATGGATGGTACTGCACGTCCCGGCGGAACATGCTTATATCGCGCCAGTTTTCCAGCCAGACCTTACGGGACGCCATTGTCATGACTGTAACCCTCTATCACAACCCTGCCTGCGGAACCTCGCGCAATGTGCTGGCCATGCTGCGTGCGGCGGGGATCGAGCCGGTCGTGGTCAATTACCTTAAAAATCCGCCAGCCCGTGCTGAACTGGACGTGCTGGCCAGCCGGCTGGTCGTGCCAGTGCGTGAACTGCTGCGGCAGCGGGGCACGCCCTATGCGGAACTGGGGCTGGATAATCCTGCCCTGACGGATGGGCAGATACTTGACGCCATCGCCGCCCATCCGGTTCTGCTCAATCGTCCGGTGGTGATGACCGAACAGGCCGCGCGTCCGTGCAGGCCCAGGGAAGTTCTGTACGAACTCCTGCCCCAAACGCGCCCCGCCGATCCCGCGTCCTGAATTACGCTGCTTTCCGTACCCGGCAGCGTATGAGGTGGATCAGGACAAAGAATATCGATGTGCCCAGACTGGCGATGGCGATCATGCGCTGGTGTGGGTCGAAGGCCATCGCCGCGAAAATGAGAATGACCGCACCAAGCGTTGCGATATTGATGGCCGGGAAGAACGGCAGTTGGAAAGCAGCCCGCTGCCCGGCGGTGCGGGCCTGCCTGCGCGTGACCAGATAGGCTGTCACGATCAGCGAATAGACCAGCAGGATCACCCCGCCGCTACAGCTAAGCAGGAACGCAAACACCGTGCCGGGTGCGAGGATGGATGAAAACGCCACGATCCCGCCTGCGATGGAATTGGCGATGATGGCGTTGACGGGTGTGTGCTGGCGGCCATAGCGCTGTAGCAGGGCCGGGGCATCGTTATGCCGCGCCAGTTCAGCCAGCACGCGCGATGTGATGTACAGGCTGGAGTTCATGCACGATACAACCGCCGTCAGCACCACGATCTGCATGAACAGGGCAGCCCCCGGAATCCCCATGATCTCAAGGGCCGCGATGAAGGGCGAATGACCCGGCACCACATCGCTCCAGGGCACGATCATCAGGATCATGGCGATGGACAGGCTGTTGAACAGCGTAAGCCGCAGGCCGATGGTCCGGGTCACGCGCGCGGCGTTCCGTGCCGGATCGGCTGATTCACCCGCGGCAACCGTCGCGATTTCAGATCCGATCATGGTGAACAGGACAGAGGGGATGATGGAAACCATCGCCACCATACCGTGCGGGAATAGGCCACCATGCCCCAGCACGTTGCGCGTGACCGGCACGCCGGGGCCGAACAGATGCGCGACATACAGGCCGCCTGCCGCCACAAACAGCACGATACTGATCACCTTGACCAGTGACAGCCAGAACTCGCATTCCCCGAATATATGCACGGCCGCAAGGTTGATGAGTTTCAGCGCCACGATCAGCGCCGTGGCCAGCACCCACACCGGCAGGTTGATCCAGTCATGCAGCAGGATGGCCCCGGCAATGGCTTCGCTGCCCAGTGCCACCAGCCAGAAGAACCAGTAAAGCCAGCCTGCGGTAAAGGCCGCGCCATTCCCATGCGCCAGACGGATATATTCGATAAACGATCCCTTGCCCGGATTGGCCGTGACCATTTCGCCCAGCATGCGCATGATCAGCATGACCAGCATGCCCACGGCGACGAAGGCCAGCAGGACCGCAGGCCCTGCGGCGGCAATGGCCGCGCTGCTGCCGACAAACAGTCCCGCCCCGATCCCGCCACCCAGCGCGATCATGATGATGTGGCGGTTCCGCAGCCGTGACACCGGTCGGGCGGGATGCTGGGGGGCTGTCGTATCGCTCATGCCGGATGCTCATTCCACAAAAGACAGGGACGCGAAGTGAAAGGCGCTGGCCCCGGTTCCGACATCATCGGGTGGGGACGCCGACTGTCCGTATCAGCCCGCAGGCTGGATCGGGCAGATGAGGATGCAGGACGCATTTCAGGGATGAAAACCGGCGTCGTATGCCGGAAGCCAGACAGGATCATGCCGGTTTCGGGCTGGTCACGCGCGGGCAGACGGGCCTGTGCGGTGCTTTTTGTTTCGGTTTCATGCCGAACATAGGACAGGAAGCAGGGCAGTCTGTAAAGGGGCAGGTGCGCCACATTATAACAAATTGAAGTTTTTATAATATCGTGAATGAAGGCTGCACCGGGTTGACGGATGGACGGCAATTCGGTGCGGCAGGGGATCAGACGGCGCCGTTTTCCACCACGGGGCGGGTCGCATATACCGGGGGCAGTTCCACAAGATTGACCGGCGCGCCCTGTTCATGCAGGCGACGGGTCATGTCACGGATGCTGTCATGGTGGGTGAACAGCAGGACCTGCGTGGTGCGGGCGAAATCCACCAGTGCGCTTAGCGTGCTGCGGCTGCGGGCATCGTCAAACTGCACCAGCAGGTCATCGGCGATGAAGGGCAGAGGCTCGGCAGACCGGCAGTAGGTCTCCACACTGGCCAGCCGGAACGCAAGGAAAAGCTGGTCGCGCGTGCCCGCGCTCATCTTCTTTACCGGTACGATGCTGCCGTCATGGCGCAGGCCCTGCACCACCGGTTCGTTTGTCGTATCCAGTTCGGTGCGGATGCCCTCGAACGCGCCCCGTGTTGCAAGGGACATGAACTGGCCCGCGCGTGTGACCAGCGGGTCCTGCTCCTGTGCCCGGACACGGTCGATCGCATTGGCGATCAGGGTGCGGGCAAGGGTCAGTTCGGCATATTCTTCCACAATCCGGTGCAGGCGGCTGATTGCGGCTTCGCGCCGGGCGGCGGCCTGCGGGGCTTCGGTATTATGCTCAAACGCACCCAGAGCCGTTATTTCATGCTGTTCGGCGCGGACGGCATCGTCACGTAACTGCTCCTGTTCCTTCAGTTGGTCCTCGATCCGGGCGGTTTCCGCCAGCAGTTCGGACAAGGTCCGTCCGTCAATCGCCTGTTTCAGATCGGCGGGGGACTGGCCATCGGTCATGCGGGATAGGGTATGCAGGGCGTGCTCAAGCTTCTGGTGTACCTGATCGCGGCGGGTCAGACGCTCCGCCAGAAGCTGAAGGCCCTCGGGAGCTTCGCTATGCGTGCGGGCCTGAAGGGCCTGAATATCCGCCATGGCTGCGGACAGGGTCGTCTCGCTCTCGGTAACAGCCTGCGCGGCCCGTTTCATTTCCGCGTGCAGGGCCTCGCGCTGGACACGGGCTTTTTCTGCGGCCTTCCAGTGGTCGCTCAGGGCCAGAGCCGCATCCACGCTATCGGATGGCAGGGCAAGCGGAATACGCGGGCGCAGATCGTCCATCACCTGCGTCAGTTCGGTCAGTGCCTGCCGTGCGTGCGCACGCGCGTCGTCCAGTTCGGCCAGTTGTTCTATATAGGCTGGAGCCGCCGCCCATTCCCCGGCAAGATCACGTGCCGTGACGGGCGCGGCATCGGCGGGCAGGCCGATCACCTGCATGGCCGTCGCCCATTTTCCCTGCCACGCCTGCCGCTCCATACGCAGGCTTTCCGCCTGTTGGGCCTGCTGCGCCAGAACGGGCCGCAGTTCATCGCATTCGCGTTTCAGCCTGTTGTATTCATCATGTTCGGCCACATGCAGGCGCATGGCGGCGGTGACAGATTCGACGCAGGCTGCAAGGCTGGTGCCGGGATCAATGCCGAAGCGTTTCGCCAGCCGTTCCAGATGATCCTGCTGGGTATCGGGCTTTATGCGTTCATGCGCCAGTATCTCCCGTTCGCGGGTGATCTGTTCGGCCCCGGTCAGGATTTCAGTGCGCTGGCGTATGAATGTAGCCAGTGCTTCCGGCGTGACGGCATGGGTGTGCAGGGCCGGGAAGGGCGCGATGAAATCCTGCCAGTGCGTGGCGATCCGTTCATCGGCATCTTTATGGCTGCGATCATAAAGGGCCACCCGGTCGGTGCAGTCCGCAATGCGGCGGCGCAGGTTCTCGATTTCCGCAATGCGGCTGGCTTCGGCCAACAACTGGGCGGACAGGGCATCAACCCTGCTTATGGCGTGATCCAGCGCGGTGGCGTTGACCTGCCGGACAGCATCGGCGGCCACGTGTTGTGGGTCCAGATAGGCATCGCGCACCATATGCCACATGGCGTCGCGCTGGGTCCGGGCGGTAGCAAGCATTTCGGGTGTTGCGGGACTGCCAGTCTGTTCAAGCTGTGTGAGCTGCGGCTGAAGCGTGGTCAGGTTTTCGCGCTCGCCCGCCAGTTTGCTGGCCAGCCTGTCGCGTTCGGTGCGCAACATGTGCTGGTGTTCAGCGGCCATGCGTACGCCATCCGCGTCGGGGCAGGGCAGGTGACGCAGCAGGTCGATACTGCTGAACCCCATGGCGCCCAGCCGCGCATCAAGATCGGCCTGCTGTTTTTCAAGCGCCTGAGCGCGAAGGTCCAGCCGCTTCATTTCCGCAGGCAGGGCGGTGAAGGGGGCCGCATCTTCCGGCAGGGGCAGATCGCGCGCAGCCGCGTGCAGGGTGGACAGGCGTTCCTGCCTGCGGGCGATTTCCAGTTCCGTCTGACCGATTTTCTGCTGCACGCTGTCGTGCTGGCCCTGCCATTGTGCCTGTGCATCGGCTAGCTGGCGGATGGTGTCCAGCACCGCACGCGGTGGCATGCATTGCCGCAGGTCGACGTCCGGGCCGGCGTTCAGACGCTGGCGCAGGCTGGAAAGGCTTTCGTCAATACTGCGTCGCCTGCTGTCATGTTCGGCTTCAGGCCCGCGGTGGGTGCTGACGGCCTGCCCAAGTGAAATGGCGCGCATTACGGGGCCGTGCAGGGCAGCGAGTATGGCGTCCACCTGTGGCACGGCGGTTTTGTGTCCGAGTTCCGTCGCGTGTTCCACTGCCCTGGCGTGGCGGGTGCGGGTGGCGTTGTATGTTTCCAGCGCGGCTGCGATGCTGGCCCCCATGCCCGCCGGCAGGGTGGCCAGATCAGCCTGCCCCGCCAGTTCTGTCTCCAGGAGGGTAATATCGTGCAGTTGCGGCACTGCCTTAACCAGCCGTTCGTAATGGGTGTGCTGGCGGCGCAGTTCGGTCTGTCTGGTGCTTATGTCCGCTTTTTTCTGACGGGCTTCTTCAAGGCTGCGGCAATGCCGTTCATACGCATCATGTCCCAGCGAGGCATCGCGAAGGGTTTTCTGCGCAGCGCCAAAGGCATCAAGGGCTTGATAGAATTCCCGGTCGGCTGACCGCCGGGCGGCGAAAAGCCGTGTCCGGCGTGCGTCTATTTCATCCAGACGCACCATAAGGGCGCGCAGGCCCCCGCCCGCTTCCACAATCAGGCGGCCAATATCGCCATTGGCCCTGAGCAGGTCCATCCCGCCCGTGCGGAGTGTCTCATCATTCAGGCCGAACAGCGCGGCGAAGCGTTCGCGCGTCATGCCCCCCAGTACGGCTGCCAGCCGGTCGTCGCCTACGGTCTCTCCGTCGAAGGTGGACAGGGTGCGCGTGCGGCCCTTGCGGCGGCGCAGGTCCAGTTCCTGCCCGTCCGACAGCATAAGCCGGGCATCCAGCCTGATTTGGTCATTGCCGAAAACCGCGCCATAGGGGGAGCCATGCCCGATCCCGAACAGGAAGTCCGATATGGCGGACAGGCATGTGCTCTTTCCTGCCTCGTTGGGGCCGTGGATGACATGCAGGCCGCAGCCGTCGCCAAAATTCAGGTCCAGTTCGCCAATGGCCCCGTATTTGAAAATCGTGAACCGCTTAATGCGCATCGTCGCCGCCTTCCGGGTTTTCAACCACGGCCAGTGCAAGGTCCAGCGCACGGGCGGGAATGTCCTTCAGGATGCTGTCGCGCATTTCCTCCGTCCGGCTGTGGGCAGGCATGCGGTCAAGCACCCCGGTCAGAAGCTGTTCCAGTTCCGCACGCAGCGCATCGGGTGTTGCCGCCGCCCGTATGTCAGCCGCAATCCGGCCGCCGGTGGACGGATCAAGCACGGCGGGCCGTTCAGGCAGGTGTGTATGCACCTTCAGCCGTTCGAGCCATATTTCATCCGACAGGCTGGCAAGGACCGTCTCGACTTCCAGTTGCAGGTCATGCGGCGCGCGGATCAGGCCGGGGTGCAGCGGCGTCGTGCCGGTCAGTTCCAGACGCAGCGCCAGTGGCCGCCCCTGCGCCTGTTCTACAAGGGCGCTGACGACATCACGGATCAGGGCGGTCATGTCCGCATGCGTGGCGGCGGTGGACAGGTCCACCGTGGCGCTGGCCCAGCGCACGGCGTCCAGTACCTGATGGGCAACGCCCGCCACTTCTCCATCACGGACGGTAACGAGTGATGCACCCTTTGGCCCCGCCTCGCGTGCGTGGCGTCCCTGCAGGTTGCCTGCATAGACTACATACGGGTTTTCATGCAGGATTTCACGGTTATGGACGTGGCCCAGCGCCCAGTAATCGTAGCCGTGGTTGACCAACTGCTCCACCGTGCAGGGCGCGTAGGTTTCATGGCCTTCACGCCCTTCGCAGGCGGTGTGCAGGATGCCGATATTGAACAGGCCGGGAACCGGGGGCGGGTAGTGACGGGCTATGTTGTCCTCGACCTTGCGGCTGCCAAAGCTGCGTCCATGCACGGCAACGCCCAGATCATTCATGGTTCGCGTTTCCGCGCGGGTGGAGGAAAACAGGTACACATTATCGGTTACATGCAGGTGCCGGGCGAAACGGTTTTCCGCATCGTGATTGCCAAGGATCATGAAAACGCGGATGCCCGCCGCCTTCAGCCGGGCCATTCCGTTGACGAAAAACAGGCCGCACTGCGTATCGCGCAGGTCGCCATCGAACACGTCGCCCGCCAGCACCACGAAGCTGCAGTCGGTTTCAATGGCAAGGCTGATCATGTCGTCAAAGGCGCGGCGCGAGGCATCGGCCACAAGGCGCGCGTAATCGCCTGATTTTTCCGTAAGCCCCAGCAGCGGGCTGTCCAGATGCAGGTCGGCGGCATGAAGGAAGCGGAATTCATTCATGCCGCCATCGTAATCCATTGAAAGCGGAAGTAAATGCACCCTGCCCACAGGCGCACGGGCAGGGCGTCACGTAACCCGGCCGGTCTGGTCAGGCATCCGGGTCGGTTATGTCGGTGCAGATGTATTTCATCTCCATATATTCATCCATGCCGTAGCGCGAACCCTCGCGCCCCATGCCGGATTGCTTGATGCCGCCAAATGGCGCGACTTCGTTGGAAATCAGGCCCGTATTGTGGCCCACCATCCCGTATTCCAGCGCTTCGGCCACGCGATGGACGCGGGCATGGTCGCGGGTGAAGAAATAGGCGGCAAGTCCGTATTCGGTATCATTGGCCATGGCGATCGCCTCGGCTTCCGTGCGGAAACGGAACAGCGGGGCCACGGGACCGAATGTTTCTTCATGGGCGATCCGCATGGCCGGTGTCGTGTCCCGCAGCACGGTGGGACGATAGAACAGGTCGCCCGCGCTATCACGCGCGCCGCCACACAGCACGGTCGCCCCGTGTTCCACCGCATCGCGCACATGGGCTTCCACCTTGTCGCGCGCCTGTGCGCTGATCAGCGGGCCGATAACGGATTCCGGGTCGCTGCCGGGACCTACGCGCAGTTCGCTTACGGCTGTGGCAAAGCGGGTGGCGAAGGCGTCGTAAATGCCGTCCTGCACCAGAAAACGGTTGGCGCAGACGCAGGTCTGGCCTGCATTGCGGTATTTGGCTGCAATGGCGCTTTTGACGGCCTGATCGATATGCGCGTCATCAAACACGATGAACGGCGCGTTCCCGCCCAGTTCCAGCGACAGACGCTTGAGCGTGGGCGCGGACTGCGCCATCAGGATACGCCCGACCTGGGTCGAGCCGGTAAAGGACAGCTTGCGGATATCGGAACTGGCGCACAGCGCCTTGCCCAGCCTGATCCCGTCACCGGGCAGCACCTGCAGCAGCCCCGACGGCACGCCCGCCTGCACCGCCAGTTCCGCCAGCGCCAGCGCGGTCAGCGGTGTTTGTTCGGATGGCTTGACGATCATGGCGCAGCCCGCCGCCAGTGCGGGACCGGCCTTGCGGGTAATCATGGCGGCAGGGAAATTCCACGGGGTGATCGCCGCGCATACGCCCACGGGCTGGCGGATCACGCTCAGCCGCGTTGCCGGGTTGGTGGGGGGAATGACATCACCATAGGCGCGCATGGCTTCGCCCGCGAACCAAAGCAGGAAACTGGCGGCATAGCGGATTTCGCCCGCCGCTTCGGCGCGGGGCTTGCCCTGTTCGGTCACGATCAGGGTGGCAAGGTCATCCAGATTGTCCATCACCAGATCATGCCAGCGCGTCAGCACGCCGTGGCGCTGCGCGCCGGTGCGGTTGCGCCACTGGGCCTGTGCCTTCACTGCGGCGGCAATGGCGCGTTCGGCGTCGTCCGGCCCGCATTCGGCCACTTCCGCCACCAGTGCACCCGTGGCGGGATTATGGACGGGGCGGCGTGCGCCATCCGCCGCCGGGCGCCATGCGCCGTCAATCAGCGCATCCTTGCGGAACAGGGATGTATTAGCGAGATACACGGTCATATTCTCTTGGTCTCCCGGCCCGATGGGCTGGTTTGCAGGGACGGACATGGGATCATTCAGCCCCGGCCTGCGCCAGGACCTGTTCGATGATGGCCATGCCTTCATCAATGATTGCATCAGGGGCGGTCAAGGGCACAAGAATGCGAACGGTGGCCCCTTCCGTTCCACAGGACAGTACGATCAGCCCTTTTTCACAGGCGCGCGCACAGATATCCGCCGCAGCCCCGGCGCGGACATCCGTGCCGCCATGGGACTGAAGGATGTCAAAGGCGATCATGGCGCCCAGCCCGCGCGCCCGGCTGATGGGCAGCAGGGCGGTATTGGCGTGCATGCGGTCAATATGGGTGCGCAGCTTCGTGCCGATGACACGGGCGCGGTCGATCAGCTTTTCATCCTCGATGATGTCAAGCACGGCCAGCCCGGCGGCACAGGCCAGCGGCGCGCCGCCATAGGTACCCCCAAGGCCACCGGGCCCAACTTCATCCATAAGTCCGGCACGCCCGATCACGCCCGATAGGGGCAGCCCGCCGCCCATGGATTTGGCAACCGATACAAGGTCCGGCTGCACGCCGGAATGTTCGATGGCGAACATGCGGCCCGTGCGGGCGAAACCGGTCTGCACCTCGTCCGCCACCAGCTTGATGCCATGTTCGTCACAGATGCGGCGCAACGCCTGAAGCAGTTCGACCGGGGCGACACGGAAACCGCCTTCGCCCTGCACGGGTTCGATGATGATGGCGGCGATGCTGCTCGGCGGCAGGTCGGCGGCGAACAGGAAGTCCAGCATGCGCAGGGTGTCCGCCACGCTGACCGCGCCATCGGGGAAGGGCAGGTGATAGACTTCCCCCGGCAGGGTACCGAACGGGGCCTTGTATGGCCTGACCTTGCCCGTCATGGCCGAAGCCAGCAGCGTGCGGCCATGAAACCCGCCGGTAAATGCGATGATGCCGTTGCGACCCGTGGCCGCGCGCGCGATCTTGACCGCGTTTTCGGTGGCTTCGCCGCCGGTGGTGAAGAATATGGTCTTGGCCGGTCCATCGAACGGGGCCAGCGCGTTCAGCTTTTCCGCCAGCGCGATATATGGCTCATAAGCTGAAACCTGAAAGGCGGAGTGGGTGAAGCGGTCAAGCTGGGCCCGCACGGCCTCGACCACGCGCGGGTGACGGTGGCCGACATTCAGCACGGCGATACCGCCCGCGAAATCCACGTAGCGGCGGCCCTCCACATCCCATAATTCGGCATTTTCCGCCCGGTCGGCAAAAACGGGCGTGGCAGTGGCGACCCCACGCGGCACGGCGCGTTCACGGCGGGCGAGGAGGGCCTGGTTCGTTGCGGTCATGGCCTGCTTCATTATCCTGTCGGGTTGGCGGTATGGCCGGATTTTCAGCCTGTCATCCCGGCGTAACGGGTTCACGGCATGATGGGGAGGCGCTTTTTTGGTGGGGCATGGTGATCTTTCGTCACCAACGTTTCGGAACCGGTATGGAACTGCGCCTCAAGCCATGTGCGCAGCAGCGCGAAGGCACGCGCCTGCCACGCCTGATCCGTGCTGCGCAGGACGTAACTGCCCAGTGTCACGTCGCGCAGCGGCACATCCGTTGTCGCAACCCGGACAAGCCGCCCGGCCTTCAGGTCGTCTTCCAGCAGATAGGTATTGGCAAGGGCGATGCCTTCCCCCGCGCGCGCAGCGGCCAGTGTCAGATGCGCCTGCCACAACCGGCTGTGGCCGCTGACCTGCGCCACATTGACCGACTGCGCTGCAAACCACACGCGCCATTCCGTATCATTGTCCTCGATCAGCAGGGGGGCATGCAGCAGATCGGCGGCGGTGCGTGGGGGATGGGCCAGACGGCGCAGGCATTCGGGGCTGGCGACCGGGAACACCAGTGGCCGCGCCAGTTCAAGGGCCTGTATGCGCGGTGGATCGCGCAGCGGGTGTTGGTCATTGATGTAGCGGATATCGGCATGCAGGACCGTGTCGATCCGTTCGGGATCGAACCGGCAGTCTGAATCGACAGGCCGCAGCAGCACGTCCACACCGGGATGGAGCTGTCGGAACGCAGGCAGGCGCGGCAGCAGCCAGTGATAGGCAATGCCGTGGGAACAGGTCAGCGTAAGCTGGGGCATCTGCCCGCGCATGTCAGCCGTCGCGCGGGCCAGACCATCCAGCAGCGGGGCGATGCGGGCATAGTATTCATGCCCCTGTGGGCTGAGGCCGCCTTCGGTCCGGTTGCGCAGTCCGACGCCCAGTGCGGTTTCCAGATCGCGCAGGTGACGGCTGACCACGGCATGATCCACCCCCAGCGCCACGGCGGCACGGCGGATGCCCCCGGTCCGTGCATAGGCCACGAACGCATTGAGGGCAGCAAGCGGGGGGATATGGTATCGCCATTTCATGCAGGCCCGATGCTAGCATGAACGCAGCCGATCAAGAACAGGACAGGGCGCGCAAGACAGGAAATGGCGGCTTTTACCGCGCGGGGCGAACCGGGACGATGGTGTAACGTTCCCACAGGGGCCGCAGGTGCAACTTCTACGTGAAAGTGATCCCATGTCCCGTATCGCGATCGTCTATTTCAGTGGCTATGGGCATACGGCCAGACTGGCCGATGCCGTGGCGCTTGGCGTGGCGGAAATACCCGGCACCGAAGCCGTATCCCTGCGCATAGACCCCGATGGCAACCTGCCCGAAGGCGGGCTGGACCAGTTGGCGGCGGCCGACGCCATCATTTACGGCAGCCCGACCTACATGGGCGGCCCCGCATGGCAGTTCAAGAAATTTGCGGAATCCACCGCGCGCATCTGGCTGGCCGAAGGGTGGAAGGACAAGATCGCGGCGGGCTTCACCAATTCCGCCACGGTCAATGGCGACAAGGCCATTACCCTTATCTATTTCTGGACCCTGTCGCAGCAGCATGGCCAGATATGGGTAGGTACGGGCCTGCTGCCCGCCAACACCAAGGCCAACGGACCGGGGGACGTGAACTGGTCAGGCGGGTCGGTAGGGATCATGGCCATCTCCCCCTCCGATGCCTCGACCGAGGAAGCGCCGCGTACTGGCGATCTGGAAACGGGGCGGCTGGCGGGCCAGCGTGTCGCCCTCATCACATCACGCCTGCGGCCTGCCGGATAACCCTCTCAGCCATGCCGGGGGCGGTCTGGTGATGGGGTCGCTTGTCCGATATGAAAAGGGGATATTCATATCAGGACAGGTGTGGCGTGTTTCTGCGGCAGTTGACATATCTCATGGCGCTCGACCGTTATCGGCATTTTTCCCGCGCGGCGGAAAGCTGTGGTGTTTCGCAGCCCGCCCTGTCAGCGGCGCTGCGGCAACTGGAAACGGAACTGGGCATCACCATCATCCGGCGCACCCGTCGTTTCAATGGTCTGACGGATGAAGGCAGGCGCGTTCTGGACTGGGCGCGACAGACGCTTGCGGCCCTTGACGGATTGCGGCAGGAAGCCGCCTTCGCGCAGGAAGTAGCGGGCGGCAATCTGGCCATCGGACTGATGCCGCCTGCCATACAGGGCATCCCGCTGCTGCTGGAAAGTTTCCGTACCGCAGTGCCCGGACTGCACCTGCAGGTGCGTATGGGTTCCAGTACGGACACCATTCATGGCCTGCGCGAGCAACAGCTTGATCTGGGGCTGGTCTATCTTGACCAGATTCCGCCGGATGGACCTTTTGAAACATTGCCTCTTTACACCGAACAGCACGTTCTGGTTGCGGTGGAACCGCTGATCCTGCCAGCGGGACGGCGGGACTGGAATACGCTGGCCGACCTGCCGCTATGCCTGCTGGGGCCGGAAATGCGTTCGCGCCAGATCGTGGACGCGGCCTTCCGGTGTGCGGGGGTCACGCCCGATGTCGTGCTGGAAACGAATTCGCTTGAAGTGCTGTACGGCGAACTGCTGGCCGGGCGCCTGGCCAGCATCCTGCCGGTTGCGGCCCTGCCGACCCATACCGGCCATGCCCGGTTGCAGGTGCGCCCGCTTGGTCCATGCACCGCGCCGGAGGTCGGGCTGGTCCGTCTCACACCATCCCTGCCCACCGCCCTGACGGCGCGTGTATGGAATGTGGCCAGCAGCATGAACATGCGCGACATTTTTACGATCGGGTAGGATCGATACGCCGCAACGCCCATCAGGCTCCGCAGGGCGCAATCCGGCAGTCCCGGCATCACGTATTCAAGGGATCGCCATAGCGAAAGCAGCGGAACCGGATGAAGGGGGATTGATGATCTGAATGGGCCAGCGCCGAGGACGTGTGATTCGTATCGCAGAAATATGCCCGGTCCCGTCGGGAGCCGGTCTGCGGATAAGGATTCGGGTCTGTCTGGCGGAATGTTGGCTGCCGTGGCCTTGGTCTGGCCGGTATCGGACATGGCGCGCTGGCAATGGGAACAGTCAGTGCGTGCCCGACAGGGCCGCTACCGTTTCAGCCAGTGGGGATGTCCTGTCCATGCCGTGAAGCTGGCGGACGGACTCTGACAAGGGCAGGAAACCGGATCATGCCGGTCAGATATGCCAGTTATCGGTCGCAGGTAGGAATGGGGGGTAGTAGATATAAAAACGGCAGGAACCGAAGTTCCTGCCGAAATTATCAGCCAATCTTCAGATTGACTGCAGAAGACTTGCCGTTACGGCCTCTTTCGAGATCATACGTCACGGCCTGTCCTTCGGACAGGGTCTGCTGGCCAGCCTGCTCAACGGCAGAGATGTGAACGAAAGCATCGGCGCTCCCGTCTTCCGGCTGGATAAATCCAAAGCCCTTCTGGGCGTTGAACCATTTAACTGTTCCTGCGGCCATATCTGGCCTCCTTAAGTAACCGGCACCCCACACGAACATGCGCGGGATCAAGACTTTTCGTTTTATCGGGGATGCCAGACGGCCGCGTAGCGAGCTGCTTTGAAATCTTGTCCGTAGCTGAAAAGTCCAGCCGTGCGATCCTTGTTATAGGGATTGGACGCAGATAGCACGTAAAATATTTAGGAATTGCCAAATTATTTCCGTTACGGCATCGCAAAATCTGCCACATTGGCGGGAAACGGGGGCCTGTGGCACGGTAAGAAATTATGGTGCGCGTGCAGTGTTCCACCCGCCAGAAGCTTTATGCGGGCCGATCAGTCGGGGGGCGGACTGGATTTCGCCCGCCCCCACAGGCCGGGCAGGATTACAGGTTGGCGATCAGCTTCAGCCCCACCAGCGCGGCATTGGGTATGCGGTTCGTCTCCCCGGGGCGGATCATGTATTCAAATTCCGGCTGCACCAGTATGCCGGGGGCCGCGTCGATCGCGTAATAGGCTTCTATTATATGGGAATCCGTCTGTGGCGCGCGCACGGCGGTTCCCAGCGAATACCCGGCTTCATACCGCAGGATCTGCCCTGCCTCCTTGCGGCCGCTGACATGGTACCACGAATACATGATGCCCAGCCGGTCCGTCAGGCGGGAAGGGATCAGTCCGGCGAAGGACAGGCCGCCATAGGCTTCATCCGAAATCGAGGTCACATGCGGCGTATTATGGATGTAGCCTGCCATCAGGTAGCCGCCAGCCATCTGGTTACGCCCGCCACGGCGGTAGATCATCTGGTCCCCTTCAAACCAGAACATGTCCATCGGGGCCGAACGCTGGTGTCCCGCCGCCTGTGTCAGGGCAGCAGGCAGGCCGACCCCGATCTGGTCGGGGTAACGGGTGGTGTCGTGTGCGTAGCCCAGCACGTAATGGCCGGGCATGCGGTTGCGGGTCAGATACGGCTGCCACGTGAATTCGACCGGCAGCATGAGTCCGGTTGCATTCTCGCTACCCCATGCCCAGCCACTGGGATTGTCAGACAGCGCGCTGACCGAATACGCGCCCAGCTGGATGGCGGTATCGCGCGTGGGCCGCAGGCGGATGCGGCTGCCCCATGTCGCCTTGGGGTAGACGCTGAATCCGGGGTCCAGCTTCAGCGCCACGGGGGCCGAGCATGTCACCATGAACGAACACAGCAGCGGGGATGTGGCGAATACATGCGTCAGCGCCATGCGCCCGAACGATACGTCCAGATGGTTGTTCAGCAGCTTCTTTTCGGCATAGAAATCCACCAGATGCGCCACCACGTTGCCCGACAGGCCATAGACTTCCTGCAGGTTGACGTAATATTCGCCCACCCGGTCATGGCTGACCGCATGGCCCGCGCGTTCCATCACCAGTGTATGGACAGACCAGCCCTTTATGCCCGCCATTTTTTCAAGGTCGAAGTTCACCTGCAATGTCAGTTCATGCACGTAGCTCATGCCACGTTCGACACCGCCCTTGATCACGCCCATGGCTTCCCCCTTATAGGTAAAGGCAAAGCTGACGCCGTGGTTGAGCAGGGTTTTGCGCAGCGGCGCAAGCTGGGGCACCAGGTGCCCGCTACCGGCGGTGGGAACGTAGTACGGGTCCTCAAGATCCTGATCGTGCTGGGCATCGAGCCATGCGGGCAGCATGGCGGACGGTCCTTCGTGGCGCAGCAGGGCGTCGAGTTCGATCTTGTGGAACGATTTGTTATCACCGGGGCTGCTGACAGGCGCCACGCTCATGGTGGCAAGACCGGCGGATGGATAGTTGGGCACCCCGCTGGGCGGAATCGGGGTATTGGGCGGCCTGCGGATGGCCTGCGGCGTGGGGCCGAGGCTCTGGGCATCAAGCCGGGCGCTGATCTGGGCTTCCTGTGTCATGCCGTTCGATGGCATGGCCGAAACCGCGCTGCTTGAGACAAGCGAGGGCACAATAGCATTGGATACCTGCGCATGGGCTGTCGCTGCGGGCAGGGCGGTGGTCACCGTGCCCATGGCAAGCAGCCATCTGCATGCGTAGGGAAACGGATGGCGTGCGCGCCCCGTGCGGGCGCACCGTATCTGTCTTTTCATATCTGTCGATTTTCTCGTGGCCCGGTCATGACCGACCGGAGCATGAAGACGCGGCTGCAGGGCCGGAAAGCGGACGACCGTTCAGCCCGGAAGCTGACGGACGGCGGCGGCAGGGACAGCGACAGGCGCTACGGCGCGATACGGGAAAAGGATCATGATTTAACCACCATTGTTTTTATTTTATGGTTATTGTCATTTAATTTAAAATTATTGAAACGTCAAATAATTCATAATTATATTAATTTTGCACTGCACAAATAATAACTTTATTTCAGTAATGCCGGGCTTTGCGTCGCCACGGCTTCATGGTATCGCCCATGCGTGCCATGGGGCATGCCCGTGATGGGGAGTATGATGTGACGACGCTGGTCGGGTTGGTTGCTGGGTTGGTGATGGGTGCGCTGGGAACCTATGGCGTCATGCGCCGGTACCACGCGGCGGGGCGGCTGCCCTATTATGCTGCCCGCTTGCAGGCCGATCCTGCATCCGGCACGGAAACGGACACGCTGGCGGTAGATGACCTGCCGGTGGCCCTGCTGGTTCTCGCACGCAGCGGGCGGCTGCTTCATGCCGGGGCGACCGCACAGGCCGAGTTTGCGGAAGGGCTGGGCACCATGATCCGCCACCCCGTGCTGCAACGCGCCATAAGTGAACTTCAGCCCGGCACTATCAGCCGGGTGCGGATCGAGACGGACGTACCCGTACGCCGCATTGTGGAAGCTTTCATCAAGGCGGGGCAGTGGCAGGGACAGCCCGCCTGTAGCGTCGCGCTGCTGGACGCCACCGCGCGGGAAGCGCTGGATCGCGCGCGCAGCGATTTCGTCGCCCATGCCAGCCATGAACTGCGCACCCCGCTGGCGGCCCTGCTCGGCTTTATCGAAACCCTGCAGGGGCCCGCGGCGAATGATACCGCGGCACGACAGAAGTTCCTTCCCATCATGGCGCGGCAGGCCGCGCGCATGCAGCGCCTGATTGACAGGCTGCTATATCTTTCGCGCGTGCAGATGCTCGAACACCAGCGCCCGCAGGGACAGATTTCCGTGCCGGAACTGTTTGGCCGCCTGAATGATGAACTGCAGGGCAGGCCGGCGGCGGACCGGGCCGATATCGTCATCCAGCCCGCGCCGGATGGCACGGTGCGCGGGGATGTGGACCAGATCGTGCAGGTGCTGCTCAACCTGTGTGAAAATGCCTGTCGCTATGGCCGCCCGCTTCCGCCCGCCGTGGCGCGCATCGAAATCGGCGCGCGCTGGCACGAAGGGGGCGGGCTTGACCTGTATGTGCGCGATAACGGGCCGGGGATCGAACCCCAGCATCTGCCCCGCCTGACCGAACGGTTCTACCGCGTGCCACCATCGGGCACGCGCAACGGCAACGATCAGGGCACGGGGCTGGGTCTGGCCATCGTTCGCCATATCGTGGACCGTCACGGCGGCAGGCTGGACATCTCCAGCACGCCGGGACAGGGCACATGCTGCACGGTCTGGCTGCCGTAACCGTATTCCGCCGATGGTGTTCATTACGTTTTTGGCTTGACCATCCACGCCCATCCATGATGTTCTTGGTGGGCGAGTAGAAGCGGTCTGGACCTGATCCTGGGCATTGCTCCACACAAATCTGTTTCTGATTGGTGGACTGCTGACATGCACGACATTCCCTGAAAAACAGACTTCTGTTTCCAGACCCTGAACCCGTTCGTGTTCAGGCTGCCGTGTCCTGTCCGCCATGTCATTCGGAAAATCTTCTGACCGGAGAACAAGCATGTCTCGCCCCGATATATCCACGCCATCCGCCTACGGGCTGGAAGAACTCAACCGTGAAGCCACGATCGGTGGGCAGGGAACCTGCGTCGATCGCGCCATTCCCCAGATCGACATGTCGGATTACGAAAACCGCAAGGCCGAGATTACCGATGCGCTGTGGGATGCGGCGACGCAGGTTGGCTTCTTTCAGGTACTGAACCACGGCATTGCCGAAGCGGATGTGGATGCAGCCTTCAGCGCCGCATGGAATTTTTTCGACCTGCCGATGGCGCAGAAGGAACACTACCTGCGCAAGGTCGGCTCCAATGCCGGGTGGGAATACCGTGCGCAGGTCCGCCCGTCCACCGGCACGCCGGATAACAAGGAATCCTACCAGATCACCATGTCGAGCATGGACAATATCTGGCCGGATGAAGCCATCCTGCCGGGATTTCAGGAACGCATGTGCCGGTTCGAGCGCCAGAACTGGGAACTGGGCATGAAAATCCTGTCCTGTTTTGCGGTCAGACTGGGGTTCGATGCGGATTTCTTTACCCACAACCATGATCCCGCTTCCGCGCATTACCAGAGTACGCTGCGGCTGATCCATTACATGAGCATGGAAAACGCCACGGACGCGGATTTCGAATTCTGGCGTGCGGGCGCGCATTCCGATTTCGACTGCCTGACCCTGCTGCACCAGCGACCGGGGCAGGGCGGCCTGCAGGTCTGTCCCGGCAAGGATGCGGACAATCCGGCATGGACCGACGTGCCCCCCGTGCGCGGCGCGGTGACATGCAATATCGGCGACATGCTGATGCGCTGGAGTGACGACCGCCTCAAATCCACCCTCCACCGCGTGCGCATGCCACGGCGGGACGAATATCTCGGCCCGCGCCTGTCGCTGCCTTTCTTCTGTCAGGCAAACCGGGATGCGATCATTCAGGGGCCGGAAAAGAAATACGAACCCATTACCGCACAGGCCTATCTGGATGAACGGATCAGGGCCAATTACACGCCGCGTGCGTGAAAGCAGGATACTGCCTCTGGCGTAATGGATCAGGACCCAGCCAATAATGAACCAGACCAATATCGTCATCCGCAACGCATCGGGCATTCTGACGGGACAGCGTGGCGCGCTGGCCCGCCGTAAGGGCGATGTGCATATACGCGACGGACTTATCGCCGCAATCGGTGCGATTGCACCCCAGCCAGATGAAATTACGGTGGATGCCCGTGGCGGTGTGATTACGCCGGGGCTGGTCTGCACGCATCACCATCTGTTCCAGACCATGCTCAAGGGGATTCCCTCGGCCATTGATGCCCCGCTGGAAACATGGCTCCGGCTTGTACCGTCAACTTACTGGAGCCGTATCGACGAAACCGCGCTGGCTACGGCGGCAACAGTCGGCATGGCGGAACTGCTGCTGTCAGGCTGTACCACGGTGGCGGACCACCACTACCTGTTTGCCGATACCTACCGTTATGACCCAGCCCACGTCCTGTTTGATACTGCCACCCGGATGGGCCTGCGTTTCGTGCTGGCGCGTGGCGGTACCACCCATAGCCGCAAGCTCGATACGGACGACATCATCCCCAGCCCGAACGAGGATCTGGACACGATGCTGCGGCGTGTATCGGATCTTGCCGCCCGGTATAACGATCCAGCACCCGATGCCATGCGGCGTGTCGCGCTGGCCCCTAACACCCCCACATGGGGCATGACGCCGGATGAACTGCGGGTATCGTCGCAGGCGGCGCGTGACATGGGGATCGGCATGCATTCCCACCTGTCGGAAACCACCAATTACGTCACCTTCTGCCGGGAACGATACGGCATGAGCCCCGTGCAGTTCGTGGCCGAACATGGCTGGACCGGCCCCGATGTGTGGTATGCGCATCTGGTCCATATGGACGAGGCGGAAATCGCCCTGCTGGCCCGGACCGGCACCGGCATGGCGCACTGTCCGCAAAGCAACTGCCGTCTGGGTTCGGGCATCGCCCCGGCCCCTGCGATGATGCGGGCCGGTGGGCGCGTATCGCTGGCGGTCGATGGTGCTGCTTCCAACGAGGCCTGTGACATGGGTGCTGAAATGCACGCGGCGTGGATGGTCCATCGCGCGGTCCATGGCCCTGCGGCCGTGACGTGCGAGGACGTGATCCACTGGGCCACGGCAGGCGGGGCGCAGGTGCTGGGGCTGGATGGAACCGGTACCGTGCGCGAAGGCATGGCGGCCGATCTGGTGGTGCATGGGCTGGACCGGCCCCGCCATGCGGGGCTGCATGATCCGCTGATTGCCCCTGTGGCATCAGGGGCTGCGGATGTGCGTCATGTCTTTACTGCCGGGCGGCATGTGGTGGTGGATGGCCACATTCCCGGTCTGGACATGCCTGCCCTCATGGCGCGGGCCGCCGATGTCGTGCGCGGGCTGGATGTGATGGGCTGAATTACGGGCGTTCAGGTGCCAAAATAGCTCTGGCGCAGTTCGCGCCGCACGAAGTCCAGAAAAAAGCGCGTGCGTGAGGGCAGATGCGCGCGGGATGGATAGACCGCATACAGGGTCACGTCCTCCCACGCGTAATTGCTCAGGCATTCGATCAGCCGTCCGCATTTCAGGTCATCGGCAATATCCCACAACACCTTCAGCGCGATGCCCCGGCCATTGACCGCCCAGTCATGCACCACTTCGCTGCTGGATGTGGCAAGGCGGGGGGTCACATGGATTTCCTTGCGGGCCTTGGCGTCGGAATATACCCATTCACTGAATATGCGCTGGCGGCGGATCAGGCAGATGCAGTCATGCTTGAGCAGGTCATGCGGCGTGGCGGGCAGGCCCTTGCGCGCGATGTAATCGGGTGATGCGCAGACCACGCGGCGGCTGTTGATGAGGCTGGTGGTCATGACCTCCTGATCCGAGGGCATGCCGGGGCGGATGGCGATGTCCAGCCCGTCATCAATCACATCCAGTCCCGCATCCGACAGGGTCAGGTGAACGGTCACATCCGGGTACTGCCCCACGAAGGCGGCCACGATGCCCGCCAGCATCTTGCGCCCGATTTCCGATGGCACGCCCACGCGCAGAAGTCCGTGCGGGATGCCGGCGCGCGCCGTCAGTTCGGCCTCCACCTCCTCGATTTCGCCGATGATGCGTACGGCATGTTCATGCAGGCGGTGCCCTTCCGCCGTCAGCGCGAAATGGCGCGATGTGCGTGTGACCAGACGGGTGCCCAGACGGAATTCCATCGCGCTGAGGCGTCGGCTCATCGCGGCGGGCGACATGCCCATGGCGCGCGCGCATCCCGCGATGCTTCCGGCGGCGGCAAGGATGCAGAAAAACTTCAGGTCACTGATCTCATCGGGCATAAGGCGTTCCATGATTGCGTCTGACGCACGGTTGGCGTGCAGCCACGTGCTCTACACGAAGATGTGCAGATCCGTATCCTGCGCTTCCTTCAACTATTATCGCAATATCGGGTTCTTATGTCGGATACAGTACAGTCCACAGGTAACGTTTCCCTCCATACGGCGCTGTCGGGCAGGGAACTTCTGGACTGCCCTGTTCTGAACAAGGGGAATGCGTTTGACGGGCGCGAACGTGACCTGTTCGGGCTGCATGGTCTTCTGCCCGCGCGTGTCGCGACACTGGCGGAACAGGTCGATCTGGCCCGTGCGCGGCTTGCCGCCCTGCCGGACAACTTTTCGCGACATGTTGCGCTGCGCGAAATCCAGGATCGCAATGAAACGCTTTTCTACGCCATTGTAGATCAGGCGCTGGAAGCATGGCTGCCCGTCATCTACACGCCCGCCATCGGTCAGGCCTGTATCCGCTTCAGCCATATCTGGACCCGCCCGCGCGGCCTGTTCCTCAGTTTCGAGGACCGGGGCCGGATCGCGGAAATCCTGTCCGCGCCGCAATGGGACAATGTGCGCGTGATCGTTGCAAGCGACGGCGGCAGCATCCTTGGCATTGGCGATCAGGGCGCCAACGGCATGGGCATTCCCATTGGCAAGCTGTCGCTTTACACCGCATGTGGCGGGCTGGACCCGGCCTGCGCGCTGCCCATCCTGCTTGATGTCGGCACTGATAACGCGACCCTGCTGGAAGACCCGGAATATATCGGCTGGCGGCACAGACGTGTGCGCGGGGCCGATTACGATGCGTTCATAGCTGAATTCGTTGCCGCCGTTCACGCGCGCTGGCCCAATGTCGCCCTGCATTGGGAAGACCTGTCGGGCGCCGACGCGCTGCGCATCCTGCGCCGTTACCGTGACCGGATGTGTACCTATAACGACGATATTCAGGGCACTGCCGCCGTAACTGCGGGTGCATTGCTGGCGGCGATCCGGGCCGGGGGCGCGCCGCTGGCGCAGCAGCGGATTGTCGTTTTCGGCGCGGGCGGCGCAGGCTGTGGCATTGCCGACCTGCTGGTGCAGATGATGGTGGCCGAAGGCATGGCGGCGGATGAAGCGAACCGGCGCTTCTTCATGGTCGATATCAACGGCCTTGTGCGCGAAGGCATGGCGGACGTGACCGAAGGCCAGCAGCCTTTTGCCCAGCCTGCTGACATTGCATCGGGCTGGACGGTCGCTGATCCCGCCCATATCACCCTGGCGGAGGTGATGGAGAATGTCCGTCCCACCATGCTGATCGGCACTTCAGGGCAGGGTGGCGCCTTTACCCGCGATATCGTGGCTCCGATGGCGCAGCAATCCGCACGGCCCGTCATTTTCGCGCTTTCCAACCCCACGGCCAATATCGAAGCCATGCCCGGCGACCTGCTGGAATGGACCGAAGGCCGCGCCATTATCGGCACGGGCGGTCCGTTCGCGCCGGTCAGCTATGACGGGCGCAGCCGTCCGGTGGACCAGATCAACAATTCATACGTGTTTCCCGGCGTGGGGCTGGCGGTGGTGGCAGGTGGCATCACGCGCATGACCGATGGCATGCTGCTGGCGGCGGCCCATGCGCTGGCAGGCCTGTCGCCTGCTGCGGACAGCGATGATCCGACCACGATCCCGCTGCTGCCCCCGGTTTCCGAACTGCGTACCGTCGCCATGGCCGTGGCACGCGCCGTCATCCGGCAGGGGCGGGCCGAAGGCGTCGCCCCGCCCGCATCGGACGATGCAACGGAAGCCGCACTGAAAGCAGCCGTATGGACCGCGCAGTACCGTCCCTATGAAAAGGCGGTGGGCGAAGTATCCCGCTAACCGGGCGGCGACTGGCCTGAAGGGCGGGATATTCCTGCCCTGCAGGAACGGTAACATGCCCGCCCACGCAAGACGGGCAGGAATATATGCATATTTCGCGCTTCGGCGGTGCGGCGATGGCGCGCGTGTACTGGCCCCTTAACCTGCGCGCCTTGCACTGGCTGTTCTGCCCTGCACCGCAGGCAGTGGCTTTTGCGCTGCGCAATACGATTGCATCGCTTGTCGCGCTGGCCATCGCATTGTGGATGGAACTGGACAGCCCGCAATGGTCGGTTGCGACCGTATGGTCCGTGGCCCAGCTTGGCCGTGGGGAAAGCATGTCCAAGGCGCGGTGGCGCATTGTCGGTACGCTGGTGGGGGCTGTGGCCGCCGTGGTGTTCATCGCCGCCTTTCCGCAGCAGGCATGGCTGTTTTTCCCGGCGGTGGCGATCTGGATCGGGCTGTGCAGTTTTCTGGCCACGTTCAGCCTGAATTTCCGCTCCTACGCATTCGTGCTGTCGGGTTATACGTGTTCCATCATCGCGGTGGCGGCGGCATCCCAGCCCGATAACGTCTTTTTCATCGGGATTTCGCGCGCGACCTATATCGTGCTGGGCGTGGTGTGCGAGGCAGTGATGGGCATGCTGTTCACGCTCAACCTCGCCACCCGTGCCCGCGGCATCATGGTTGCGCGGGTGGAAGACGTGCTGCACCGCCTGGGCGGGCTGCTGCGTGAAATCGTGCTGCATGAGCGCGACACGCTGCTCCATGCCGGTGAGTTTTCGGACATGCTGGTTTCGGTCCATCAGGGGCTTGAATTTCCCGCCATTGAAATGGGCCGTCACCTGCATGCGGGCGACCATGCGCGCGCGGTGCTGGCGGAAGTGTCAATTCTGGTCACCCGCCTTGTCGGCCTGTCAGGCGGGGCGGAACGCGCGGTACTGGCGGGGGATGATGCCTTTGCCGATACGCGCGGGCAACTCCTGCATCTGTGCGACCGGCTTGCAACCTGTCGGCTGAAGGGTGGAATGCTGGACGAACTGCGTGAACAGGTATCCCACCTGCATGCCCTGTTCGACCGGCGTGCGACGGATGGCATGCAGGAAATGGCCCGCATCACCCATGGGGTTCTGGGGGCCAGCATGGCGGATCTGGGGATCGCGCTTGACCACTGTCACGCCATTTTCAGCCCGCCGGCCCATGACCGTTTCCGCTTCCGTCTGGCGGGGCATAGGGACGTGCGGCTGGCTTTCTACAATGGCCTGCGCGGGGCTGCGGCCATCATGCTGGCGGCACTGGTATATGAACTGACCGCATGGCCCGGCGGCATGGGGTTCATTGCCATTACCACGCTGGTCTGTGGCCTGTTCGCCACGCGTGAAAACCCGGTGGTCGGTACGACCCGTTTCCTGTCAGGTGCTGTGTGGTCCGCCGTGGCGGCGGGCTGCCTTGATCTGGGGATACTGCCGTACCTGAGTGACTATGAGGAATTTGCCTTTGTGCTGGGTATTTTCCTGTTTGTAGGCGGACTGGCGAAGTGCAACCGGGGCACGGCGGGGGCTGCCGCCGCCTACGGGCTGCTCATGCCCAACCTGCTTATGCCCGGTAACCAGAGCCGGGTGGATGAGGTCGCCTTCCTCAACAGTGCGCTGCATACGGTACTGGCGGTCGGGCTGAGCGTTCTGGTGTTCCGGCTGGTCCTGCCATTTCGTGCCCGCGACGAGCGGTTGCGTTTCGGTGCGCATATCCGTGGGGAACTGCGGCGACTGTGCCTTGTGCCGCTTTCTCCCACGCCGCAATGGTGGATCGGCACCAGTCTGGACCGGATCGGGCGCATGGTGCGGCATGCGGCGCAGGAACATGACAGGACGGCAGGGGGTGGCATACGCCTTATGCTGATGTTTTCCGCCGTGGGACTGAATATCCTGCTGCTGCGCCAGCTCAAGCGGCAGCAGCGCGACGGCGCATCGGATGTGATAACCGTTCTGCTGCGCGCCCTTGTCCGTTACCGGCCCGTAAGCCCGCGCGGTATTGCCGTGGTGCGGGCGGCGCGCATGCGCATCGCCCGGATGGAACGTGCCGACCCCGGTAACGGCAGGCTGCTGGAAGTGCTGGCCTGTCTGGACGGGATTGGCCGGACCGCCACGGCGTGCATCGTCGCGATCGAAGCCGGGGTGGAGTAAATCGCGCCTGACCGTGTCATGAATGGCGCAACAGGGCGGGAGGGAAGGGGCCGTATTTCACGGTGCAGTCCCTCCCGCCCGGATCACGATACCGGGCAGCGGGAATTATCCGTTGATCGGGTGGGTCGATACCTTCATTTTGCGGATTGGTGAAATCCGGTTCTTTATGAATAGTCAGGCCGTTCCGGTCTGGTCCGCAAAACACAGAAGGCGCGCCGCATGAGAAAACGCTACGATCTCGATCTGTTGCGCAGCCTTCAGGTCCTGATTGAGGAAGAAGGCGTCTCCCACGCGGCACGCAGGCTGAAGATGAGTGAGGCCGCCATGAGCCGCAGCCTCGCCAAACTGCGCGTGATTTTTGGCGATCCGATCCTTGTGGCATCGGGACGGCGGATGGTGGCCACAACCTTCGCGCTGGGCATACGTGACCGGGTGCGTGCCTTGGTCGACGGGGCGGACTCGCTGCTTGAAGAACAGGAAACGCCCGACCTTGCCGGTCTGTCGCCCCATTTCACGCTGCGGGCCAATGATCTGATCGTGGGTGCGTTCGCCGCGGCTGTTCTTGCCGCCCTTAGGCAGGACTGCCCGGGCTGCACCCTGACTTTCGCGCCCGAGACCGATGATGAACCCAGCGATGACCTGCGCGAAGGCCGCGTTGACCTCTATCTGGGCGCATCGGATGACATGCGGCCCGAAATCCGGCGACAGAGCCTGTTTCCCACCAGTTTCCGCGCCCTGGTGCGTGCGGACCATCCCATCCTGTCCGAAGGGATCACACCGCAATCCATTGCACGCTACGAACATATAAGCGTATCGCGGCGGGGGCGGCTGCACGGACCGATTGATGCGGTACTGCGCGAGCAGTTCGGCCTGCGGCGGCGTGTGGTGATGGTGGTGCCTACCTATTACGCCATGGTCGAAACCCTGCGCATGACGGATATGATCCTGCCCCTGCCGGGTATCGCCATCGATTACCTGCCTATCCGGTCCATGCATCTGGCGGAGTTCGAATTTCCCTTCGACCTGCCCGTCGTGCACTCGTTTCAGGCATGGCATCCGCGCCGGGACAGCGACCCGGTCCACCGCTGGCTACGCGGGACGGTCTATCGTGTCGTGCGCCAGCGCGGGGAAGGACTGCCCGAAGGCTTTACCCCCGCCGCCGCCAGCGCGGCAGGGGAAGGGGCCGTGGTCTGGCCTTACTGACCGTAGCGCACGATTCCCAGATCCTCATGCGGGATTTCGGGCATGCGACCGGACATGATGTCGGCCAGCACGCGGCCCGAACCGCAGGCCATGGTCCAGCCCAGCGTGCCGTGACCGGTATTGAGGAACAGGTTATCATAGCGCGTGCGGCCAATGATGGGCGTGCCGTCCGGTGTCATGGGACGCAGGCCGGTCCAGAATTTCGCGCCGCCAATGTTGCCGCCGCCGGGGAACAGGTCCGTTACGGAATGTTCCAGCGTTTCGCGCCGGGGCGCGCGCAGGCTGGTGCTGAAGCCCGCCAGTTCCGCAGTACCCCCCACGCGGATACGGTCGCCAAGGCGGGTGATGCCGATCTTGAAGGTTTCGTCCATGATGGTGGAAACCGGGGCCTGCCTCTCGTTCACGATGTCGGCGGTGATGGAATAGCCCTTGACCGGATAGATCGGCAGGTCCAGCCCCAGACGGCGCACCAGCGCGGGTGAATAGCTGCCCAGCGACACGACATAGGAATCAGCCACCATCCGGCCGCGGCTGGTCTCGATACCGGTGATGCGACCGCCTTCCTCCGTCATGGTGCGGATGGCGGTATCATAATGGAAGGTGACGCCAGCTTCGGCCGCCATGGCGGCCAGACGCTGGGTGAACAGGAAGGCGTCGCCCGTTTCATCGCCGGGCAGGCGCAGGCCGCCAATGAATTTATGCGCGGTGGAAGCCAGACCCGGCTCGGCCCGGACGCAGCCTTCGCGCGTCAGGATCTCGTAAGGGACGTTGTACTGTTCCAGCACGCGGATATCGCCCGCGATGGCATCCATCTGCTTCTGGGTGCGGAAAAGCTGAAGCGTGCCCAACTGCCGGTCATCATACGCAATGCCCGTGCTGGCGCGCAGGTCGCGCATCATGTCGCGGCTGTATTCCGCAATACGGACCATGCGGCCTTTGTTGCGGTCATAGGCCGGGGTGGTGCAGTTTTCCAGCATCTGGACCAGCCATTTCCACAGCTGCGGATCAGGCATCGGCCAGAAAACGAAAGGCCGGTATTTCATCATCAGCCACTTCATGGCCTTGAACGGCACGCCCGGCCCAGCCCATGGGGAAGAATATCCCGGCGAGACCTGCCCCGCATTGGCGAAGCTGGTTTCAAGTCCGGCTTCGGGCTGGCGGTCGACTACCGTGACCTCGTGGCCGGCCTGCGCAAGATACCAAGCCGATGTCACACCGACGACACCGCTACCCAGAACGATGATTTTCATTACTCAGATGCCTTTTCTGGCGTGGGAAAACACATCACGCGGCCTGTGTCAGGTAAGCGCGATGGAAACGGGAGCCGAGTGCTGTCAGCACTTCGTAGCCGATGGTGCCGGCGGAATGCGCCACATCATCCACGCTGCGGCGGGGGCCGATCATGTCCACATGGGTTGCGGCATCAAGCATGGTTTCGGGCACGTCGCTTACGTCTACCGTGGTGGAATCCATGGAAATGCGGCCAAGGATGGGCAGCCGGTAATCGCCCAGCCAGGCGCAGCCACCGCCATCCGCGCCGTGGCGCAGGAAACCGTCGGCATAGCCAATGCCCAGTGTCGCAATCCGCCGTGGCCCGCTGGCCCGCCATGTCAGGCCATAGCCCACGGCGTCCCCGGCCGCGATGGTGCGGACCTGCACGATACGGGCGCACAGGCGCACGGTCGGGTGCAGCGGGTTGGGCATGTCCGCATTGGGGGCCAGTCCATACAGTGCGGCACCGGGACGCACGAGGTCAAAATGATAATCCGGCCCAAGGAAAATCCCCGATGAGGCCGAAAGGGCAAGATCGGCATCCGGCAGCCGGGCCGCCATGGCGCGCAGCCTGTCGCGCTGCATCGCATTGGCCGGGTTGGCGGGCGTATCGGCACAGGCGAGGTGACTCATGACCAGCCGCGTATCAATACCATCCAGCAGTGCGGGATTGCCCGATACAAGTGCCACGTCCGCTTCCGACAGGCCAAAGCGCGACATGCCGGTATCCACCTGAATGGCGGCGGGCAGGGCCGTTCCAACTGCAACTGCGCGAGCGCGCCAGCCTGCCATCTGTTCCAGACTGTTCAGCACGGGCAGCAGGTTATGGGCGGTGAATTCTCCCTCCGTCCCCGGCATGGGGCCGTGCAGGACGAATATCCGGCAGGTGGGGGAGACATGGGCGCGCAGCCGGATGCCTTCTTCCAGATGTGCGACAAAAAAGACCTTCGCCCCGGCCTGTTCCAGTACGGGTGCTACCCGGTCCGCGCCAAGTCCGTATGCATCGGCCTTGACCACGGCGGCGCAGGTGGCGGTTCCCGTACGGGCATTGAGCAGGCTGAAATTTGCTGCGATCGCGCCCAGACTGATTTCCAGTATCGCACCCGCGCCGGGTGCGGACCAGCCAGCCGTGGGCGTGGGGGAAGGCAGGTCAGGCATGCGGAAGATACTCCGGTAACGGTGTGGGGCAGGTTTGATCGTATGCATGTGACAACAGAATGTCCTGTCGTTTGACGCAATTCCATGCCATTATAAGAAGCGTCACGCAATTATATGCGAAAATAAGTGGAAAATTCACCATGCCATTCGATCGCCTGACCGAGGCCATCCTGCGTAACCTGCGTCATGACGGAAGGATGAGTAACGCGGATCTGGCGCAGCGGGTGGGGCTGTCGCCATCGGCGTGTCTGCGGCGTGTGCGCATGCTGGAAAAAGAAGGGGTCATCCGCGGCTATCGCGCGCTGGTGGATGAACGCTCGGTCCATGGCATGACCACGGTGATCGTGCAGATCACGCTTGAACGGCAGACGGAGGAATGCCTGCGTCGCTTCGAGGCCCGCGTACGTGAATGTCCCGATGTGCGTGAATGTTACCTGATGACCGGCGATGCGGACTATCTGGTGCGCGTGGAAGCCCGCGACGCCGCCGATTACGAACGCATCCACAAGGAAGAACTGTCGCGCATGCCGGGCGTGGCCCGGATACAGAGCAATTTCGCCATTCGCACCGTAGTCCAGCGTTAGACGCGCCGCCCGATCCCGGACCGCGCGGAACTGGCGACCAGCCGGACCGGAGGGAAACTGCCCCCGGTCCGGCATTGCCCGTGACCAGTTTACGGTGTGGGTGGTGTCGGCAGGGTTGTCTGGCGCGGGATGAATGGCCGGATCAGGAACTGGTAACCCCCGGCCCCCAACACGCCGCCACATACAGGCCCCGCGATTGGCACCCACCAGAAACTGCCCGGCGCGGGCAGGGCCGAACTGCCCCAGCCCATAAGGTAGCAGAACAGGCGCGGGCCGAAATCGCGCGCGGGATTGATCGCCCACGCTTCCAGATAGCCCGAACACGCGCCGATGCTGGCGACAAGCAGCCCGATGATCAGTGCGCTGGAATTGGCCTGCGGGGCGACGGTATTGTATTCGCATGTAATCGCGAAGATGCCGAACAGAAGCAGTCCGGTCAGGATCGTTTCATCCATGAAGGCATGCAGCGGGGTGATGAAATCACCCGCATGGGTAAAGAATACCCCTGCCGCCCCGCCATCGGCGCGCGCCACGCCCTGGATCTGGTTGTAATGGTCGATGACCGGCTGGTACAATGCGTAGACAAGTGCCGCCCCGATGAAACCGCCCAGCACCTGCGCCGCGCAGTAGGCGGGCACCTTGCGCCACGGAAAGTCCCGGTAAAGGGCAAGGGCGATGGACACGGCGGGATTGGCATGCGTGCCGGATACGCTGCCGGTTATGTAAATGGCGATGGTGACGCCCAGTCCCCACACGATACAGACGCCCCAATAGGAGAATTTGTACGGGCTGGGGTCATATAGCGTATACATGGCGGCCACGCTGTCGCCGACCATCACGATGATGATGACGGCAATGCATTCGGATATCAGTTCGCCAAGAAATTGTCGGTTCTTCAGCATTTCAACCCACTCTGATTATTTTTATCGTTTAATGGGAACAGCCATCCGGCCTGTGCCGGTGTTGAGCCAGTGTATGTTCTTAAACGAACATGGGCGCTCAGGGAATAGAAAGAATGGTCCCGGACGGCCTCTATTCTATGTTTTCACCGGTTTTCTGCTAATAAAAACGATCTGACAAAATAGAGAGGTCAGGCAACCCGCCTCGGGTCAGCACGTTGTCCGGGTGTGATGATTGGCGTTTCTGTGCGTTTTCGCACATGCACAAAAATCATCCGGTCCTGTAATTTCTGTTCTGTGGCGAATTTATGGCGTGTTTCTGTAATATTAATGTAAAATTTATTTCCTGTGACAGTCCTGACCAATGTGCGGTTCCCCTATTGAAATGCCCATAATGTTCGTTTACGAACATAGGCATCAGGAGGAACATCTACATGGCGTCCATGGACGAAACATTCCGCTCCCCCCCGGCGCAGGGTGGCCCGGTCGATCTGCTGGTCGTGGGCGGGGGGATCAATGGCACCGGCATCGCGCGTGACGCCGCGGGCCGTGGCGCATCCGTGGTTCTGGTGGAACAGGATGATCTGGCCAGCCATACCTCGTCCGCCAGCACCAAGCTGATCCATGGCGGCCTGCGTTATCTGGAATATTACGAATTCCGCCTTGTGCGCGAAGCGTTGATCGAACGTGAAAAGCTGCTGCGCATCGCACCGCACATCATCTGGCCGATGCGTTTCGTCCTGCCCTACACGCCGCAGGCCCGTCCGGCATGGATGCTGCGCCTGGGCCTGTTCCTTTACGATCACCTTGCCCCCAACATGACGCTGCCCAGGTGCAAGTCACTTGATTTCCGCACCAATTCGGCGGGCAGGCCGCTTAACGGCACGCTTGCGCGCGGTTTTGCCTATTCCGATGGATGGGTGCAGGACAGCCGTCTTGTTGTCCTCAACGCCATGGACGCGCAGGCGCGTGGTGCTGACATCCGTACACGTACCCGGCTAGTGAAGGCCCGTCGCGTGGACGGCGTGTGGGAAGCCGAAATCGAGGACACGCGCGATGGCAGCTGCACGACCCTGCGGGCCAGGGCGCTGGTCAATGCCGGTGGACCGTGGGTCAGCGAAGTGCTGCGTGAGCGCGCGCAGGTCAGTTCGACCAAGCAGGTGCGTCTGGTCAAGGGCAGCCATATCGTGGTGCCACGCCTGTTTGACGGGCCGCAGGCCTACATATTGCAGAACCCGGACAAGCGGATCGTTTTCGCCATTCCGTACGAGCAGGAATTCACCCTTATCGGCACGACCGACGTGCCGTGGACGCAGGCCCCCGGCCATGTGGAAATCTCGCCCGAGGAAATCACCTATCTGTGCGAAAGCGTCAGCCGGTATTTCACCAGATCCGTCTCGCCGGATGATGTGGTATGGAGCTACGCTGGCGTGCGCCCGCTTTATGATGATGCGGCAAAGAACGCTTCGGCAGTGACGCGCGATTACGTGCTGGATGTGGATACGCAGGGCGATCAGGCGCCGATGCTGTCCATTTTTGGCGGCAAGATCACCACATACCGTCGTCTGGCGGAACATGCGATCGAAAAGCTCCAGCCCTTCCTGCCGGTGCTGTCCGCGCCCGGCTGGACGGCGGACCGTGTGCTGCCCGGCGGCGATCTGGGGGAAGGCGGGTTCGACGCCGCCGTTGCCCGCCTGTCGGCGCGCGCACCGTTCCTTGATGCGAAGTCATGCTGGCGGCTGGTCCGCAATTACGGTTCCCGCGCCCATGACATCGTGGGCGATGCGCGCAGCCTGGCGGATATGGGCGAACAGTTCGGCGCGGGGCTGAGCGCGCGTGAGGTGGAATATCTGATTGCCAGTGAATGGGCGCAGACGACGCAGGACATCCTGTGGCGACGGTCCCGGCTGGGGCTGCATGTAACGGACGAGGACGCAGCCCGGCTTGACGCCTATCTGCGCGCCCGCCAGCCAAGGGCGGCGACAGCGGCTTCGTAAAACACGGGTCGCGTGTGTAAAAGACGCCTGCGGCCAGAACCCAGCATCCGCCCGCAGAGGCAGGAGACGATAATGAACAAGAAGAACAGAATTCTCGCCATCGATCAGGGAACGACCTCGACCCGCAGCATCGTGTTCGATCGTGACATCACCGCCCTGTCTGTCGCCCGCAGCGAATTCGCGCAGCATTATCCCAATCAGGGCTGGGTCGAACACGACCCGGAAGAAATCTGGTCCAATGTCCTGTCCACCGCGCGTGAGGTCATGGAAAAGGCGGGTGGCCCCGGTACGATTGCGGGTATCGGGATCACCAACCAGCGCGAAACCATTGTCATGTGGGATCGCAAGACGGGCAGGCCGGTCCATCGCGCCATCGTGTGGCAGGACCGCCGGACGGCGGCGGTATGCGCGCGCATGCGTGAACAGGGGCATGAAGACCTTGTGCGCGAACGCACGGGGCTGCTGCTGGACCCCTATTTTTCCGCAACCAAGATCGCGTGGATACTTGATAACGTGGAAGGCGCCCGCGCCCGCGCGGAGAAGGGCGAACTGGCCTGCGGCACGATCGACAGCTTCCTGCTGTGGCGGCTGACGGGTGGCCGTGTCCATGCGACCGACACGACCAATGCGTCGCGCACGCTGCTGTTCAACATCCATGCCTGCCAGTGGGATGACGAGATGCTGGCGCTGTTCAACGTGCCCCGCGCCATCCTGCCCGATGTGCGCACCAACAGCGAGATATTTGGCGAGACCGATCCCGACCTGTTTGGCGAACCGCTGAAGGTGGCGGGCATGGCGGGCGACCAGAACGCGGCCATGGTGGGACAGGCCTGCTTCAAGCCCGGCACGGCGAAGGCGACCTACGGCACGGGCTGCTTCGCGCTGCTCAATACCGGATCGAAGCCCGTCCGTTCGGAAAACCGCATGCTCACCACGATTGCATACCGTATCGGGGATGAGACGACCTATGCTCTGGAAGGGTCGATTTTCGTGGCGGGTGCGGCCATACGCTGGCTGCGCGACGGGCTGAACCTGATTACCCATGCCTCCCAGACCGATGACATGGCCACCCGCGTTCCCCATAGCCACGGCGTGTATATGGTGCCGGGTTTTGTAGGACTTGGCGCCCCCCACTGGGACCCCGATGCCCGTGGCCTTATCTGCGGGCTGACGCTGGATGCGACGGCGGCGCATATTGCCCGTGCGGCGCTGGAATCGGTTGCCTACCAGACGCTGGATCTGATGGACGCGATGCGGGAAGATGGGGGCGGCACGCTGAACGCACTGCGTGTTGATGGCGGAATGTCAGTCAATGACTGGTTCTGTCAGTTTCTTGCCGATATGCTGCTGACGCCGGTAGAACGCCCCCGGCAGGTTGAGACCACGGCGCTGGGCGCTGCCTTTCTGGCAGGGCTTGCAACAGGGGTATGGAGCAGCATACCCGAGCTGGAAGGGACATGGACCCGTGGGCATCTGTTCCGCCCGGCGATGGACAAGGCCCAGCGCGACACTATGGTAGCAGGGTGGCATGCGGCGGTGCGGCGTACGCTCAGTTCCACCGTAGCGGCGTAACCTTCGTATTCAGAAGACAGGAAAAGAGTGCTTCATGACTTCCTCACGGTATAATCCCTATCAGGTTACGGATCGCAATCTCGCTCTGGAACTGGTGCGCGTAACGGAAGCCGCGGCTGTTGCGGCGTCGGCATGGACGGGGCGCGGCCTCAAGAACGAAGCGGATGGCGCGGCGGTGGAAGCCATGCGGCGCGCCTTCGATACGGTCGCGATCGACGGCATGGTGGTGATTGGTGAGGGGGAAATGGACGAAGCCCCGATGCTGTTCATCGGGGAAAAGGTGGGCGCGGGCGGTCCCGGCATGGATATTGCCGTTGACCCGCTGGAAGGCACGAACCTGTGCGCCAAGAATCTGCCCAATGCACTGACTGTCGTGGCCCTGGCCGAAAGCGGCAACTTCCTGCATGCGCCTGACATCTATATGGAAAAGATCGTGGTTGGTCCCGCCCTGCCCGAAGGGGTGGTCGATCTGGACAACAGCATCGAGGCGAACCTGAAGGCACTGGCGCAGGCCAAGAAATGCGATGTGTCCGACCTGATGCTGTGTACCCTTGACCGTGAGCGTCATGCGGAACTGATCGCCCGCACGCGCGAAGCTGGCGCCCGTGTGACGCTGCTGAGCGACGGGGACGTGGCCGCCGCCATCGCAGCCTGCCTTGATGACAGCGGGATCGACATCTATGCCGGTTCCGGTGGCGCGCCGGAAGGCGTGCTGGCCGCTGCCGCCGTGCGCTGCGTGCAGGGGCAGATGCAGGGTCGCCTTCTGTTCGAGGATGACGGGCAGGTTGAACGCGCGCGCAAAATGAACCCCGGTGCCGATCCGTCCCGCAAGCTGGCGCTGGAAGACATGGCGCGGGGTGATGTGCTGTTTTCTGCCACGGGCGTAACCGGGGGCGCGCTGCTGCGTGGCATCCGCCGTTCGGGTGGTCGTACGGTCACGCATTCGCTGGTCATGCGGTCCAAGTCCGGCACGCTGCGGTTTGTCGAAGGCCATCACGACTACCATACCAAAACGTGGTAACAATCATTTCATCCGTTGCATAACAATAATAACAGGCAATAGGGAAACGACATGACCGACAAAGCAAGCCCGGCTTCCGCCCGCCTTGGCCTCCGGCCCGGTGTCGTGACCGGGGCGGATTATCGCCGCTTGGTTGAAACCTGCCGGGACGAGGGCTATGCCCTGCCTGCCGTCAACGTGGTTGGAACCGACAGCATCAACGCGGTGCTGGAAGCCGCCGCGCGCAACCGGGCGGATGTGATCATCCAGCTTTCCAACGGTGGTGCGCGTTTCTACGCGGGTGAGGGCATGAAGGACGCGCAGCAGGCCCGCGTGCTGGGGGCCGTGGCTGCGGCGCGTCATGTCCATACCGTTGCGGCGGCTTACGGCGTGTGCGTGATCCTGCATACCGATCATGCGGACCGTAAGCTGCTGCCATGGATTTCCGGCCTGATCGACGCCAGCGCTACAGCGGTGGAGGAGACGGGCAGCCCGCTGTTTTCCTCCCACATGATCGACCTGTCGGCTGAACCGCTGGACGATAATATTGCGGAATGCGCCAGCTTCCTGCGCCGTATGGCCCCGCTGGGTATCGGCCTTGAAATCGAACTGGGCGTCACAGGCGGGGAGGAGGACGGGGTCGGGCACGACCTCGACGATGGCGCGGATAACGCCCATCTCTATACCCAGCCCGAGGATGTCCTCAAGGCTTATGAGGCGCTTTCCCCGCTGGGTTTCGTGACCATTGCCGCATCCTTTGGCAATGTGCATGGCGTCTATGCGCCCGGTAATGTCAAATTACGCCCCGAAATCCTGCGCAACTCGCAGGAAGCGGTGGCGCGGGCGACCGGTGCGGGCGAAAAACCGCTGGCGCTGGTGTTCCATGGCGGTTCGGGATCGGAGCAGGCGAAGATTACCGAAGCCGTATCTTACGGTGTGTTCAAGATGAACATTGATACCGATATCCAGTTTGCATTCGCCAGCAGCATTGGCCGCTATGTTCAGGACCATGCGGAGGCATTCAGCCACCAGATCGCCCCATCAACGGGCAAGCCGACCAAGAAGCTGTATGACCCGCGCAAATGGCTACGTGTTGGGGAAACGGGTATCGTTGCACGGCTGGAGCAGGCTTTTGCGGATCTGGGTGCCACGGGACGCAGCGTGGCGCGTGCCGTATAGGATGCGCATGGCAGGAGTGGAGTAACACGCGTCGTGTCAGCAGAAGAACGCCACCGGGAAATTACGGCACTGGTGCGTACACAGGGTTACGTATCGAACGAGGAACTGGCCCAGCGGCTTGATGTTGCGGTCCAGACCATCCGGCGCGATGTCAACATGCTGGCCCGGCGCGGGCTGGTGGCCCGGCATCACGGCGGGGCCGGTCTTGCGTCCTCGGTCGAGAATATCGCCTATTCCGAACGTCAGGTCCTCAATCGCCGTGCGAAAGAAGCCATCGGGCATCTGGCCGCGCGGCATATTCCTGATAACTCATCGCTGTTCGTCAGTATAGGCACGACAACGGAAGCCTTTGCCAAGGCATTGCGGCGGCATAAGGCGCTGCGGGTCATTACCAACAACCTGCATGTGGCCAGTCCGTTATCCGCCCAGACCGATTTTCAGGTGATCGTGACGGGTGGGCTGGTGCGTTTTTACGATGGCGGCATTACCGGCTCCACTGCCAGCACCTTTATCGAACAGTACCGCACCGATTTTGCCGTGATCGGCATAAGCGGCATTGAGGAGGATGGCACGCTGCTGGATTTCGATGCGGACGAAATCAGCGTAACGCAGGCCATGATGCGCAATGCCAGACGTGTCTATCTTCTGGCCGACCAGACCAAATTCGGGCGCAGGCCCATGGGGCGGCTGGGGCATCTTTCCCATGTCCATGGTTTCTTCACGGACCGTCAGCCGTCGGAAAACATTACCGCCATGCTGAGGGAACACGGCGTGGAACTGCATGTAGCGTAAAGCGCGGATGGGCAGGCGATAGAGTAATCAGGTAGAAAATAGGAAAAGTTTCTGGGTGTCGCCTTTTTGAAAAAAGCTTCACCAGAAACTTCCTTATGATCTCAAACAGGTTGATATGAAGGGCATCCGTAATGGAATACCCTTCATTCCATATCGTATTATATCCGAAATTATCGGGAAACCTGCTCAATCCAGTCAGTCAGGTTATAGTAATTGGAAATACGCGATACTTTATTGTCTGTTACGGTAAAAAACGCGCCCGCTGGCAGCACGTAGGTCTGGCCCGCAGCCTGCGGCAGGCCGTCATCCGTGCTGAGATATTCGCCATGCACCATGAATTCAGCCGCTGCCCGACTGCCATCCGGGTTCACCATAATGACGATATCCTTGATGGTTTCCTTGTAATGGGCATCCATCTTTTTCAGGAAGGTGCGGAATTTCTCCACACCAGTCTCCCGACCACCCTGATTGATGTCGTGTTCAACCTGATCGCTCAGCAGGGCGAGGAACGCATCATGGTCACCGTCATTGAAAGCCTGATAGTAGGACGCGATCAGTGCGCGTGTAGCTTCAGCGGACATGGGTTTCTCCAGTATCGGGAATATGTATCAGACAAAGGGAAGGGCGGTTGCGGTCGCTACGGATCGCGGCCAGTCGCGGCAGTTCCTTACGGCCCCGTTGGTACGGACTTCTTCCAGTGCATCGGGCGACAGCGTGGCAAACGCCCAGTCGTCCATGTCGGGCCTGCCTTCCGCAATGATGCCATCGGCGGGGAAACCACGGTCCATGGGGCCATAAATGCCGGCAATACCCCGGTTTTCGTCCAGCGTGGCAAGCCATGGCGCCATGCCTACGGTCGGTGATACGGCGGTAAAGCACTGGTTTTCCAGCGCACGGGCGCGGGCGGAAATCCTTACGCGATTGAACCCGTGCATCGTGTCGGTGCAGGTGGGAACCAGAAGCAGCCAGACGCCTGCCTCGATCTGGCTGCGGGCCAGGGCGGGGAATTCGGAATCATAGCATATGCTGGTGCCGATCCGGCCCCATGGCGTTTCGAAAAAACCGGGCGAACGGCCACTTTTTACATCCCAGCTTTCCGTTTCAAAGCGCGTCATGACATGCTTGTCCTGAAACGCATGGCGTCCGTCCGGGGCAATCAGGGGCGCGCGGTTATGAATGCGCCCCGATGCGTCAGCACACGGCAGGGTGCCGGGCATGAGCCAGACATTGTGCCTGCGCGCGGCCTGACACATGATATGCAGGATTTCGGCGCTGTGGTCGCATACGGCGTGCAGTTCCGTTGTGGCGTCGGCCTGCGTGGTTGCAAACGCGGCAGCGACTTCCATGCAACTGTATTCGGGCAGTAAAAGCAGATCGGCCTGTGCCGCACCCGCGGCGGTAACACGGTCCAGATGGGCCGCATAATCATCAAGGCTGCGGCACTGTTCCACCTGCCATGAATGCGTGCCCAGACGCAGGGGAGATGTCATGCGGGTATTCCAGTCAACAAAGTATCGGGGATGGCGGTATCGCGTAGCGGCCTGATCCAGAAATCCAGTTGGTGCGGGCTTTCTTCCGTGGCCCCCACATCGCGCCAGTCCAGCGAACATGAAACGGCGGGCAGGGGGGTGAAGCCCCGATCAGCCCAGAACTTATGCAGTGGACGGAACGATGCCGGGCGGGCAGGGTGATCTTCCGGCCTGCGGACCGCGCAGAAAACGGCAAACTCCGCCTTCATGCGGCGGGCCTGCCGTTCCCGTTCGGCAAAGAAGCGCTTGCCCAGCCCATGTCCCCGCCACTGTGGCAGCACCACGGATTCCCCAAAATAGAAAAACCGTTCCAGATCCAGTCCCCGTTGTGCAAACGGGGCGCGGATTTCGGCCACTTCATCCTTCAGCGGCAGGCAGGTCGATGCCCCCACAATCTGTGATTCATGGCGTGCGACGATAATGGCGGTGCCGGAACTGCCCACATAGGGGGCCAGATAGGCTTCCTCATACACCGGGTCATCCCCGGCGTAGAGGTAAGGCCATTCACGGAACACCGCGATACGCAGGCGGGCGAGAGCGGGAATGATCCCGGCTATCGCCGCCCCGGTTATGGTTTCAACACTCAGCGACATCGGACCCTGTGGTGCGTTTTTGCTCAGTAGATCGGGAACCGCGCACACAGCGCCTTGACGCGCGCATGGACGGCCTGTTCCGTGGCGGGGCAGCCTTCGCCGCCTTCACGGGCAAGGGCGGTGAGGACCTCATCGATCATGAGGCCGACTTCC
>NZ_JBGLOV010000012.1:0-93775 GCF_041402665.1 Komagataeibacter sp. SM21
AAGCCGGGAAGGCCAAGAAAGTCGCCATCACTGCGATCATGCGCCGTATCATTGTTCTGGCCAACACCCTGCTGCGCGAAAATCGGGATTGGCTTCCTGTGCGTCCTTGACCAAGACGGATACTCGATCTGGTCTATATCCCCATGGGCGTGCAGACGCCGGACATCTGGGGCGGTAACCGCAATGCGGACGCCGAGCGGTATGCGAGTGCGATCGTTGCGCTGAACGCCACCACGGGCAAGCTGGCCTGGAGCTACCAGACCGTCCATCATGACCTGTGGGACATGGACGTTCCCGCGCAGCCGAGCCTTGTGGATATCCGCAATGCGGATGGCGAGGTCATTCCCACCCTGTATGCCCCGGCCAAGACGGGCAATATTTTCGTGCTCGACCGGCGTAATGGCCATCTGGTCGTTCCTGCCCCCGAAACCCCCGTGCCGCAGGGTGCAGCACCGGGCGACCACCTTTCGCCCACGCAGCCCTTCTCCGAGCTTACGTTCCGCCCCAAGAAGAACCTGACGGATGCGGATATGTGGGGCGGCACGATGTATGACCAGCTTATCTGCCGCATCATGTTCCATCGCCTGCGCTATGAAGGTCCGTTCACGCCGCCTTCACTGCAGGGCACGCTGGTGTTCCCCGGCAATCTGGGCATGTTTGAATGGGGTGGCCTTGCGGTCGATCCCGAGCGTCAGATCGCGATTGCCAATCCCATCGCCATTCCGTTCGTCTCCCACCTGATCCCGCGCGGTCCCAACAACCCGGCGACGCCGGACAAATCCCTGCCGTCCGGTAGCGAAAGCGGTGTGCAGCCGCAGTTCGGCACGCCCTATGGCGTTGACCTGCACCCGTTCCTGTCTCCCTTCGGCCTGCCGTGCAAGCAGCCTGCATGGGGCTACATGTCGGGTATCGACCTGCGCACCAACAAGATCGTGTGGAAGCATCGCAACGGCACGATCCGTGACAGCGCGCCCCTGCCACTGCCCATCAAGATGGGCGTGCCCAGCCTTGGCGGCCCGCTGACCACCGCAGGCGGCGTGGCGTTCCTGACCTCGACGCTGGATTATTACATCCGCGCCTATGACGTCACGACCGGACAGCAGCTGTGGCAGGACCGCCTGCCCGCCGGTGGCCAGTCCACCCCCATGACATACGCGGTGGACGGCAGGCAGTTCATCGTAACCGCCGATGGTGGCCACGGCTCCTTCGGCACCAAAATGGGTGACTACATCGTCGCCTACAGCCTGCCCGACCAGAACTGAGCAGACTGAGCGGGGAAGGATTTTTTCCTTCCCCGCATTGACATTCCCGCCCACATATATATTCATCTGTATATAGACGTTGTTCTGACAGGCCCCCGCAGCCCCGGTTATTCAGGGTTTTGCGGTGGGTTATCCGTATTCAATGTAAAATTGAATAAGTCTTATCATCGCTTTCATCTTACGTGCGCCCGAACGGCTTGATTAGGAAACAGTAATACTGAGTTTCCGCCGTGGCGCCGATGTTCCCGCACATCCGGCAGTTCCGGTGCTTCGGGGGCGGGCAACGACGCGCCGCCTCCTGTGTTTCCTGCCATACCGGCACCGGAACCGGGCGGATGATACGGGGTGATTTGATGACTTTCACAACCGCGAGAACATCGTGATTAAACGTATTGCAGCAGCGATTGTGGGGATCGGTGTCGCCGGCGGCGTCGGGTTCCTTGCCTATGCGTGGTATCCGGCGATTGCGCCGGTCGCACCGCCTCCTCCTTCCTCTTTCACGGCCGCGCAGATCGAACATGGGCGCGTGCTGGCTGCGGGCGGCTACTGTGCGGAATGTCATACCCGCACGGATGGCAAGCGTGGCATCGAACTGGCTGGCGACTACAAGATGGACACGCCGTTTGGCGCCATCTTCTCGTCCAACATCACGCCTGATCCCGAAACGGGTATCGGCCGCTGGTCGGAAGCCGCCTTCAAGCGCGCCATGCGCAAGGGTATCTCCCGCGATGGCACGCAGCTTTTCCCCGCCTTCCCGTTCGATCACTTCACGCACATGACGGATCAGGACATCGATGATGTCTATGCCTTCCTCATGACCCGCCAGCCGATCCATTCGGTCAAGCGTGACAATACGGTCGGCTTCCCCTTCAACATCCGTCTGGAGCAGGCGGGCTGGAAACTCCTGTTCCTGCATGAAGGGCCGCTGAAGAACGACACGACGCATGATGCCGAGTGGAACCGTGGCGCCTATCTGGCCGAAGGGCTGAGCCACTGTTCCGCCTGCCACACGCCGCGTAACGCCATGGGCGCGGAAAAGAGCAGCGCACCCTATGATGGCGCGCCGGTCGATAACTGGATTGCGCCCCCGCTTAACGAACACAACCCGACCCCCGTTGTCTGGACGGAGGACGAGTTCTTCAAATACCTGCGCTTTGGCTCCGCCCCGCTGCATGGCAGCGCTGCCGGTCCCATGTCGCCCGTCGTGCATGGCGGCCTGAGCGAAATGCCGGAATCCGATGTGCATGCGATCGCACATTACCTGGCCGAGATCGATCATGCTTCCAGCCGCGTAAGTCAGGACCCGAAGGCCATCGCGTGGGCCATGAGCGCCTCCATGAAGGATCTGGTGGGACCGCAGACCAACCCGAACGCGCGGCTTTATGCCGGTGCGTGCGCCGCCTGCCACGCCAATGCTGGCCCGCAGCCGGTTGAAGGCCGCCCGGACCTCGCGCTGAACAATGCGCTGTGGCTGGATGAGCCGACCAACCTGTTCCAGGTCATCCTGCGCGGTATCGGCACGACAGAAGGCATCTCCACCGTTTCCATGCCCAGTTTCTACCATTCCTTCTCAGATGCGGATCTGGCCCGTCTGGCAGCCTATCTGCGTGCGACGCGCACGACCCTGCCGCCGTGGACCGATCTGGAAAAGAAGGCGGCCGAGGTTCGCAAGACCCTGCCGGCTTCCCCTGTCGCGTCGTCCCATTGAGCTGAAAGACGGAGCTAGAACATGACGACCTTTCGCCTCAATGGACGGGACGTAACCGTTGACGTGCCGGATGATACCCCCCTGCTGTGGGTTATCCGTGACGAAGTTGGCCTGACCGGAACGAAATTCGGCTGCGGTATCGGTATGTGTGGTGCGTGCACCATCCATATCGGTGGCCGGGCCACCCGTTCGTGCGTGACCCCTGTCAGCGCCGCAGAAGGTGCTGACATCACCACCATCGAAGGTGTTGACCCGGAGGGAAACCATCCGGTGCAGCAGGCATGGCGTGACATTCAGGTGCCGCAGTGCGGGTACTGCCAGTCCGGCCAGATCATGCAGGCGATCAGCCTGCTGAAGGATTATCCCTCCCCCACGGATGAGGAAATCGACGCTGTCATGGCGGGCAGCCTGTGCCGTTGCATGACCTATATCCGTATCCGGGAGGCCATCAAGAAGGCCGCGGCCAACGCACGCGGAGATTCATCAAATGGGTAGATTAAACCGCTTCCGCCTGGGTCGGGACGGTCGCCGTGAGCAGACTTCCCTGTCGCGTCGTGGCTTCCTTGTCACCTCGCTTGGCGCTGGTGTCATGTTCGGCTTTGCGCGTCCGGCTGCCGCCAACCAGATTTTTCCGCTCGACAGGGCCCTTCCCGGTGATGGCGCGTTCGAGCCGACCATCTGGTGCTCCATTGCGCCCGATGGTGAAATCACCGTCAACATCATCCGCGCCGAAATGGGGCAGCACATCGGCACGGCGCTGGCGCGTATCATCGCCGATGAGATGGAAGCCGACTGGAGCAAGGTCCGCATCAACTACGTGGACACGGACCCCAAATGGGGCCTGATGGTCACGGGTGGTAGCTGGTCGGTATGGATGACGTGGGATGTCTTCCGTCAGGCCGGTGCCGCAACCCGCACGGCGCTGGTTGAGGAAGCCGCGCGCCTGCTGGGCACGACGCCGGACAAATGCACCGTTGCCAACAGCATTGTCAGCGCGGGTACCAGGCAGATCAGCTTTGGCGATATCGTGGCCAAGGGGCATCCGTCCCATTCCTTCACGCCTGAAGAAATGGCCAAGCTGCCGCTCAAGCCCGCCAGTGCCCACAAGCTGATCGGCAATGCGGAACTCAAGGCGCTGGACATTCCGTCCAAGACCAACGGGACCGCCATTTACGGTATCGACGCGAAGATGGAGGGCATGGTGTATGCCCGTCCCAAGATGCCGCCGACGCGTTATGGATCGAAGGTCCGTTCGGTTGATGACAGCGAAGCCCGCAAGATCAAGGGTTATGTCCGCTACCTGCTGATCGATGATCCGTCCGAAGTCGTGCAGGGCTGGGTCGTGGTGCTGGCCAGCACCTATACCGCCGCCATCCGTGCCGCCGATGCGCTGAAGGTTGACTGGACCCCCGGTGAGACGATCCATACGTCGGAACGTGACATTCAGGACCGTGGCCGCGCGCTGATCAACAACAAGGAAGGTGGCGTTTACGTATTCAATGACGATGGCGTGGATCAGGCCTTCTCCGGCGCGCATGCGGTCATGGATCAGGAATATACCTGTGCGTCCGTGCTGCATTACCAGCTTGAGCCGACCAATGCGCTGGCCTTTGAAAAGGACGGCGTTTACGAAATCCATGCCGGCAACCAGTGGCAGAGCCTGATCCTGCCCACGCTGGCCAAGTCGCTTCAGGTTCCCGAAAGCAAGGTCATCCTGCGCAGCTATCTGCTGGGTGGCGGTTTCGGTCGCAGGCTTAACGGTGACTACATGATCCCTGCCGCCCTTGCGTCCAAGGCGCTGGGTGGCAAGCCGGTCAAGCTGATCCTGACGCGCTCGGACGACATGCAGTTCGATTCCTTCCGCTCGCCTTCCGTGCAGCGTGTCCGCATGGCTTTCGATGGCAGCGACAGGATTACTGCCATGGATTATCAGGCGGCTGCGGGCTGGCCGACAGGCGTGATGGCTGCTGCCTTCATGGAAAAGGGCGTGGACGACAAGCCCTATGACCAGTTTGCCATCGCCGGTGGTGACCACTGGTACGAAGTCGGTGCGTTCCGTGTCCGTGCGCTGCGTAACGACCTTGCGGAAAAGACTTTCCGTCCCGGCTGGCTGCGTTCGGTCAGCCCCGGCTGGACCAGTTGGGGTATCGAGTGCTTCCTTGATGAGGTCGCGCACCGCCAGAAAAAGGACCCGGCACAGTTCCGTCTTGAACTGCTGACGGCGCAGGGCCGTAACAAGGGACAGGCCCCGGATTCCGTGGGCGGCGCGCTGCGTCAGGCCGCGGTCGTGCGCCGGCTTATGGAAAAGGTGAACTGGGGCAAGACGACCCTGCCCAAGGACACCGCCATGGGGATCGCCACTACGGCGGGTCAGGAACGTGGCATGCCGACATGGATCGCATGTTGCGCGCAGGTTCATGTGGACCGTAGCACCGGCGTGGTCCGTTGTGAAAAGCTGACGATCGTGGTTGATGCGGGCACGGTGGTCGATCCCGATGGTGCGAAAGCCCAGACGGAGGGTGCAGCACTGTGGGGCCTGAGCATGGTTCTGTTTGAAAACACGGAAATCGTGAACGGCCTGCCGGTTGACCGGAACCTGAACACCTATACCCCGCTGCGTATTGCCGATACGCCGGAAATGGACATCGAGTTCCTGCCCAGCACCGAGAAGCCCATGGGCCTTGGCGAACCGGGCACCACGGTGGTCGGTCCTGCGATCGGTAACGCCATCTTCAATGCGGTGGGCGTACGCCTGCGGCATATGCCGGTCCGTCCGGCGGATGTGCTGCGCGGTCTGCAGAACACCTGAACGTTCATCCATTGAACGTAAAAACCCGGCATGCCATGCGGTATGCCGGGTTTTTTATTGGGGAAAGCCTGCCGTCAGCTTTCGGGACGCATGCCAAGGCTTGCGGCCAGTATGGCCAGAAAACAGATTTCGCTCAGGCAGATGACGAACCACTGCACCGTCATGTAACCACGCGGCATGGCCCCGCGCCGCCATGCCATGCGTTCGGTCACGGCTGTCGCGCCAAAGCCCGCGATCAGGATCAGCAGCCCCGCCAGTTCATGTACCGTGGCCGCGCATAGCCCGATCCAACCGATCAGGGCGGGTACCCCACCCAGCATAAGCCGCAGGTTGGTCTGCTGCCCCGTTCCACCGGCGGGGATGATGTCAGGCCGTTCCAGCGCCAGTCCCCAGTGCACGGCCCCCATGAAGGACAGCATGACCGCGCCATAACCCACCGCCGCCGTCAGCAGGCGGGGGGTGTGGTCGGGTGTAAGGAACACGATGGCGCAGGTGCAGCCGATCAGTGGCAGCAGGCTTGCCAGGGCGGTGACTATGGCAAGTATCGGCAGGCGTTTCACGGCAGCATTCTCCCAGCTATGATTTTGTTGTGCATAGCGCACTCTGGCATGATGCGCGGCATCTGTTATCGTGGGGCAGGATATGCGTGCCGGTGGCATGCGCTGTCCCCATAATGTCAAATCTGAGGAAACAGATATCATGAGCGCCATTATCGATATCATCGCCCGTGAAATACTCGACAGTCGTGGCAATCCCACCATCGAGGTGGATGTGGAACTGGAGTCGGGTGCGAAAGGTCGTGCGGCTGTCCCCTCGGGCGCGTCGACCGGCGCGCATGAAGCCGTCGAACTGCGCGACGGCGACCCGAAGCGCTTCGGTGGCAAGGGCGTGCTGAAGGCTGCCGCCCATGTCGAACAGGAAATCCTTGAAGCCCTGCAGGGTGTGGAATCGTCCGATCAGGTCGCCATTGACGAAGCCATGATCGATCTGGACGGCACGCCGAACAAGTCCCGGCTTGGTGCGAACGCGATTCTGGGCGTTTCGCTGGCGGTGGCCAAGGCCTCGGCTGAGGAACTGCGCGTTCCGCTGTACCGCTATGTGGGCGGTGTGTATGCCCGAACCCTGCCGGTGCCGATGATGAATATCATCAATGGCGGTGAGCATGCCGACAATCCGATCGACATTCAGGAATTCATGATCCAGCCCATTGGCGCGCCCACCGTTACGGACGCCATCCGCATGGGCTCGGAAATCTTCGCACAGCTTAAGAAGAGCCTGTCCGGTGCGGGTTACAACACCAACGTCGGTGATGAAGGCGGGTTCGCCCCTGCCCTGAAGTCTGCTGATGAGGCGCTGGGCTTCATGATGCGCGCGGTCGAGGCTGCGGGCTATCGCCCCGGAGAGGACGTGACCTTCGCGCTGGATTGCGCTGCGACCGAGTTTTACAAGAATGGCCGCTACGAACTGAAGGGCGAAGACAAAAGCCTGGATGCAGCCGGTATGATCGCGTATCTGGCCGATCTGGCCGCGCGCTACCCCATCATCTCGATCGAGGACGGTCTTGCGGAAGATGACTGGGAAGGCTGGGCGGAACTGACCGCCAATCTTGGCCACAAGCTGCAACTGGTTGGCGATGACCTGTTCGTGACCAACCCCGACCGCCTGCGTCGGGGTATCAAGGCCGGGGTTGCGAACTCCCTGCTGGTCAAGGTCAATCAGATCGGTACGCTGAGCGAGACGCTGGAAGCGGTGCAACTGGCCCAGCACGCAGGTTATACCGCCGTGATGAGCCATCGTTCGGGTGAAACGGAAGACAGCACCATTGCCGATCTGGCGGTCGCCACAAATTGTGGGCAGATCAAGACCGGCTCGCTTTCCCGTTCCGACCGGACCGCGAAATACAATCAGCTTATCCGTATCGAGAACGAACTCTCCCTCGCTGCCCGTTACGCGGGGCGTACGATCCTGAAGAACGGGTGACATGGTGCGCCGGACGGGTTAAGCCCGTCCGGTTACACGAGATGTGATGCGATATTGAAGCTGACCGGGGGAACGAGATGCAGGTGGTCAAGATTGTTAGGCGTGTAATCAGGGCCACGATTCCCCCTGCCCTGTTTATCGGGCTTACGGCATATTTTGGCTGGAACGTCATGCGCGGCGAACATGGCCTGCACAGCTATGCCGCGCAGTTGCATCTGCTTGATGAAGCCCGGTCCGCCCAGCACGATGCCAAGGCCGAACAGGAAGTCTGGCTGCGACGCGTGCGCGGGCTGAAGGAAGGCGCGCTGGATGTCGATCTTCTGGATGAACGTGCGCGCACCATGCAGAACCTTGCCCGGCAGGATGAAATTGTCGTGCCCTACGGGGAACATAACCACCTGTACTGACATGGCCCGCACATGACATGCAGGCATGAAAAAACCCCGGTCGTTTCCGCCGGGGTTTTTTCGTTTCCGCCGGAGCGGAAGATTATTTGATCTTCGCTTCGCGGAAGGCCACGTGCTTGCGCGCAACGGGATCGTATTTGCGCATTTCCATCTTGCCGGTCTGGGCACGGGCGTTCTTCTTGGTCACGTAGAAGTAGCCGGTGTCCGCCGTGGAAACGAGCTTGATTTGAATCGTGTTGGTCTTGGCCATGATATCCTCAGCACTGCTCCGCCGCTGCTGGAACATTCAGGTGCAGCAGTGGTTCAAGTTGGCGGAAAATGCGCATACACAAGGCTGAGGTCAAGCTCTAAGACCAATATTTCTGTTTAAATTCGCCCCGGACGGGTAAAAAAGGAGTGCAGTGCACGATGTTGAGCGTCTCCGAAGCGCGTGAACGGATTCTTCAGGGGGTATTTCCCCTCCCGGCGGAGGTCGTGGCCCTGACCGATGCGTGTGGACGCGTAAGTGCTGCCCCGCTGGCCGCGCGCCTGTCCAATCCGCCAGCCGATGTATCCGCCATGGATGGCTATGCCGTGCGCGCTGCCGATCTTTCCACCGGTGGGACGACGCTTGAATGTGTCGCCGAAGCGCCCGCCGGGCATCCCGTAGCCACCACGATCGGTCAGGGCCAGTGTGCCCGTATATTCACCGGCAGCGTCATGCCCGCCGGGACGGATGCCGTGCTGATACAGGAAAATGCACAGGTGGATGGGCGTGCCGTCACGACCGGGCATGTTATCGCGCCGGGGACGTTCGTGCGGCGCAGGGGGCAGGATTTCGCGCAGGGACAGGTTGTCATTCCCGTCGGGCGCAGGCTGTCCGCACGTGATATCGGCCTTGCCGCGGCGGCAAACCATCCCTGGGTGGAGGTCACACGCCGCCCTCGCGTGGCCATTGCCGCCACGGGGGATGAACTGCTGCTGCCCGGCAGCACGCTGGCGGCAGGCCAGATTGCCAATTCCAGCACCCCCATGCTGGCCGCCCTGCTGCGTCAGGCCGGTGCCGAGCCGGTCATGCTGCCCGTGCTGCGGGATAATATGAGCGACCTTGCGACCCTTGAGCGGATGGTGGATGGCGTGGATATGCTCATAACCACCGGGGGCGCCAGCGTCGGCAGTCACGATCTGGTGCGTCGGGGGCTGGAACAGGTCGGGCTGAAAACCGATTTCTGGAAAATTGCCATGCGGCCGGGTCGCCCGCTCATGTCCGGCCATCTGGGGCGCCTCCCTTTCATCGGCCTGCCGGGCAATCCGGTGGCCGCGTTCGTCTGTACCGTCGTGTTCGTCCTGCCTGCCCTGCGGCGCATGGCCGGGCTGGACAGTGCGGTTGAGCCGCCACAGCGCGCGGTTCTGGGCGTTGATCTGCCAGAAAATGACTGGCGCATGGATTTCCTGCGCAGCAGCCTGACACATGATGGGCAGGGCCAGCAGATCGCCACCCCTTTCCCCATTCAGGATTCAGCCATGCTGCACATACTGGCCGACAGTCAGGCGCTGGTGCTGCGCGCGCCGCACGCGCCGCCTGCCCGGGCGGGTGATATGTGCGATATCATCCGCATTGATCAGGGGCTGTAACAGGCGGGATCGCAGTTGACGGAGCGGATGGAACCAATATAGAACATGGAAACAGGTTTTTGGTTTGTTCCAGCTTCTTCCCGCCCTGAAACGCGCCCACGGCAAAAGGACATGTGGCATGCTCACGAAAAAACAACATGAGCTTTTGCTGTTTATTGACGGCCATTTGCGCAGGACGGGATTCTCGCCCTCCTTCGATGAAATGAAGGATGCGCTTGGCCTGCGTTCCAAATCGGGTATCCACCGCCTGATTTCAGCACTGGAGGAACGGGGATTCCTCCACCGCAGGCATCATCGTGCCCGGGCGCTGGAAATCCTGCGCCTGCCGGATATCGAGCCGCCGCCGGTCCGTAAGCCGGTCGACCCGCCCGCACCCGGCCCGGCGGTGCCATCTGCCGCAGTCATCGCAGGCATGGTTGAACTGCCCTTTGTCGGACGGATCGCGGCAGGCAACCCGATCGAAGCCATCAACGCCAGTACAACCCATATCGCTGTGCCTGCCAGCCTTATGAGCAAGGCCAGCGACCATTACGCGCTGGAGGTTACCGGGGATTCGATGGAGGACGCGGGAATACTCGATGGCGATACGGTCATCATCCGCGCACAGGCACAGGCCAGTGACGGCCAGATTGCCGTGGCCCTGATCGATGGGGAGGAAGTGACCCTCAAACGGGTGCGGCATCAGGGTGATGAAATCGCGTTGATCCCGGCCAACACCCGCTATGAGACACGGACCCTTCCTGCCAGTCGTGTCAGCATACAGGGTACCCTTGCGGGTCTTATGCGACGTTACTGAACACTGCCCGTCAAGTCAGCCCACGATGGTATATGGGTGGCCAGTTGTCTTACGGCATCCGGCCCCATAGGATCGGTTGGGGGCAGTTCTGCAAGAATACGCACCCGCCCATGGCGTTCGATGGCATTACGGCCAATCGGTTCGGGTGGCCCGTTCAGGATTACGCCCAGTACGCGCAATCCGCGTGCCCGTAGTGCTGCGAGACTGAGCAGCGTGTGATTGATCGTGCCAAGCTGGCTGCGGGCCACCACCACCACAGGCAGCGCAAGACGGACCATAAGGTCGATCATCAGGTAATTTTCGGCAATGGGTACGAACACGCCCCCTGCCCCTTCAACCACCAGCGGCCCACGGGCAGCGTCATGGGGGGGCAACCCTATGTCGGCCGGATTGATGCGGGTATGGGCCTGCCGTGCTGCATCTTCCGGGGAAAGGGAAGCACCGAACGTGGCCGCAGGCGGGTACAGCCGCGCCGCGTCGATACCGGACAGGGCACGTATGGTCGTACTGTCTGATGGGGCATCATCCGTGCCGCTTTGCAGGGGCTTCCAGTAGGCGGCACCCCATGCCCGAACCAGTGTGGCGGCGGTAACGGTCTTGCCCACATCCGTATCCGTACCGGTTACGAATACACCTGGCCACAGGACGCGTCGGAACTGTCCGTAAGCGACATGATACGAAACGGCGAAGGGATCATTGCTATGCGCGGCTGCCAGAACGCGGCGTAGCTGACTACCCGTTGCCGGTGGATGATCGGTATAGCTGGCCCCGATGGCCGCCAGTTCGCGCACGAATTCCAGTGGTGATGCGGGGCTATCCACTATTTCCGATTCCTGCCAAAGCCCTGCGCCGGAAAGCGGCCACTCCTCATGCAGGGTAGCAAGGGGGGGATAGGAAGGAACCGGGCAGGTCACGCCAGCCCGTGCATAGGCGTCCCGCCATTGCCGGAAGCTGCCTGCGCACAAGGTGGCAAAAGCCATCTGGCCACCGGGTGCAAGCAGCGATGCAAGCAGATCCAGCGTCCGGGCCCGGTTTTCAAACCACTGCATGGCCAGACTTGAGCAGATCAGGTCGAACGGGCCGGTCAGGTCGGGCTGTTCCGCATCCATGCGGTGCAGTGTCAGCCGTTCCCTGTCCGGAATTCGTGCCGCCAGACGCGCCAGCATGCCCGGTGCGATGTCCGTGGCGGTGATATGGGCATCGGGGAACAGGCGCAGCAGTTCCCGCGTCAGGAATCCGGTGCCGCAACCGATTTCCAGAATACGTAGCGGCGCAGCGTGAGCGCAGGACCGGGCAATGCGTCGGGCCAGTTCTCCTGCTGCAATACGCTGGACACGCGCAGCCTGATCGTAGTCCCGTGCCGCGTCAAAACGGGCGGCGATGCTGTCCTTGCGGGTCATGGTGCGGTTATCCGTTTGGTCAGGGCCGTAATTTCGCGCGCGCAGTCGGCCGCGTGGGTCAGGGGTAGCAGATGTCCGCCTTCCAGCCATTGGGTAGGATGTGCAGCCTGACCGGAAAAGCAGGCCCACGTCAGTGATGGTGGGGCGATGGCATCCTGCGTTCCGGCCATGATGTGGATGGGACATGCCAGATTTGTCAGGTCATCCCGGCAATCCATGTCCATAAGCATTTTCAGGCCCGTTTCCAGTCGGCCCTGTTCGATATGCGCTGGCAGGGGCGTTTCAATGCCCGCACGCTGGCGAAAGCTGTGCAGCAGTCCCTGCGGACCACGCCGCAGGCCAAGGCGCATGCGTTCGATCACCCGCCGGGGAATGCCATCGGGGAAGTCGGGTACGGCCCCGAACCGGCTGAAACCGTTTACCAGCACCAGTCCCTGGCATAGTGGTCCATGGTGGCGTAGCAGCCACAGGGCGCCCAGCGAATGCCCTACCCCGATATAGGGGTGTTCCGGCAGGGTCATGGCCGGTTGTGCGGCGAAAAAACCGAAATCAAGGCAATGCGTGGAAGATGGTCCAAGCGCAGCCCGTGTCGCATTCCAGAATGTGTGGTCAAAGGCCCATCCATGCACGAAGGCGATGGGCAGCGTGGGTGATGTCATGCGCTTTCCCGTGCGGCGCCCGTAATGGCGGTAGCAAGCTGGTCGATCATGGCGTCGGTATGCGCGGCGCTGAGCGCGAGCCGGATACGGCTGCTATTGGGGGGCACCGTGGGCGGTCGGATGGCGGTGGCAAGGATGCCATGTTTTTCAAGGACCGATGCAAAAGCCAGCGCCCGCGCGGCGTCCCCGATCAGGATGGGAATGATCTGGGTGGTCGAAGGGCCGCTCGACAGGCCGCAATCCCGGATCACATCGCGCAGATGCGCCGCATTACGGGCCAGTCGGGCGCGTTCCGCATCCATGGTGGGTATCAGTTCAAGTGCCGCATCCATGGCTCCCAGCACGGCGGGCGGCGGCGCGGTAGTGAACACGAAACCCGAGCAGGCGTTGACCAGCCAGTCGCACATCGCACGTGACCCGGTGACAAAGGCCCCGAAGCCCCCCAGTGCCTTGCTGAATGTTCCCATAACGAGGTCGATGTCATGTCCGGCGCACAGGCCCCGCCCCTGCGGACCCAGCACGCCGGTAGCATGCGCTTCGTCCACATAGGTGAAGGCATCATGATGGCGTGCTATGGCGCTTAGCCGGGAAATATCGGTACGGTCGCCATCCATGGAAAAAACGCTTTCTGTCACGATCGCGCGCATGCCGGGCTGACCTGCATGGCGGAACAGCAGGGCCTCCAGATGGTCAAGGTCGTTATGGCGGAAGCGGATCTGACGCACACCCGCGGCCATGCAGCCATGATGCAGGCTGGCGTGGTTAAGCCGGTCGGTAAAGACCACTGGCGGCCCGTCCTGTTCCCCCGCAAGCCGCAGCAGTGCCGTCAGTACGGACGCATTGGCCTGCCATCCGCTGGCCAGAAGCAGGGCGGACTGCGCGCCCTTGAATGCAGCCAGCCGCGATTCGACCGCCATATGCTGCTGGCTTGTGCCTGTAACAAGGCGGGAAGCCCCTGCCCCCGTGCCTGCTTCGTGCAACCATCGGGCTGCGCGTGCGGCCAGTGCCGGGTGATGGGTCAGGCCCAGATAATCGTTGGAGGAGAAGTTGATCAGTTCCCTTCCATCCCGGATGACCGTGACCGCGCCGGTCTGTTGTACCGGGCGCAGCACGCGGAGGGTGTGCCGATCCGTCATATGCTGTAGTGCGGTCTGGAAAATCGTATCGAAACGGGCCATGAAGCGCATTCTCCTGCCGGAGCACGCCGCCCCGGTCAATCCCGCCAACCCAATATCACGGAGACGGCGCATGTGTGGACCCGAATGGCTGGAACAGGGCATGAAGCATGTCTGGCTGCCCTATACCCAGATGCAGACGACCCTGCCCCCCCTGCCTGCCGTCAGCACCGATGGCTGCACCATCACTCTGGCGGACGGGACGAAACTGGTGGATGGTATCGCATCGTGGTGGACGGCATGCCATGGCTACAATCATCCCCACATCCATCAGGCGGTCAGCGCGCAGCTTATCCGCATGCCGCACGTCATGTTTGGTGGACTGGTCAATGAACCGGCGCTGACGCTGGCCCGTCGGCTTGCTGCAATGTTGCCGGGTGATCTGGATCGGGTATTCTTTACTGATTCCGGCTCCGTCGCGGTTGAGGTCGCGATGAAAATGGCCATCCAGTACTGGCTCAATCGCGGGCAGACGGGGCGGACAAGGCTTGTTGCCTTTCGGGGCGGTTATCACGGTGACACCATGGCCACCATGGCCGTATGCGACCCCGAAGAAGGGATGCACAGCCTGTATCAGGGGGCGTTACCTGAACATTTCATTGCTGATCTGCCTGTAAACGCAGCAGGCATGCAGGCACTAGATACATTGCTGGCACAGTCCGCAGGCAGTATTGCCGCGATTATTGTCGAACCCCTGGTTCAGGGGGCGGGCGGAATGCTGTTTCACAAACCTGATGTATTGCGGACACTGCGCGAACTTGCGGACCGGCATGGTGTGCTGCTGATCCTTGATGAAATCTTTACCGGGTTCGGTCGCACCGGAACCATGTTTGCATGTGAGCAGGCCGGGATCGTACCTGACATCATCACCCTGTCCAAGGCGTTGACCGGGGGCACGATGGCGCTGGCGGCGACGGTGGCCCGGGCGCATGTATTTGACGCCTTCCTGTCCGATGATCCGTTGCATGCGCTCATGCACGGGCCAACCTTCATGGCCAATGCGCTGGCCTGCGCCTGTGCCAACGCGTCGCTTGACCTGTTCGATACGGAACCCCGGCTGCAACAGGTGGCGGCTATCGAAACGCAGATGCGCGACGAACTCGAACCCTGCCGCAGTCTGCCGCATGTGGTCGATGTGCGTGTGATGGGTGCGATCGGTGTGGTGGAACTTGATCGCATAAGTGACATGAATGCGATCAAAAGCGCCCTGATTGCACAGGGCGTATGGGTGCGACCATTCCGTAATATTGTGTATCTGACACCGGCTTTTACCGTAACCCGGTCCGAACTCAGCCATCTGACCAGGGCCATTCGCACGGTTGTGTCGGAACTGGGACTGGCTGCCCCGCATCGGCGCTAGGCCATTACGGACGGATCTGGTATAGAAAACGCATGACTTTTTTTCAGCATCGATCCTGGCGCATGACAAATCATGACAGCAAGCGACAGATCGTGCTGAAGATCCTGTCGGATGGCAAGGCGCGCTCTGTCCGGGAAATCGGGGATCTTTTTCCCGAACTGGGCACCTATCATGCCCGTCTTGCCCTGCAGGCCCTTCGTAATCAGGGCCTTGTCACCGTGGAAGATGCCCCCGACGCGACGGAGGGCCGCAGGCGCAAGGTCTGGCGGCTGGTCCGTTCCGGCGGCTGAAATGTTTCCCCGCCCGGTCAGGGGCGGGGAAAACCCCGTTCAGGACGGGGAGGATTCCAGTTCTTCTTTCTTTTCCACCGGCGGCTTGGTGCGGCGGCGCGGCATGCGCGGTGCGCGGGGGGCTGGTACGGCGGCCGCGGGCTGGGGTTCCGGCGTTTCGGTCACGCTGGGTTGCGGCGCGGTTTCTTCCGGCTCGGCGGTCTGCTGCGGCTGTGCCTGAATGGAGGGCTGTTCGGCCTCCTCTTCCGCCGGTGCGTCGACCGACTGGCGATTATCCATGGGACGCTGCTGACGCGCGCCCATCCGTTCCTGACGTTCCTGCTGGCTCTGCTGGGCGGCCTGCGTCATGGCGTTAAGGATGCGGAAATAGTGTTCGGCATGCTGGAAATAGGCTTCCGCCATAACGCGGTCGCCTGTGCTGCTCGCATCCCGCCCAAGCTGCAGGTATTTTTCAAATAACTGCTGCGCCGTGCCGCGTACGCGCAGGTCAGGTCCGTTACTGTCGAATACATGGTTGCGGTTCAACGGGATCTGGCCATTGTTATGGCGTACGCTTCCGCCATTGCTGCCGCCCGAACGATGGTGACGGCCTCGCATGCGTTTCATGTTCATAAGCTGTCGCAGCACTTTCCTGTTGCCGGTCGCCGGCGCTGCCCTGGACCGTGGGGCGGTCTGCCCGTCCCGTCTGTTGCCATATTGCTGTCCAGTGCATCACCGGACACGAATCCCCGAACCACGGCGGAACCATCATGGTTCATGTTGCCAGTTTTTCTGTTTTGCAATCGGGATCGATCGCGCGGGAGCGGAATGGCAAATGATCTGCGTTCCGTGTTCCCTGCACGTTGTTAATATAACCCGCGCCTTTCTTTCTGCCAAATTATTTTTTCACGATCAGTGCACGGCCAATACCGCCCAGATCGGGGCGTATTTCCAGCACCGCCAGCCCTGCCGCGCGCATAAGGTCCGGCACGCTGGCATCCTGTCCTATGCCCAGTTCCATTACAGCGATCCCCCCTGTCGCCAGCAGGCCGGGTAGTACTGTGGCCAGAGTCCGGTAGGCCACCAGCCCGTCAGCGCCGCCATCCAGTGCGCGGGCGGGTTCATACTTTACGACATCAGGCATGAGACCAGCCAGATCATCACGGGGGATATAGGGCGGATTGCTCAGTATCAGGTCGAACGGGCCGACCAGCGCATCCGCCCAGTTGCAGCATAGGGTGGCACAACGGGTATCGAGACCGTTGCGCACGGCATTATCTGCCGCCAGTCGCGCCGCCTGTGGGGCAAGGTCGGTTCCGATACCGTAAGCGTCAGGATATTCCGCCAGAACGGACAGCAGCAGGCAGCCGGTGCCGGTTCCGATATCGAGTACGCGCAGGCCAGCACTCCGGTCCGGCAGGTGGTCCAGCGTCGCTTCGATCAGTGTTTCCGTATCCGCGCGCGGGATCAGCGTATGGGGGGAGACCATAAGATCCAGCGACCAGAAACCGGTATGGCCTGTAATATAGGCCATCGGTTCATGGTTCACACGACGCTGGAGGTTGCGCAGGAACAGGGTATGGGCCGCGTCAGATAGCGCATCGATACGCAGCAGCCCCGCCAGATCGGTATTCGCTGCGTGGGCGGCAAGCAGGCGCGCTTCGCGCTGCGGGGCCTCAATACCGGCATGACGAAGCCGGGTTGTCGCATCATACAGCAACTGGCGTAAATTTGTGGGCGCGGGTGTTATGGCATGTTTCATCACGACCGCTTTCCATCATATTTTGGACTCATGCAAACGTCCGTCCTTTTATCCCGCCTCGCGCGGAGCGTAATCGCCACCGTGTTATGCACGGCCCTCGTCACCCCTGCTTTCGCCGGGTCGTTCGAGGTGGAGGACGGGTGCAGTTCGGAAGAAGTGTCGGAAGTGTCGCGCCTGTATGTGGATGAACATCTGGTCGCGACCTTTACCCTCGATCATGACCATACCAGCCAGACCGCGCATATCGAGACTGCGATGGGACGCACGAACCACAGCTACGCCCTGTGTGGGGAAATCACCATCCGCCGTCATGGCGGCACCGGCGTCGAGATCCATCAGGTCAGTGGTGAAGGCGTGCTGCATGATCCGGATGGCCATCATCTTGTCGCGCTGGGGGCACGCAATTTCACCGAATTCTACCTTGCCGATCCTGACGACCCGGAGGTGGTGGAGCGTCATCCCGGTCACAGTTCGCTCTGCACCCCGCCCACATCGTAGGCGCGGGTTCCTCCACCGACCGGGCCTAACCTTCGTCCGCGGCCAGCAGGGCGGCCTGTTCTTCCTGTGTCAGCGCGTCCACAAACTCATCCAGATCCCCGGCCATCACACGGTCGATCTTGTACAGTGTCAGACCGATGCGGTGATCGGTCACGCGCCCCTGCGGGAAGTTATAGGTGCGTATGCGTTCGGAACGGTCGCCTGTGCCGACCTGCGCGCGGCGGTCGGCGGCGCGGCTTTCATGGGCGGCAGCCCGGCTGCGTTCATACAGGCGGGCGCGCAGGATCTTCATCGCCTTGGCGCGGTTCTTGTGCTGGCTTTTTTCCTCCTGCATCGTCACCACGATATTGGTGGGCAGGTGGGTAATGCGCACGGCGCTTTCGGTCTTGTTGACATGCTGGCCGCCCGCGCCGGATGCACGGTAGACATCAATGCGCAGGTCGCCTTCATTGACCTGCACGTCCACTTCTTCCGCTTCGGGCAGGACGGCGACGGTCACGGTGGAGGTATGGATGCGTCCCTGGCTTTCAGTGGCCGGGACGCGCTGCACTCGGTGCACGCCCGATTCGTATTTCAGTCGCGCAAACACCCCGCGCCCGGTGATGCTGGCAATCCCTTCGCGCAGGCCGCCCAGTTCGGACTGGTCGTATTCCAGTATCTCGAACCGCCATCCCCGCTGGTCGGCATAGCGCTGGTACGCGCCAAACAGTTCGGCGGCGAACAGTCCGGCTTCATCGCCGCCCGCGGCAGGACGGATTTCAAGAATGGCGCTGCGTTCATCCGCTTCGTCACGCGGAAGCATGGCCAGACGGATGGCGTGGCGCAGGTCGGGGATCTGCGCGCGCAGCCCATCCAGTTCCGCCTGCGCCAGTTCGCGCATTTCCGGGTCTTCCAGCATCTGGCTGGCGTCCTGTTCCGCCTGTTCCGCGGCCCGTAGCGCGCTGACGCGCGCCACTACGGGTTCCAGTTCGGCATATTCACGCGATGCCTGGCTGAAATCGTTACCGGACAGCCCTTCAGCCAGCATGGCCTGCAATTCCTCGCTGCGGGCAACGATACGGTCCAGACGGTCGTCAAACTGTGCCACGGTTAGGCCTTTCCGGGTGTTCCGGGCAGAAGGAAGGCCGCCACGCCATCCATGGGCACCTCGGTCTGCTGTCCGCTATCCAGATCCTTGGCCTGTACCACGCCGCGCGCGATCTCATCGCTGCCAATCAGGATGGCATGGGTAGCCTTCATGCGGTTGGCCCGTTCAAGCCTGCGCTTCATGTTGCCGCGGTATGATGTTTCCGCCCGGATGCCGGCAGCCCGCAGGCCCTGCAATACCGTGATCGCCGCCCCCTGCGCGTCCGCTCCCATCGGGATGATGGCGACCGGACGCGGTTCGGCAGGTGTGCTGTCAAGCAGCATCGACAGTCGTTCGATGCCGCCAGCCCAGCCAATGGCGGGTGTTTTCGGCCCACCCATTTCCGCGACCAGACCGTCATACCGCCCACCGGCCAGCACCGTACCCTGTGCGCCAAGGCGGGTGGTGACGAATTCGAACGCGGTATGCCCGTAATAGTCCAGCCCCCGGACGATGCCGGGATTTTCCCTGAAGCGCACGCCCATAAGATCAAGCGTGCGGCGCAGGTCATCCCAGAATTCCCGCGCTTCAGGTGTCAGGAACTGTGCAATGGTGGGGGCATCGGCAACCAGCCTGCGGTCGTTTTCATCCTTGCTGTCAAGGATACGCAGCGGATTGCGTTCAAGCCGCGCCTGACTGTCGGCGGAGAGATCGGCGCGGTGGGCGCTGAAATGCGCGATCAGGGCCGTGCGCCACGCATCACGACTGGCGGTATCGCCCAGCGTATTGAGTTCGAGCACGGTCTCGTTCTCGATACCCAGCGCACGCAGCACGTCGCGCCCCATGGCGATCACTTCGGCATCCGCCAGCGGTTCGGCGGCCCCGAGCAGTTCGGCGCCAATCTGGTGAAACTGGCGGTAACGTCCCTTCTGCGGGCGTTCGTAGCGGAACATGGGACCCGCGTAGAACACCTTTTGCGGCAGGGACTGCGTCAGCCCGTTGGTGACGAGTGCGCGGCAGATGGCGGCGGTGCCTTCGGGGCGCAGGGTCAGCGATTCGCCGCCCCGGTCCTCGAACGTGTACATCTCCTTGGAAACGACGTCGGATGTATCGCCCAATGAGCGGGAAAAGACCCGTGTGTCCTCGAAAATGGGGGTCGCCCATTCATCGAACCCGTAAAGACTGACGATGCGACGCGCGGTCTCCACAACATGGGTAAAGCGCCTGTGGTCCTCACCAATCAGGTCATGGGTGCCACGGACGGGCTGTATGCTGCTCACTAGGCGAAATCCTGCGTTCTGTAACCGGCCCGCATTGCGGGCCGGTGTGTGGCGCACCGTAACGGTGCGCCACGGGTCATCATTCCACGGGGGACATGGCGGCTTCGCGCGCCATTTCCTCAGCCGGGGTGTTGGCGGCGTCAGCCGCTTCAAGGGCAGCGACCTTCTTTTCCACCAGATCGACGATATGTTCGATCATGTCGCCCGCAGGCATGGTGTGGTCCTGCTTGCCTGCCGAATAGACCATGTGGCGACCGGAGCCACCGCCGGTAACGCCGATATCGGTCATCAGCGCCTCACCGGGGCCATTGACCACACAGCCGATGATCGACAGCGTCATGGGCGTCTTGATGTGCGCCAGACGGTCTTCCAGCGTCTGCACGGTCTGGATCACGTTGAAGCCCTGACGCGCGCAGGACGGGCAGGAAATGATCTTCACGCCACGGTGGCGCAGGCCCAGTGACTTGAGGATATCCCAGCCGACCAGCACTTCTTCTTCCGGCTCGGCCGAGAGCGAGACGCGCATGGTGTCGCCCACACCCGCCCACAGAAGGTTGCCCAGCCCGATGGAGGACTTGACGGTGCCCGCGCGCTTGCTGCCCGCTTCGGTAATGCCGATATGCAGCGGGTGATCGCATACATCGGCCAGTTGCTGGTAGGCCGCGACTGCCATGAACACGTCCGACGCCTTCACGCTGATCTTGAATTCATGGAAATCATGATCTTCAAGGATCTTGGCGTGTTCCAGCGCGCTTTCCACCAGTGCTTCGGGGTTAGGCTCGCCATATTTTTCAAGCAGGTGCTTTTCCAGCGAACCGGCGTTGACGCCGATGCGGATGGAGCAGTTATGGTCCTTGGCGGCGTTCACCACCTCACGCACGCGCTCGGCGCTGCCGATATTGCCCGGGTTGATACGCAGGCACGCTGCCCCGGCCTTCGCCGCTTCGATGGCGCGTTTGTAGTGGAAGTGGATGTCCGCGACGATGGGAACATTCACCTCGCGCACGATTTCGGCCAGCGCCTTCGTGCTTTCCTCATCGGGGCAGGACACGCGCACGATATCCACACCAGCCAGTTCGGCCCGGCGGATCTGGGCGATCGTGGCCTGTGCATCGGTGGTCAGTGTATTGGTCATCGTCTGGACCGAAACGGGGGCATCCCCCCCCACCGGCACATTGCCGACGTGGATCTGCCGCGACTTGCGGCGTTCGATGTGCTGATAAGGACGATAGCTGCTCATTATGTGCCCTCCAGATAAGGCGGCGGTTTGTATTCCGGCCCGCTATGGCGGGGCGCGGCATAGCCCGGGGATCTTTTACATGCCGTTTTTCGACATGGCGACCGGGAGGGGACCATGCCGTAGAAGACCATTCTACTCCGGATCGACGTGAGACGGGAGAGGCGATGACTGATAATTGCCACTCCCCGTTACCGTTGTGCCAGCCGGTGTGGTACCTGTGGCGGGTTGCGCGGCAGGCACAGGCTGTGAAACCAGAACCGATCCATCGGCAACTGCCGCGGGATTCAGCGGTATATTGCGCCTGACCTCACCATTGCGCCCCAGCGGCTGCGTTGTAACACCACCGGCGGAAAGTGTCAGCCCTCCCGCATTGCCGACCGTCAGTTCCAGCCCGCTCTGGCCCGGGGGGCTCTGCCATGTTTCACCGGGCTGGAGCACATGGTCATACAGCACAGGCCCACCCGGCCTGCGCACCTGTACCCATGTCGCGGCGGAAGCGTTCAATGTCACACTGTCTGTCACGGCGGGTGGCGGCGGCGCCTGCGGGGCGGCGGCCTGCTGCGCCAGTGCGTTGCGGTCCTCCCCCATCTTTTCCAGCGGTACGGGAGGCGTGGCCGCCGGTGCGGGCGGTGGGGCGGCAGGCGTGCCGGTCAGGGCTTCGCGTTCCTGCGGCGCAAGGGGCTGCGGCGGCGGAACCGGCTGTTCATCTGCCGGTGGCAGGACGGACGCCACCTGCGGCGACGCGGTGGTGGCCGATGACAGTCCGGGCAGTGTCAGCTTGGCCCGGATATCATGGTCGATACCCTGCGAACCGGTGAAATGGTACCACCCGACATAGGCCCCGACCAGAATGACGATACCGCATAACAGCAGGACACCCGTGGGGAGCCCCCGATCCGGCAGCGGAACGGGAAAGGACAGTTCGGCGCGACGGGTGAAAGCGCCACGGCTTTCAGTCTTGAAGCGCTGGACAAGCTGTTCGGTATTCTTCAGATCCAGCGCATTGGCATAGGTGCGCAGGAAACCAACGGCATAGGCGCTGCCCGGCAGTTCCCCCGGACGCCCCGCCTCAAGTGCCTCCAGATAAGACAGGCGGATGCGCAGCCATGCCGCGACATCAGGCAGGGTCCAGCCCAGTTCCTCGCGCCGCGCGCGCAGCGTCTCACCCACGGATGCCGTTGGTGCGGCACCCGGCGGTGGGGCGGGCGTTGCAGGGTTGGAGCGGGAAACGCGCTTGCCGTCGCTCATCCGTGGCGTGCCCTCTCCTCCTGCCGGATCAGGGCGTCAATGGCCTGATCGACCAGTTCGTTGATGATTTCGCTGACCGGCTGCTCGCTCGTGATCATGCCAACCGACTGCCCCGCCATGACGGAACCGTTTTCGACATCGCCTTCGATCACGGCCCGGCGCAGGGAACCGGCCCAGAAATGCTCGATATCAAGCTGGGCGGCTTCCTTGGTCAGTTCCCCGGCCTGAAAGCGTCGCAGGGTCTCCGCCTGATGCTCAAGGAAGCGGCGCGTGCCTGCATTGCTCAGCCCGCGCACCGGAATGACCGGAAAGCGTTCGTCAAGCTGGACGGATGTTACGGCGTCACGTGCATTGGCGCGGAGGAAGGCTTTCTTGAACCGCTCGTGGGCGATGCTTTCGCGCGATGCGGCGAAACGCGTGCCAAGCTGTGCGCCAGACGCGCCCAGTTCCAGATAGGACAGGATCGCATCCCCCCGCCCCAGCCCACCTGCGACAAATACCGGCACGTCGTGGATATGGGGCAGGATTTCCTGCGCCAGAACCGTAAGCGATACAGGGCCGACATGGCCGCCAGCTTCCGATCCCTCGATCACCAGTGCGTCAATGCCAAGGCGGATCAGACGTTTGGCCAGCACCAGCGCCGGGGCAAAACCGATAGCTTTCGCCCCGCCTTCCTTGATCGCGCGGATGACCGGGCCGGACGGGATGCCGCCGGCCAGCACCACATGGCTCACACCGGCATCAAGGCATACGCGGACAAGATCATCCAGCCGGGGGTGCATGGTGATGAGGTTGACGCCGAAGGGGCGGCTGGTCAGCGCCTGCGTTGCCGCGATTTCCTCGGCCAGACGTTCGGGTTCCATCGCACCACAGGCCAGCACGCCAAAGCCACCGGCGTTGGAAATGGCCGAGACAAGGTTGCGCTCGCTGACCCAGGACATGGCCCCGGCCAGCAGCGCGTATTCGCTGCCCAGAAAGCGTGTGCCCCGTGCGCACAGGTGATCGAGCCGGCTGCGGGCTTCAGCCCGGCGGGCGGGATCAGTCGTGGGATCGGCTGCGTGGGGGGCTGTCATTTCCGGTGCGCTCACGCCGCGTCCAGACCGTAGGCGGTGTGCAGGGCGCGCACCGCGAGTTCGGTATATTCGGACGCAATCAGCACGGAAACCTTGATTTCGCTGGTCGAGATGACCTGAACGTTGATGTTGCGTTCGGCCAGCGTGCGGAACATCGTGCTGGCGACACCGGCATGCGAGCGCATGCCAACACCCACCACGCTGATCTTCACCACATCGTCGTCGGTCTGCAGTTCGCCGTACTGGATGGTGTCACGATGGCTTTCAAGCGACGCGATGGCGCGTGCGAGGTCGGTCTTGCTGACGGTGAAGGTCATGTTGGTGGTGCCGTCGTCGCCCGTGCTCTGGACAATCATGTCCACGTTCACGTTGCTGTCCGCCAGCGGGCCGAACACCGCCGCGGCAATGCCCGGACGGTCGGGAACCCGACGTACGGAAAGCTTCGCCTCATCACGGGAGTAGGCAATTCCGGCGACCTGTTCCTGTTCCACGATTTCGTCCTCATCCACGACTAATGAACCGGGCAGATGCCCTTCCGTTGGTGCCGGACCATCGGTGAAGCTGGACAGCACCTGCACACGCACGCGCTCCTTCATGGCCAGTTCCACACTGCGTGTCTGCAGCACCTTCGCCCCTACGGAAGCGAGTTCGAGCATCTCTTCGTAGGTAATTCTTGGCAGCTTCCGTGCCTTGGTAACAATACGGGGGTCGGTTGTATAGATTCCGTCCACATCCGTGTAGATATCGCAGCGATCCGCCTTCAGCGCCGCAGCCAGCGCCACGGCCGACGTATCGGAACCGCCACGGCCCAGAGTCGTGATCCGCTGGTCCGGTCCGATACCCTGGAAACCGGCCACGACCGGCACCTGCCCTGCGCGCATGCTGTCGATCAGTGCCGTGCCGTCAATGGATACGATGCGGGCCTTGGCGTGCGCGTCATCCGTGCGCAGCGGGATCTGCCAGCCCAGCCATGAACGGGCATTGATACCCAGATTCTGCAGCGCAATGGCCAGAAGGCCGCTTGTCACCTGCTCCCCCGTTGCGACAACGCTGTCGTATTCGCGTTCGTCATGGGTGGGGGAAAGATCGCGGCAGTAGCCCACAAGGCGGTTGGTCACGCCTGACATGGCGGAAACGACAACAGCGACCTCGCATCCCGCCTCCACCTGTTTCCGGACTTTTTCCGCCACGGCACGAATCCGGTCCAGATCAGCAACGGACGTGCCGCCGAATTTCATCACGATCCGCGGTACGGTAGGGGACATCGGGATAACGGCTCCATCATTCAGGCATCAGCTTATCCGGATTGCGGCCCTGCCGGGCCATCCGGGGCATTGCGGTTATGCGCAAGCCGCGTCACATACAACCCCCCAGCTTCCGCGTCCAGCGGGAGAAAGCCAAATGAAAGGCGGTGCAACCATGCAGCATCACGATTCGACCGTTCTGTCGGCAGATTCGGTCGCCCCGGACGAGATCGCCCATTTCAGCGATCTGGCCGCCCGGTGGTGGGACCCGTCTGGCCCGATGCGCCCCCTGCACGCCATGAACGACCTGCGCATCCAGTGGAGCCTGCGCCATCTGGTGGCACCCGAAGATGCGCAGGGCGCCCGACGCACCCTGCTGGATATCGGCTGCGGCGCCGGACTGGCCAGCGAGGCATTCGCGCGGGCCGGATTTGATGTGACCGGCATTGATGCCGCACAGGCGGCGATAACGGCAGGCAGGCTGCACCTGCGCCAGCATCCCCTGCCCGCTTCCGCCGGTCCGCTGGCCTACCGCTGTGGCAGCGCGGAAGAACTGGTGGCGGAAAATGCCCGTTTTGACGCCATTTCCGCGCTGGAGGTGATCGAGCACGTAACCGATCCTGCCGCCTTCCTGCGCATGCTTGGCAGCCTTCTGCGCCCCGGTGGGGTCATGGTGGTTTCGACCATGAACCGGACATGGCGTTCCCTCGCCATGGCCAAGATCGGGGCGGAATACGTGCTGCGGCTGCTTCCCGTGGGCACGCATGACTGGCGCAAGTTCATAACGCCCGCCGAACTGGGCCAGTATGCAGCGGCCGCGGGCCTGCGTGTGACGGATGTGGCAGGCATGGTGCCGGGCCTTGGTGGCTGGCGGGAAAGCCGCGACATGGCGGTGAACTACATCGCGGCCCTTGTGCGCGACTGAACGGCGCGCACAAGGGTATTATTGGCCCGGCTTCAGATCGTGTTCATGAACGCGAATGTGGTCGGGCTGCCTACGGGCGTGAAGTTCCACGTGAAGTCCAGTACCCCGGTCTGGGCATTGACCTTGAACGACGTGACCGAATCGCTGCGCTGGTTGGCGCAGAACAGGAAATTGCCGCTGGGATCGAACATCATCGAACGCCCGTAGTCGGCATGCATCCAGATCTCATCCACAAGGTTGAGCGTGCCGTCGTCATTGACGTGGAAACTGGCCAGCGAATCACCAAGCCGGTTCGAGACGTACAGGTAACGCCCCTGCGGCGAAAGCAGGATGCCTGCTGCCAGCGTGCTGCCACGGAAATGCGGGGTCACGGTGCTGACGGTCTGCTGGGGTACGATTTCGCCGGTCTGGGGATTGAAGGTAGCGGCCACCACTTTCGAATCCTGTTCGCCCAGAATGTAGATCATCGTGCCTTTTTCATTGAAGGCGAAATGGCGCGGGGCGGACCCCGGCGTCATGGCGATGAACGGCGTCTTGGCAGGGACAAGCCGACCGGCATGGGTGTCCAGTGTCCAGACATATACCCGGTCCAGACCGGCATCGCATGCCAGCACGAAACGGCCCGACGGGTCGGACGCCACCATATGCACATGGGCCGAGGAATGGTCGCTTATGGCAAAATTGCCCGGCGGGTTGTCGCTGGCCCGGTCGGGCATGCGCGGGCCGGTATTGTGCACCACGTCCGTCGGGTCGCCCAGACTGCCATCGGGATGGATCGGCAGGATTCCCACCGTGCCACCCATGTAGTTGGCCACCATCACATATTTGCCCGAGGCATGGATGCTGAGATGTGCGGGCACGGCACCGCCTGAACGCACCACGTTGAGCTTGGTCAGTTCACCGCTGGAGCGGTTGACGGAAAAGGCGGTGACGCACCCTTCCTGATTCGCATTGAAATCATTGATTTCGCTGAGCGCGTAAAGGTGGCGGTTATCGGCGGACAGCACCAGAAAGGATGGGCTGGCAATATCCACATAGGTCATGAGCGGCGAAAGGCTGCTGGTATCAGGGTTCATTTCAAATACGGAAATGCCCTGCCCGTTGCCTGCGCCCCCCGGCGGACCGTGCTGGGTATAGCCGCCGATATAACAGATGATCCGGGGTTTGGCCGGGGCATCGGCCATGGCGCGCCGGGACAGGGCGGGCGCGCCCGCGGCGGCGACCAGCGTGGAGGCGAAGGCGCGGCGGGAAATGTTGCAGCTCATGGAAAAAAGGCGATCCCAATCAGTTGGAAATGGTTTTGCCCCCGGTCTAGGGCAGCTTGCAGGCAGGGCCAATGGTACCGGTATAGCGGCTCCATGTTTCGGTTTCACCAAATAACGGCACCGCCACGAAGCCGCGCAGCTTCAGGTCACCTGACTGTGAAACCCACAGCTTGGCATGGTAGACATGTCCCGTATCGGGATCGGTTACATGGCCGTTCCAGTGTCCCTGCTCGTCCCGATCCGGTGTAAACCCGTCCAGCATCGGCAGGTTGCATTCAGGCTGCCCGCGTTTGTCACGGGGCATTTCGGTCGTATAGCGCAGGCCGACCAGCCGCCCGCACAGTTTCTGCCCGCAATGGCCGATTTCAAACACGCCATCGTGGTCCCGGGTCATCCAGTGGCCCACCACGTCCGGCTCGGCGGCCGGACTGTCAGCGCGGGCGGCGGGTGCGCCCTGCATGGTCACTGCAATCGCCATGGCGGATAGCGTGGTCGCGGCGGTGGCGGCCAGACGGTGCACAATGCCCGTCATGCTGCTGCGTGCGCCATTGTCCTTGTTAGTGTCGTGCATTTCAAATCGCTCCCCGACATGGCATGCCAACGGACGGCCTGTGGTGCCGTCCGTGCCTGCGTGTTCCCTTTAGCTATCGGCCCGGCGGACCCACGGAATCAATTGAACGTCCACGCCTTCCTCATCCAGTTCGGCGCGTTCGTGTGCTGTCATGTTGCCATAAATGCTCCGGGCTTCGCTTTCGCCCCGATGCATGCTCAGGGCTTCCTCGGCAAAGCGGTCGCCCACGTCTTCGCAATGTTCCTCAATCGTCTCACGCATTTTCTGTAACAGAGCGATCATGGCGTCGGGCACTCCCGCAGACGCATGGCCGGGTGGCGTGGCGGGCGGTGCGGCTTCCTGTTCTACCGGCGCAGGCATGCCGCCGCCCGTGTGGACAGCCGGGGCCATGAGCGCACGTTCCACCTGTGTCACGCCGCATTGCGGGCAGGACAGCAGCCCGCTTTCGGCCTGACGCTCGAATGCGCTGCTGCCGGGAAACCACCCTTCGAATTCGTGTCCCGCGCTACAGCGTAGCTGATACCGGATCATACCCTCTCCGCGTGGATGTCAGTCCGTGGCCAGCACGGCGTCGAGTTTGCCTGCCCGTTCCAGCGCCATCAGGTCATCACAGCCGCCAATGGGAGCATTGTCGACAAAGATCTGGGGCACGGTGGTACGGCCACCTGAACGCCGGATGGAATCTGCCCGTTCCGGCGTGCCATGCGGGGCGTTGATTTCATTGAAGGACACGCCCTTCTGCGTCAGCAGGCGGACGGCGCGGATGCAATAGGGGCAGCCGGGCTGGGTGTAGATGTCGATAGCAGGCATTGAACCTTCACTTGGCTGTTGGTCTGTCCACCGGGACGATCTGCGGCAGACTGTTGAAACCAGCTTATCCTATTGTTGTTCATGCTGGCCACAGGCACGCGCGGCGGCGATGACATCCACCCGTCCGGCGCCCGCGGCCAGCAGGCTGCTGGCGCAGGCGGCAAGCGTGGCCCCCGTGGTCATCACGTCGTCCACCACGATGATGTGGCGCCCCGTGATGGCCTCCCGTCGGGTGGGGCGCACGCTGATGGCCCCCTGCATCAGCCTCTGGCGCTGGATGCGCCCCTGTCCACCCAGCGGGCGGGTTGCGCGCGTGCGGATCAGGCCGTCCACCAGCGTCTGCGCACCGGTCATGCGGCCCAGCGCACGCGCCAGCAGCGCGGCCTGATTATACCGGCGCGTAAACAGCCGCCGCCGATGTAGCGGAACGGGCACGAGCATACTGTCCGCATAGATCAGATCCGCAGCCGCTGTCGTCATGTAACGTGCCAGCAGTTGTGCGTTTTCCGTCCGGTCAGCATATTTTAGAGGCAGAATCAGTCGCCGTGGCATGTCATCATAAACCATGGCTGCTCTGCCCGCCTGCCACGGTGGCGGGTTTTCTTCACATGATGCGCAGGTCATGGCAGGGCCGCCTGCCGCGCGGGATGTGAATGGCAGCGCGCAACGGACGCAGTATGGCGCGGTTATCAGGTGCAGTTGTGCCACGCAGGCCCCGCAGAGATGGCCCGCCTGCATGACCGTGACACCGCAGCCCAGACAGTGCGGCGGGAACAGGATATCCAGCACCTGCGTTCCGGCCCTTCGCCACCAGTGCGGGGATTCGGGTTGCGTCACGTCTTCACGCGATCGTGGGGTTGGCAGGCCGGATGCGCAGGGGCACATCGGGGGGATGAGCATGGATGTGCCACAGATATTTGACCGTCGTATCGTGCGCCTGCACCGGGACCGTGCGGCGGATCAGGTCGATCATGTCCGGCCCGTGCTGGAGGAAGCGGCCGGGCGCCTTCTGGACCGGCTGGATGATGTCACCCGCTCCTTCGGCACGGCGCTGGATATTGGTGGACGGGGTGTTATGGCCCCCCTGCTGCGTGGGCGGGGTATCGCCACGGTTGCGGGAGACCTGTCGCCGCGCATGTGCGCGCGCGATGGCGGTCCTGCGGTGTGCATGGATGACGAGTGGCTGCCCTTTGCTCCTGCCAGTTTTGATCTGGTGGTGGCCTGCCTGTCGCTGCACTGGGTCAATGACCTGCCGGGACTGCTGGCACAGGTCCGTAATATACTGGTGCCCGATGGGCTGTTTCTGGCCTGCATGCCCGTCCTGCCTACGCTGGCCGGGCTGCGCCATGCGTTGATGGAAGCCGAAACCGCGTATCAGGGTGGGGTTTCGCCACGGGTAGCACCCTTCCCCGGGCTGCGGGACTGTGCCGGACTGTTGCAACGCGCGGGATTTGCCCTGCCGGTGGCGGATCTGGATGTGATCCATCTGTCTTACCAGACCCCGGTGGGTCTGATCGCGGATCTGAGGCACGCTGGCGAGACAAATGCCCTGTGCCAGCGCACGCGCAAGGTCACGCCTGCTGCCCTGCTGGCCGATGCGCTGGGGCGTCTGCCCCGTGACGATGACGGAAGTATCGCGCAGGACCTGCATATTGCGGTCATGACGGGCTGGGCCCCTGCTCCCACGCAGCCGCAACCCCTGCGGCCGGGACAGTTCACGACCCCTCTGGAAGATGCCCTGCGCGACAGCCCCTAGCATGGCAGACCGCTTTCAGCCGCCCGTCACACTCATGTGGCGTGTGACGCGCGCCGGGTCATCCGCGCTACGCCCGATCAGGAAATCATGGCCGCGCGGCTTGCGCAGGATGGCGGCACGGACGTGGTCCATCATTGCCGAATCATCCGCCCCCTCGCGTAGGGGCGCACGCAGGTCGGTCGATCCTTCATGGCCCAGGCAGGTATACAGCCTGCCGGTGCAGGACAGCCGGACCCGGTTGCAGCTTTCACAGAAATTATGGGTCATGGGTGTTATGAAGCCGATCCTGCGCCCGGTCTCGGCAATGCGGGCATAGCGCGCGGGGCCGCCGGTGCGGAAGCCGACCGGCTCCAGCGTCCATCGTTGGGCCAGATCGCGCCTGACATCCAGCAGGGGCAGATAACGGTCGGTCCGGTCGTCCCCGGTCTCACCCATTGGCATGGTTTCGATCAGGCACAGATCGGCCCCGATTTCACCACACCAAGCGATCAGCGTATCGAATTCATCTTCGTTCAGTCCCGCCATCGCAACCGTATTGATGCGTATGGCAAGGCCCGCTTCACGCGCGGCCCGGATACCTTCGAGCGTGCGTGTCAGGTTGCCCCGTCGTGTTATGCGGGCGAAGCGCCCGGGATCAAGGGAATCGAGGCTGACATTGATACGGCGGACCCCACAGGCCCGAAGTTCGTCAGCATAGTCTGCAAGTCGGCTTGCATTGGTCGTAAGCGTCAGTTCGTCCAGTCCCGCCAGCCCATCAGGACGGTTCAGCCATCCCCCCATGGCGCGGAAAAAGGATATCACATCCCGCCGGACCAGCGGCTCGCCCCCCGTTATCCGCAGCCTGCGCACGCCATGGCGGATAAACGCGCCGCACAGGCGTTCCAGTTCCGTAAAGGACAGGATTTCAGCTTTGGGCAGGAAGGTCATGTCTTCCGCCATGCAGTATATGCAGCGCATATCGCACCGGTCGGTAACCGATACGCGCAGATAGGTCAGCAGGCGGCCATAGGCATCCGGCATCGGTGCCATGTTCATGCTGCCATCCATTATGACAGGACATTCAGTTGTACGACGGTGGCATCGACAGCCACCTTGCCAGCATGCGGGAACATGACCGTAACCCGCTTGCCAATGGCGGACTGGACCTGACCTTCACCCCATTCCGGGTGGTCGGGATGGCTGACCAGTTGCCCCGGCACAAGAAATGATCGGAAAGGAATAGTCGCCATTATGCTCAATAGTCCTGCATGGGGTCCTTGCGGGCATATCGGACCGGTTGGGAGCTTATTAAACCCCCTTCGCAGGCATTCAACAAAAAAACGGCCCGGAACAGGTCCGGGCCGCAAATAAGGCGGCACGTCAGGGCGTGGGTCAGTGGCCTGCGTTTTCGCCAGAAAAGTCCGGTGCGTGAATGCCCGACAGTTCAAGCTGGCTGGCCAGTTCCGCCTTCAGCCGGTCCAGTGCCTCATGCGTGCTGCCTTCCGCCCGGGCGACAAGGACGGCCTGCGTGTTGGATGCGCGCAGCAGCCACCAGCCATCGGGCGTGGTCACGCGTACGCCATCAATGCGCGATACCGTCGCCCCACTTTTTTCCAGTCGGGCTGCAACTTCGGTAATCACATCGAACTTGCGGGTATCGGCGCAGTCAAAACGCAGTTCCGGGGTGGAGATGGTAGCCGGCAGCGCCAGCCGCACGTCAGACAGCGGACCCGTCAGGCGCGAGACGATACCCAGCAGACGGACGGAAGCGTAAAGCGCGTCGTCAAACCCGTACCATTTATCGGCAAAGAAAATATGGCCCGACATTTCGCCCGCCAGCGGGGAGCCGGTTTCCGCCATCTTGGTCTTGATCAGGGAATGACCTGTTTTCCACATCATCGGCTGGCCGCCTGCGCGACCGATTTCGTCAAACAGGACCTGACTGGCCTTGATGTCGGCAATGACCGTAGCACCCGGATGGTCACGCAGCACGTCGCGCGCAAGCACCACCAGAAGCTGGTCGCCCCACAGGATTGCCCCGGTATTGTCCACCACGCCAATGCGGTCGGCATCGCCATCAAACGCAATGCCAAGATCCGCCTCGTCTTCCTTCACGGCGGCAATCAACTGCTGAAGGTTGCTGGCGACCGTCGGGTCCGGGTGATGGGCGGGAAAGCTGCCGTCGATTTCAGCATTGAGCACGCGGTGCGTGCCGGGCAGCTTCTTCACCAGCAGCGACAGGATTTCGCCCGCGGCGCTGTTGCCGTTATCCCATACGATCCTGAGCGCGCGGTCCGCGCCGTCCCAGTCCTTCATCAGGCGTTCGACATAGGCGGATTTTACATCCACATCCCGTGTCGTACCGGGCTTTTCCGGTCCCGCCTCGCCCGCTGCGGCAAGACGGCCCAGTTCACGGATCTGATCGCCAAAGAACGGCTTGTTGGCGAGCATCATCTTGAAGCCGTTATAGTCCGGCGGATTATGGCTGCCCGTGACCATGACCGCCCCATCCGCCTTCAGTTCGGCGGATGCGAAATACAGCATGGGTGTCGGGCCGCAGCCAACACGCAGCACCTCCATCCCCGCCGCCATGGCACCATCGACCAGAGCACGCTCCAGCGAAGGGGATGACAGGCGGCCGTCGTAACCGATGGCGACGGTACGACCGCCATTCTTCGCCACCATGCTGCCGAACGTACGGCCGATCGCATAGGCGTCTTCCGGTTTCAGGGTCCTGCCGACAATCCCGCGGATGTCGTATTCACGCAGGCTGGTCGGGTCGAATTTATGGGAAAAAGTCATGTGTACTTCTTCAGGAAATTCCGGACATCAGAACCGAGGTCTTCCCGCTCCAGTGCGAAGGCGATCTGGGCCTCGAGGAAACCGATCTTGCTGCCACAGTCGAACCGCTTGCCTTCGTAACGGTAACCGTGGAAGGGCACGTGGCCGATGGTCTTGGCCATGGCGTCCGTAAGCTGGATTTCGCCGCCCGCGCCCTTTTCCTGCTTGGCGAGGTGGACCAGCACGTCCGCCGTCAGCACATACCGCCCGATGACGGACAGGTTGGATGGCGCGTCCTTCGGGTCGGGCTTTTCAACCAGGCCCTTGACCTCGACCAGCGTGCCGTCATCCGCGCCAATGTCCAGAATGCCGTAGCTGCTGGTCTGTTCGCGCGGCACTTCGGTCACGGCCAGCACGTTGCCGCCAGTCTTCTTGTAGACCTCGGCCAACTGCGCCACGCATGACGTCCTGCTCTGCACGATGTCGTCGGGCAGCAGGATGGCGAACGGATCGTTACCGATGAACTCACGCGCGCACCAGATCGCATGCCCGAGCCCCAGCGGCTCCTGCTGGCGTACGGATATCATGCTGCCCGGCGTTACGCGGGTAGCTTCCAGCGCCTTCAGCGCGGAAGTCTTGTTGCGTGCGCGCAGTGCGTCTTCCAGTTCCGGGGCGACATCGAAATAGTCGATCAGGGAGTCCTTGCCCCGGCTGGAAACAAGGCAGAATTCCTCGATTCCCGCTTCGCGCGCTTCGTCGATTGCGTATTGGATCAGCGGACGATCGACGACGGGAAGCATTTCCTTCGGCATCGACTTCGTTGCGGGCAGAAAGCGCGTTCCAAGACCGGCAACCGGCAATACAGCTTTTTTAAGGGGCTTAATCACTAATTATCTACCTCAACGTGCGAATTACAAACAGCCCAAGCAGGCGTCGGTTTCCATAGTGGAACCAAATAATGGCGTGTTGCCAGATGGCAATGAAATAGCGTGTTTTATCATGGCCATATATATAAGGGCAGGACCAGACCTGATTTAAATCACGATTCCCGGGTGAGGCCAGCACTGTGTGCCGGTGGACATTTTTTGTAACCCCTGCCCTGCATTGCGCATGTCCGGCAACGGTCTGTGGATGGAAAGTATCTACAGGATTTGTGTCGGAAGATAATATGACCTTTTTATGACATTATCCCGCATCTGCCCCGCATGCCGCGCGGTTCTCGGTCAGGTCCGTTCCGTCATGCGGGAACGCACGAACGCAGCCCCCTGTTCGGGAGCTGTTCGCGTTTTAATCAGTTTTCTGGAAAAATATGGTGCGGCCAAGAAGACTCGAACTTCCACGGGGTTGCCCCCACAAGCACCTCAAGCTTGCGCGTCTACCATTCCGCCATGGCCGCAACGTGACAACGATGATCGACTGGGCGATACCGTCATGACGATGAAGGGGCGTATAACCGATGGATGACGAACGGGCAATGACTGAAAACAAGTTTTTATGGAACAGGGCGCCAGATCTGGTCCCCTACCCCGCCGCGCTGGCGGTAATGGAGGCACAGGCCCGCGGAATCCGGGAGGGCACGATGCCCGAGCGCGTATGGCTGCTTGAGCATCCGCCAACCTATACCGCCGGTACGTCGGCGCGGGAATCGGACCTGTTCAATCCTCGTGGCTATCCCACCTATTCCGCCGGACGCGGTGGGCAATGGACCTATCACGGTCCGGGACAGCGCGTCGCCTATGTCATGCTGGACCTTGCCACGCAGCATGGCATGTCGCCCCCGCGTGACCTGCGGGCTTACGTGCATACGCTGGAGGAGTGGCTGATCCGCACCCTGCGGCGATTTGACGTAGTGGGAGAACGGCGTGCCGACCGTATCGGGGTATGGGTGGTCGACCCCGCCACGGGGCGGGAAGAAAAGATCGCGGCCCTGGGTGTGCGCGTCACACGCTGGGTAAGCTGGCATGGAATCGCGATCAATGTTGACCCGGACCTGAGCGATTTCGGCGGGATCGTGCCCTGTGGCATCAGCGAATATGGCGTGACCAGCCTTGCGAAGCTGGGCCGTAAGGTCAGCATGGACGCGGTTGATGCGGCGCTTGCCGCCACATGGCCCGAATGTTTCGGCCCCATCCCCGGCACGCATGGATAAGGCGTGCCGGGCCGTGGGGTCAGTTATCGGGGCTGAGGGTGAACAGCGTGTCAGGCCACGGCTGGCCGCTTACGGTGGTATCGGTCAGGTCGAGGCGGATATGCTGTCGTTCCACATCGGTCATTTCAATGACCAGTAGCGACAGTTTTCCGCCAATATCGGAAAATCCGAGGGTCAGGATTCCCTGTGATTCGCTGTCAGCGCGCGCAAGAGAGACCTGAAGGCTGTTGACCCCATGCTGCACGGCCGTCACCGCGATCTGGCCGCCCAGATGCACCGGCTGGTTCAGCAACAGACCCAGCGGCTGCCGCCCCAGCGACATGCGCGTGACCGAATCGCGCCGATGGTCCACAAACAGCAGATGGCCAGAAGCCGCGACCAGCTTCATCGCCCCCGGTGTGGTGTAATCCAGACGCAGGCGGCCCGGATCGTAACGCATCACGCCCTGACCCTTGCCCCCATCGGGCCATGTCTGCACGAAACCGGCCTGCAACCCGCGGGACGTGTTGAGATAGGCTTCGACCCGTTCGATTTCGCCATGCTGGTCCATGGTCTGGCGTGCGGGTGCCCCGGCACAGGCGGCCAGCAGGGTCAGCAGCCCCCCCATCATCAGCCGCCGCGTGGCGAAGGGAAAGGCCGGCTTCATGCCGCCGCCACCCGCGCCTGTTCTTCCGGCGTGCGCAGCACGAGGGACAGGGCATGCATGCCGCCTGCGAATTCATCGGCCAGCAGCGCATGGACCTGACGGGAACGCTCCACGCGGTTCACGCCCGCGAAAGCGGGGCTGACGATCAGGACGTTGTAATGGCTTTCGCCTGCCTGCACGCCATTGTCGCGCACATGGACGTGATGGGCGTGCCGGGCGCTGTCATCGTGGATACGCAGTTCCACGGGGGCGAGGTGTTCACGTATAATACGTTCGATCCGTCCGGCCCGGCCGGTTGTATGCTGTTCCATTGGCGGCTCCATAGATGGCGGGATCATACATTGCACAGCTTCGCCCTTGCACGAAGCATGAACAGGCGCACATAACGACAATGATGAAGAGAAGGAACACCCGACACCGCGCCTTTGATCCCGATCCCGATGCGCCGGATCGGTGCTGCGACATGCACGACTGCGACCAGCCCGCGGGATACCGCGCCCCGCGTTCGCGCGATGCGCTGAACACGTATTTCTGGTTCTGCCTTGAACACGTGCGCGAGTACAATTCCCGTTGGGATTTCTATCGCGGCATGTCGCCAGGACAGATCGAGGCGCATATCCGGGCCGATACGTCATGGAACCGTCCTTCGTGGAAGCTGGGTCAGGGCAACGCCGCCCATGCCTTCAGCGAGGAGGAGGTGCTGGACCCCCTCGACCTGCTCAAGGGGGCGGCGAAGGCCCGGGCGCGCAGTCACGCGCGCCGCCAGCAGGAAGACCGTCGCGCCGAGGCGCCCGATGCGCTCAAATATCCGCTGGGCGTGCTGGACCTTGGCTGGCCGGTGTCGATGGAGGAGCTGAAGACCCGCTACAAGGATCTGGCGCGTCAGCACCACCCCGATGCCAATGGCGGCGACCGCAAGGCGGAGGAACGATTCAAGGGCATCAACATTGCCTATACCACCGTGCGCGCGCATCTGGTCGCCACCGCCGGCCGGGACCACATGGCCCGCAGCGCCTGAGCGGTAATATGTCGGGACCATGCCCGCGCACTGGCCGATTGTTACGTATGCACCTATACTCACCTGACCGGATGCCGGTCTGCCGCCATGGCGGCCCCCAACAGACGAAGTGACGGACAAGAAAGCAGATGAACGAACCCGCAGACCTGACAACTGCCGCAGTGGACGCCCAGGGCACGCCGCTTCCCGCCATCTCGGCTGTTTCCGCCCCCGATCTTGTCGTTTCGGCGCGGGATGTGTTCGGCATAGACAGCGATATGAAGGTCCCGGCATTCTCGGTCCGGACCGACCATGTGCCCGACATCGACCCTTCGTACAAATTCGATCACGACACCACGCTGGCCATCCTCGCAGGATTTGCCTTCAACCGCCGTGTGATGGTCCAGGGCTATCACGGTACCGGTAAGTCATCGCATATCGAGCAGGTGGCGGCCCGTCTGAACTGGCCCAGCGTACGCATCAACCTCGACAGCCACATCTCGCGCATCGACCTGATCGGCAAGGACGCGATCGTGCTGAAGGATGGCAAGCAGATTACCGAGTTTCGGGAAGGCCTGCTGCCGTGGGGCCTGCAGAATCCCTGCGCGCTGGTATTCGATGAATATGACGCGGGCAGGCCCGATGTCATGTTCGTGATCCAGCGCGTACTGGAAGTCGAGGGCCATCTGACCCTGCTGGACCAGAACCGCGTGATCCGTCCCCATCCCTTCTTCCGCCTGTTCGCCACGGCGAATACGGTCGGTCTGGGCGACACCACGGGACTGTATCACGGCACGCAGCAGATCAATCAGGGCCAGATGGACCGCTGGAACATCGTGACCACCCTGAACTACCTGCCGCACGCGCAGGAAACGGCCATCGTGCTGGCGAAAATGGGTATCGACCCGAAAAAGGACGAAGCCGGGCGCAAACGGGTTGAAAGCATGGTTGCACTGGCGGACCTGACGCGTTCGGGCTTTATCGCGGGGGATATTTCCACCGTCATGTCACCGCGCACGGTCATTAGCTGGGCTGAAAACTTCCGTATTTTCAATGATCTTGCGTTTGCCTTCCGCGTTACCTTCCTCAACAAGTGCGACGAGGCGGAACGCCCGACGGTGGCGGAATATTACCAGCGCTGCTTTAACGCCAGTCCGCTGGCGCCCCGGGGCTGATGATACAGGGCAGGCCAGGCATGCGTGATAACAGGACAAAAAACGCCTCATCCGAGGCCGAGAAAGAAGCCCGTGCGGCCGAGAGCTTCCGGCGCGCGACGGTAGGCACCGTACGTGCGCTGGGCGGACAGGCCCAGACGGAGGTCTCGTTCCTGAATGGCCCGGTGCCATCGGGGGTTTCTGTTACCGGCACCCATGTCCGCCTGCCCCATCCATCCCGACGCATGACGGATGCGGAGGTCACGCGCATGCGTGGTGCCGCAGATGCCGCCGCCCTGCGTCTGCGCCACCATGATGTGCCCCTGCATGACAGTGTGCGGCCCCCCGCCGGTGAGGCGCGTGAGGTCTATGACGTGCTGGAACAGGCGCGGGTGGAAAGTCTTGGCGCGCGGCATATGGCGGGTGTTGCCGCAAATCTGGATGCCCGTGTGGTGCAGGAATGCGCCGATATGGGGCTGGACCGTCTGAACGACGCCACGAAGCTGCCAACACCGTTTGCGCTGGGACTGCTGGCGCGTGCGCGCATGTCCGGCCATCCGGTACCGCCGTCCATGCAGGCCCTTATGAATCGCTGGCAGGAAACCCTGTCGCCTGCCGCCCGCCGCGCATTGGACGAAATGGCGTCACGGCAGGAAAGCCAGAAGGATTTCGCCCAGGCGGCGCGCAGGCTGCTTATGGCCTGTGATCTGCTGGAGCAGGAAGTCACCCCAGAAGAACCTGCGGATGATGGCGCGGCCGAAGCCGAAAACGCCAGCGCCGAGGATGAGGAACAGACCGACGACGTTACCCCCGAGCCGCAGGAAGACGGCCCGGAGGAAGATGACAACGCCCAGCCCATGCAGATGTCACAGGGCACCGGTGCGGGCGATGATGAACCCGAAGAAGGTGAACAGGGCGGATCGGCCAGCGGGTCGGAAGAAGCAGGTGGACCGGGCGAGGAAGAGACGGAGGATGAGGTTTCTCCTGCCTATCATGCCTTCACCACAGCCTATGATGAGGAAATCGCCGCCGAGGACCTGTGCGATCCGGAGGAACTGTTCCGCCTGCGCCAGACGCTGGATCAGCAGCTTGTCAGCATGCAGGGTGTTGTCTCCAAGCTGGCCAACCGCCTGCAGCGCAAGCTTATGGCGCAGCAGACGCGGGCGTGGGAATTCGATCTGGAAGAAGGCATACTGGACGCAGGGCGACTGTCGCGCGTGGTGGTCAATCCCATGCTTTCGCTTTCCTACAAGCGTGAGCGTGACACGGATTTCCGCGATACGGTCGTGACCCTTCTGATCGACAATTCCGGTTCCATGCGTGGACGCCCCATTTCGGTCGCGGCCATGTGTGGCGATATTCTGGCCCGCACCCTTGAACGCTGCGCAGTCAAGGTGGAAGTGCTGGGCTTTACCACCCGCGCATGGAAGGGCGGCAAAAGCCGCGAGGCATGGGTACAGGCGGGCAAACCTGCCAATCCCGGTCGACTGAATGACCTGCGGCACATCATTTACAAGGCTGCGGACATGCCGTGGCGGCGTGCGCGGCGCAATCTGGGGCTGATGCTGCGCGAAGGGCTGCTGAAGGAAAACATCGATGGCGAGGCCCTGCTGTGGGCGCAGCGGCGGCTTGCCTCGCGTGCCGAGGCACGGCGCATCCTTATGGTGATTTCCGATGGTGCGCCGGTTGATGACAGCACGCTATCGGTCAATCAGGGTTCCTACCTTGAAAACCACCTGCGCGAAGTGATCGCCCATATTGAAACCCGTACCACTACGGAACTGCTGGCCATTGGTATTGGCCACGATGTGACACGCTATTATCGCAAGGCCGTCACCATTACCGATCCCGAGGAACTGGGGGGCACGATGATGAAAAAGCTCTCCGAACTGTTTGGCGAAGAACTGGTGTCTCGGCACCGTCGCGGCGGCTGAGCGCCCTGCCCCGCTTCAGTACCGAAGCGGGGCAGGAGTGGTTCAGGCAGCCGCCAGCCTGCGGTCGGCCAGTTCCAGCAGGGCCTCAAGCATGCGATCGACATCCGCATTGGTCGTGCGGTGATTGACGATGGCCGCGCGCACCGCCTTCGTCCCATTGATGATGGTGGTGGAAGGGGCTGCGATCCCGCTTTCGTGCAGGTCCTTCACCACTTCCCCGTTGAAGAAATCCAGATCGTCCACGGGCGCCAGTATGCGGAAGCACACGATATTCAGCGTTACCGGGGCCAGCAGTTCCAGCCGGGGACTGGCTTCGACCCGGCGGGCCAGATGCGTGGCGATGGCACAGCAGTTGGCGATCATCCGCCCCATGCCATCCGCGCCATAGGTGCCCAGCGTCATCCATACTTTAAGCGCCCGGAACCCGCGTGACAGGTCGGGGCCAAGGTCGCAGTACCAGGGCGCATTGGTGGCAAGGCCACGATCTTCGCGTGCAAGGTAGGCGCGCGACTGCGCGAAGGCCGCCGCCTGTGCGCCGGGCCTGCGCACAAGGATACAGCCCGCGTCGTACTGAACCTGTGCCCATTTATGGAAATCGAAGGCCACGCTGTCGGCCCGCTCCAGCCCGCGCAGCATGGGCCGCAGCGTGTCCGACAGCATCGCCAGCGCACCAAACGCGCCATCCACATGGAACCAGATGTCTTCCCGCCGGGCAATATCCGCCAGCGCGTCCAGATCGTCGATCGCGCCGGTATCCACCGTGCCCGCCGTGCCGATCACCATGAACGGTTCCAGACCGGCCGCACGGTCGCGTGCGATGGCACGTTCCAGTTCTGCCAGTACCATACGGTTTTCACCATCAACCGGGATCACGCGCAGGCTGTCCGTACCCAGTCCCGTCAGGTCGAACGCGCGTGCGATGCAGCCATGTGCGGTTGCAGCCGCATATCCGACCAGTTTGCGGGTTCCGACACCTTCGGCGCGCATTTTCAGCCCGTCGGGCACGGCGCGGCTGGCGGTTATGACGGCGATCATGTTTGCCATCGAAGAACCCGTCACCAGCAGGCCGGATGTTTCAGCGGGGAAGCCGCACATTTCGGCAGCCCAGCGGATCACTTCGCGCTCCACCTCGATCGGGGCATGGTCGCGGCCACCGCAGTTGGCGTTCAGGCCCCCGACCAGCAGTTCGGACAGCATGCCGACCGCTGTGCCGCCTCCATGCACCCATCCCATGAAGCCGGGATGGACATTGCCGGTCGAATAGGGCTCCACCAGCTCGCGGAAACGGGCATACAGTTCCGTGGGCGGGGTGGGATCATGCGGCAGGCCGGTGCGTAGCTGCTGGCGCAGCGCGGGCGGCATGGGTTGCCAGACGGGGCGTTCGCGCAGCGTGGACAGGCGGTCGATCATGTCGTCCACCATCTGGTGGCCCAGGCTGCGTAATGTGTCCCAGTTGTCCGGATCCAGTCCTGTCATCTTTCTCAACCATTCATGCAGTTGTGTGCCCGTGGGCGATATATGGCGTGCCTACATACCGGGCCGCGTCGCTGCATGCGAGAGGGAGAGACCGGTTTATGCCATGCGCGGATGCATTCAGTCTTCCGCGCGTTCACCAAAACGCCGTGCAAGGGTCGCGCATACGAATAGCTGGATCTGGTGATAGACCATAAGTGGCATGACAATCAGCCCGATATCCGTGGGTGCGAACAGCACGCTTGCGATCGGCACGCCGGATGCCAGCGACTTCTTGGACCCGCAGAACAGAATGGCGATCCGGTCGCGATAGCCAAAACCGCTGAGCCGCGCCAGCAGATGGGTCAGCCCCAGGGCAACGGCCAGAATCGCCATGTCCACCAGTGCCACGCGCCCGATCTGCGCGGGCGGCAGGCGGTGCCACAGCCCCTGTGTTACGGCTTCGCTGAACGCCGTGTATACGACCACAAGAATTGAACCCCGATCTGAAAAGGAGAGCAGCTTCTTATGCCGCTGCGCCCATCCCCCGATCCATGGCTGTGCGATCTGGCCCGCGATGAAGGGAAGCAGCAGTTGCCCGACGATGGGCAGGATGTTGCCCCCGCCACCAGCGGCATGACGGCTGAACAGGATACCCACCAGAAGCGGCGCCAGAAATATGCCCAGTATGTTCGACAGCGTCGCCGAACAGATTGCCGCCGCCACATTGCCCCGTGCGATGGAGGTAAACGCGATGGAGGACTGCACCGTCGAAGGCAGGCAGCACAGGAACAGCACACCCGTCCACATCGCGCTGTCCAGCATGCCCGGCAGCAGCGCATGCAGCATCATGCCCAGCAGGGGAAACATGAAAAATGTGCATAGCAGGATGGCAAGATGGATGCGCCAGTTGGTTATCCCTTCCGCCACGGCCCGACGCGACAGACGCGCGCCCTGCAGGAAAAACATGTTCGCAATCATGCCAATGGCAAGGATATTGAACACGCTAACGCCTGCGCCCCGGCATGGCAGCACGGTGGCGAGCCCTACAGTGCCCAGCAGGCACAGCAGGAAGGAATCAAGCCTGCGCAGCATGGGCAGTCCGTTCAGTATGAAGTATCATGCGACCGAAATACCACGGCCGATTGCATCCGGAGCGTAATCACGCCAACGTGTCACGCAAATGAAGAAATTGCTCATAACCACCGTCCTCGCTGCCCTGTCCTGCATGGGGCACGCAGGGGCGACTGCCCTGCCCGATACCTGCGCCAGAGTACAGGTAGCCGCCACCCAGCCACATGGGAACAGTGTCCTTGCCGGACACGGCTATGACCTCGCACTGGCAGGCAGGCCGAACCAGACATTCCATGCAACCGATATTGCGGCCAGTGGAACGGGCATGGGTCAGCAGGCCCTGCGGGATATGGAGGATGTTGCCTCCCTCGTCCTGCTTGCCACCATGACGGGCCATCATTCCGATGGCTGTGCGCAGGATTACTTTGCGTCTGCTGCGGCCCCGATCATGGACGGGCTGCGCGCAGGTGGCAGTTATGATCTGACATGGCAGGGTGGATTGCTGACCAATGGGGACACGAAGCTGTCCTTCCGCCGTGCGCATCTGCATCTCGTGGGTGCAAAAAGCGCCAGTGCGCCTGCGACCCTGACACTGGAAACGCAGGGAATCGGCATAACAGGTTCACACAACACGCTTCTGGCCAGTGCCCTGCCGCAGCAGGCCAGCGCCAATGCTGCCGTGCCCAGCGGTTCGCTGGTGGAACTTGCCGCAGCCATTACGGGGCATCCGCCGGAAAATGTGATGGTGCCGCTGCGTGTCTCGTCCCTGTCAGCCCAGCGTGGCGCCATGCAGATCAGCGGTAATGGGGAGGCCAACCTGACCGGCCATACGGATGCATCATCCGCTACCGGTCATATACTGGTGCAGAACCTTGATGCTGTAATCGACACCCTGCGCAATGCGGGTCAGACCCGTGCCAGTGCCGCCCTTATCCTCGCCAAGCTGTTCGGTCACCATTCCGATAATGGCGGTACCTCGTGGGACGTAAGCTGGGAAGGCGGCGTCATGACCGTGAATCATATTCCGCTGCCGATTCACTAATGGATTGTTTGAAAAGAAATCTTTTATAAAAAACAGGAAACGTTCTTGGATGTTGCCTTTGTTCAGAAAGGCAACATCTTCTGAAGCTTTTTGAAAAAAGCTTCGCCAAAGATGACCTTATGATTTCTGGGTATTTCCCGACAGGCTTTGCAAACAGCCTCTAAGCGCCGTGATTTTTGAGGAAGTAAGGCGGCCCGCCCTTCCCGTAATCCGTAAGCGCGGAGGGGCCGTTATGGTCGGATGATGCCCTGCACCTGATGACCCTGTCGGGCAATCACCGTCCCCTGCCCTGACCACATGACCGGGGCATACTGGCCCCGGTCATGTGGTTATACAGATGCCTATGCCGTGACGTTTGCATCTTCCCGCGCCAGCGTGACCAATGCCCCCAATACCTTGCGGGCCTGCGTAATCCGCTGGGCATTGGTCATTTCGCGTATGATGGCCAGCTTGTGGTCGGGCCGCAGGCGGACATTGGCTTCTTTCTGCTTTGCAATCCACGTTACCAGCCCCGCCGGGTTGATAAAGGTATTGCCCCGGAACTGCACGACCATGCCCTTGGGTCCGGCTTCGACGCGCTCCACCCCGGCCTCGCGGCACATGCGCTTGAGCGTCACGACATCCAGCAGGTTGCGGACCTCATCAGGCAGCGTGCCGAAGCGATCCACCAGTTCCGCTTCCATCGCCTCGACTTCGGCATCATTGGCCAGTGCGGCAATGCGGCGATAAAGCCCGAGCCTTACCGGCAGGTCGGTGACATAGGTGTCCGGGATAAGCACCGGCAGGCCAAGGATGATGTTGGGTGTCCAGTCGCGGTCCTGCAGCTTGCGGCGTCCCTTTTCGGTGCGCAGGTCGGCTACTGCGTCTTCAAGCATCTGCTGGTAGAGTTCGATGCCCACTTCGCGGATATGGCCCGACTGCTCGTCGCCCAGCAGGTTGCCCGCACCGCGCAGGTCCAGATCGTGGGAAGCCAGCGTAAAGCCTGCGCCCAGCGTATCGAGTGTCTGCATCACCTCCAGCCGTTTCTGCGCCGCAGCGGACAGCACATGCGTCTGTGGCCACGTCAGATAGGCATAGCCACGCTGCTTGCCACGTCCCACGCGGCCCCGAAGCTGGTAAAGCTGCCCAAGGCCGAACATATCGGCACGATGGATGATAAGCGTGTTGACCGCAGGCATGTCCAGCCCGCTTTCCACGATATTGGTGGATAGCAGGATGTCGTATTTGCCGTCACTGAACTCGGTCATGACCCGTTCCAGTTCGGTGGGCGTCAGGCGGCCATGGGCCTGCACCAGACGCGCATCAGGCACGATTTCGGCCAGGCGCGCCGCCATGCGGTCCAGATCCTCGATACGCGGCACGACGCAGAAGACCTGCCCCCCACGGAAGCGCTCGCGCTGGATCGCCTCGCGGATCACCACGCTGTCGAAGGGCATGATGAAGGTACGCACCGCCAGACGGTCGGTTGGCGGGGTGGCGATCAGGCTCATTTCCCGCACGCCCGTCAGGGCAAGCTGCAGGGTGCGTGGCAGCGGCGTGGCCGACAGGGTCAGGACATGCACGTCTTCGCGCAGGGCCTTGAGCTTTTCCTTATGCGCGACGCCAAAATGCTGTTCTTCATCCACGATCAGCAGGCCGAGATCAGCGAATTTGACCGTCTTGGCCAGCAGGGCATGCGTGCCGATCACGATATTGACCGTGCCATCGGTCAGCCCCTTGCGTACGGCGGTCGCTTCCTTGGCCGTGACCATGCGCGAAAGCTGGGCGACCTTGACCGGCAGCCCGGCAAAGCGGGCGGAGAACGTGCGGTAATGCTGGCGGGCCAGCAATGTGGTCGGTACCACAACCGCCACCTGCGCGCCCGACATGGCGGCGACAAAGGCCGCGCGCAGGGCGACTTCGGTCTTGCCGAAACCCACATCACCGCATACCAGCCGGTCCATCGGCTTGCCCGATGCCATATCATCCAGCACGTCGGCTATGGCGCGGGACTGGTCTTCGGTCTCGACAAAGGGGAAACGGGCGCAGAATTCATCCCACATCCCGTCTTCGGGGGTAAGTGCCGGGGCCTCACGCAGCGCACGGGCGGCGGCGGTGCGGATCAGTTCGCCCGCCATGTCGCGGATGCGCTGCTTCATCTTGGCCTTGCGCGACTGCCACGACACGCCCCCCAGCCTGTCCAGCGCCACATGGGCCTGATCCGAGCCAAAACGGCTGAGAAGCTCGATATTTTCGACTGGCAGGAACAGTTTTTCATTGCCGTCATAGATCAGGCGCAGGCAGTCATGCGGTGCCGTGCCGACGCCGATCGTCTCAAGCCCGTCATAGCGGCCAATGCCGTAATCCTGATGGACGATCAGGTCGCCTTCGGCAATCTCCGATGCCTCGGATATGAACTGGTCAGCTTTCTTTCGGCGGCGTGGGGGGCGGGAAATCCGCTCTCCCAGCAGGTCCTGTTCGGATACGAAAGCCACGTTATCGGCCACGAACCCGCGTTCCAGCCCCAGCGTAAGCAGTCCCACAGTACCGGGGCGCAGTTTCTGTGCGTCGGCCCACGTTGCGAAAGTCTGCACCGGCAGGCGGTATTCGCGCAGGAGCACGCCAATGCGTTCACACGACCCGCGGCTCCATGCCGTGACATAGGCGCGGCGACCGGTCTGCGCCCATTCCTCCACCCGTGCATGCAGCATGGGGAAGACGTTTTCGCGCCCGTCCGTTACGGTCTTGGCGAACATCTGGCCGGGCCTGCCGCCCGCATCCATGCCGGGCGCGCCATCGGGCTGGGCGAAGGGCATGAACACGACGGCCTTCCGGCCGGTGATCATGGCGTCCCATCCCTTGCGGTCGAGATACATGAGGTGTGGCGGCAACGGGCGGTAGGGCACTTCCCCTTCCCGCGTGGGCTGCCTGCGGGCGTCGTAATGATCGGCGATCATTTCAAGGCGCGCGGCAAGCACCTCTTCCGCCTGATTGGCCAGCGAGATGGAAACGCCGGGCATGTAATCCACGACCGTTTCCATCTGTTCATGGAACAGCGGCAGCCAGTGCTCCATGCCCGCATGCCGCCGCCCTTCGGAAATATGCTGGTATAGCGGGTCGGACGCGGCAGCCGGACCGAACAGGTCGCGCCACCCGGTGCGGAAGCGCGAAATGGAGGCGGGATCGAGGCTGAAATCCGCCACGGGCCGCATGGTCAGGCTGTCGATCTTTGCGGTCGAGCGCTGGGTGCCGGGATCGAACCGGCGGATATTCTCCACCTCGTCACCAAACAGGTCCAGACGGACCGGTTCGGCTTCGCCAGCCGGGAAAATATCAAAAATGCCGCCACGTGTGGCGAACTCGCCCTGCTCCATCACCGTATCGGTGCGGTTGTAGCCATGGGCTATAAGCAGTTCCATGAGGAACGGCGCATCAAGGCTCTCGCCTGTCCTGATGGTGATGGACTGCCCCGCGAAGGCTGCGCGGGGGGCAACGCGCTGGACCAGTCCACCCACCGTGGTCAGGACGATGCGTGGGGCGGTCGCCTTTTCCAGCAGGCGGGTGAGTGTCGCCACCCGCTCCGCAATGATGGCGGGATTGGGGGAGACACGGTCATACGGCAGGCAGTCCCAGCCCGGAAAACGCAGGATTTCCGCCTTGGGCGCGACAAAGGCCAGCAGGTCCGCGATCCGGGCCATGCCAGCATCGTCACGGCAGACATGCAGCACAGGCCCGTCATGCTCATTCAGCCGACGGGCCAGCAGGAAGGCATCATACCCGTCGGGTACGCCCCACACGGGCACCGGTGCGCCGGGTGCCAGCGAGAATCCTGCCGTCTGGTTCATTTTCCGCCCCGGATCGCGGCCAGACGTTCGGGATCGGTGGCATCGGCCATGATTTCACGCATCATGGGGGTGTTCACTTCCGCCGGTACCGGGCGGCGACCGCTCAGCCAGTCGGCAAGGTCGGCGTCGGGCAGGTCCATTACGGCTTCCAGCGCGTCAAGCTGCGCATCCGTCATGGCTTCGAGCCGGGGGGCGACGAACCCGCCGATCAGCACGTCGGTTTCATGGGTACCGCGATGTGTGGCACGATAATATATCTTCCGGCGTCGTGTATCGAGACGCGAGAGATCAGGCGTTCTGGCTTCCATTGCGTTCCACCCCGTAAATGGTTGTGTTTTGTTCCGTAACGCAGGTGTCCTATAGCCGTCACGCGGGCATCTGTCAGCCCGTATGACATGTTCCGCCCCGCAGGATGAACCACCGCGTGCCTGATACCACCACCCAGTCCGCCCCTTCCCTTCTTGCCCCGCTGCTGGCTGGCGTGGAAACGCTGGGTGGCGTCAGGCCCGCCACGGCAAAGCTGCTGGCGCGGGCGGCGGGCGGCGGGCGGGTGATCGACCTGCTGTTCCATCTGCCTGAGTCAGTCGTGGACAGGCGCTACCGCCCCAACCTGCGTCAGGCGGAGATAGGGCGTATCTGCACATTGCATGTCACGATTGCGCGCGTGGTGCCGCCGTCGTCTGGCGGGGGACGGGGCAAGCGGCCATGGCGGGTGGTGGTGAGTGACGGCACCGCGGATGCCGAACTGGTGTTTTTCTCCCCCTATCAGGCCCGTGGTCTGGAGGCCGGACAGGACATATGCGTGTCGGGCACGCTGGAGCGTTTTGGCGACCGGCTGAACATGACGCATCCGGATTATCTGGTCCCTGCCGAACGGATGGGTGAGATACCGCTGCTTGACCCGGTCTGGCCGCTGACGGCCGGACTGTTCCCCCGGCAGGTGCGCAACGCGATCAGGGCCGCATTCGATATTTTTCCTGACCTGCCCGAATGGCAGGACGCCAGCGTGATGAAGCAGCGCCAGTGGCCGGGATTCGAGCAGGCCCTGCGCACGCTGCACCGGCCCTGTGACTTTCCTGACCTGCTGGAGGGCGATGCGCTGGTGGCCGCAGCCGAACGCGCCCGCGCCCGTCTTGCCTGTGATGACCTGCTGGCCCAGCAGGTTTCCATGGCGCAGGCCCGCAGGCAGAACCGCCTGCGACCGGGGCGGGCCATCGTGGCCGATGGCAGCCTGCGTGGCGTTGCCCTGTCGCGTTTCGGTCATGAACCCACGGTCGCGCAGATTCGTGCACTGGCGGAAATCGACGCCGACCTTGCGCAGCCCCGGCAGATGACGCGCCTGTTGCAGGGTGATGTCGGCGCGGGCAAGACGCTGGTGGCGCTCATGGCCATGTTGGGCGCGGTGGAAGCGGGCCATCAGGCGGCTCTCATGGCGCCCACTGAAATTCTGGCGCGTCAGCATCTGGCAACCTTTACCCGCCTCTCCCCCGTGCCCGTCGCGTTCCTGAGCGGGAGCGTGAAGGGCAAGGCCCGGCGTGAGGCACTGGCAAGGATAGCCGATGGCACGGCACGGCTGGTGATCGGCACGCACGCCCTGTTTCAGGACAGTGTGGTATTTGCTGACCTCGCGCTGGCGGTGATTGATGAACAGCACCGTTTTGGCGTGGAGCAGCGTGCCATGCTGGGGGAAAAAGGCCCCCAGACCGATGTGCTGGTCATGACCGCGACCCCCATCCCCCGCAGCCTTCTGCTAACCCAATGGGGCGACATGATGGTCAGCCGACTGGATGTGAAGCCCGCGGGGCGCAAGCCGGTCCGCACATCACTGCACACGCTGTCCGCCATGGGAGATCTGCTGGTGGGCATGGAGCGGGCCATGGCGCGGGGGGCACGTATTTTCTGGGTCTGTCCCCTGGTCAGTGAAAGTGAGACCAGCGACATTGCCGCCGCTGAGGCACGGCATGCGGCGCTGGCCGCGCATTTTGGAGCGGATAAGGTCGGTCTGGCGCATGGTCAGCAGGATATTACGGTGCGGGAACAGGCCATTGCCGATTTCGCTGCGGGCGGCACGCGCATTCTGGTGGCGACCACAGTGATTGAGGTGGGGGTGGATATCCCCGACGCGACGGTCATGATCATCGAACATGCCGAGCGTTTCGGGCTGGCCCAGCTCCATCAGTTGCGCGGGCGCGTGGGGCGTGGACATGCCGAATCGTACTGTCTGCTGCTGCATGACAATGCGCTGGGCCAGACCGCGCGGCGCAGGCTGGCGTTGTTGCGCGAAACGGATGACGGTTTCCTTATTGCTGACGAGGATTTCCGCCTGCGTGGCGGTGGTGACCTGACCGGACGGCGACAATCCGGTCTGCCTGACCTGCGTCTGGCCAGCCCGCTGCATGTCGATATGCTGCTGCGTCTTGCCGCGCAGGACGCCCGGCGTCTTGTGGATACCCCGCCCGACCGGGCGCCGCCCGCAATGCGCGCCCGGATACCTGCGGTCAGCCTGCTGCTTGACCTGTTTTCGCGCGGACAGGCTGTGCGTGCGATCCGCGCGGGGTAGCAGGGGTGTTGACCGATAATGGTGAGGGCACGCCCAGTTCCACTGCCGCCTGCGCCAGATAGAAGGTCGCGAACAGGTCGAGGGATTCCGGCCCATGTTCCATACGCGCGCGCAGAACGGCCCCTTCCCACCCAATCCAGAAATAACGTGAAAGACGGCTGCATAGTGTTTCCTGCGCGGCGGTGGGCACCGGGTTGCAGGTGGCCAGCAGGCAGTCCGTCACGCGGCGTTCCCATCCATGCAGAATCGTGCGCAGCATCACATTGAACGAATCGGGCAGGATGTCGATCTCCTGACCGAGATTGCCGATCAGGCATCCACGCCGGAAGGCGTGACGCTGCATGCCCGTCTTTGCCTCGCGCATGAAATTGAGAAGGCGCTGGAGCGGTGCTACAGCCTGATCTGTCAGCCAGCGGTCAAGTTTTTCATTGAAATAGGTGGCGTAGCTTTCGATCAGTGCGCGGCCAAAATCTTCCTTGCTGCTGAAACAGTAGTAAAATGAACCCTTTGAGATGCCAGTGGCATTCAGCACGTCATCCACGCAGGTGGCCGAGAACCCTTTTTCCGTCAGCAGCACGACCCCGGCGCGCACCAGCATTGCACGTGTGCCTTCCGGGGCACGGGCAGTCTTGGGTGGTCGACCACGACCGGGTCGGCGGGGCGATGTATCAGACATTGTTCGCTTTCTTGTAAGCGCGGAAGGCGTGGGAATGACAACCGGGCCCAATAATGTGCGTATACTGACGAAATGCAAGGATCATTGCGGGATTCCCTTTGCCTCTTTCTGCATCCGTAATTTTACCGCTCTTCCCTCACAAAAGAGTTCACAAGTGAAAATTCCTGTGCAACCCGGGGCGGGAATATGCTTTGGTGTTGTTGATGCCGATGCGATTTATGCTAGGGTCACCGCAGGACAGAGGATGTTTTCCTGAGCCAGACCGCCTAAACCACGGTGAACGGCAGCAGACCAGTCTCTATTCTGCAAACGTGCTTTCATTCGGTGGTGTCCCCCCAAGGGGGATTTCCGCCACCTAGACCTCGGGATTACGACCGTTGAGAAGTAACAGGACCGACCGCAGCTCCCGCTCCCCGCGCCGCGGCGGATTTGACGATGATTTCATGTCGTCGCCTTCATTTGGTGATCGCAGCAGCAGCGCCCCGCCGCCGCGTCGCTCCTTCGGTGGCGGAGGTGGTGGTCCCCAGATCGTCGCATCCGGCCCGGAGATCAGCGCCACTGTAAAGTGGTTCAACAGCGAAAAGGGCTTCGGCTTCGTGGAGCTGTCCGACGGATCGGGTGACGTGTTCCTGCACGCCAACGCCCTGAACCCGACCGGGCACGCCACGGTTGCGCCGGGCACGACGCTGGTGGTCCAGATTGGCCAGGGCCCCAAGGGTCGCCAGGTGGCAGCCGTCCTTTCGGTGGACGAAAGCACCGCGCAGCCGGAACGCCCCCGTGGCGGTGGCTTCGGTGCGTCGGCAGCCGGTCCCCGTGGCGGCTTCTCGCGTTCCGGTCGTCCGGCTCCCGACCTGTCGCATGCGCAGGACATGCGCGGCACGGTCAAGTGGTACAACGCCACGAAGGGCTTCGGCTTCATCACCCCGGAAAACGGCGGCAAGGACATTTTCGTTCATGCTTCCGCGCTGGAACGTTCGGGCCTGTCCAGCCTGACGGAAGGCCAGACGGCGAACGTGCAGGTTGTCGAAGGCCAGAAAGGCCCCGAAGCGGCTGCGCTGTCGGTTGACTGATTGATCCTGCTTCCCCTGCCCGGCCATCAAAGGCGGGGCGGGACAGGTGATTGAATAGAAAACAGGGTTGTTCCGATGGGGGCAGCCCTGTTTTTTATTGTACGGACCTGTATCGGCGGAAATACTACGGCGCAGGATGGTATTTCCTGCCACGAGGCATATTTTTAGCCATAAATTTCAAACGGGTTCTGGCACCGTGTTACCCGCAATTGACGGGTAAGTTTCCCCTGACATCCCATTACGTGATTTTTTAAGGGCGCAGGTAGGGTTAAGCTGTTCAGGCTAGGCTGAAGCAGGCTTTACACCAGACCTCTCAGGGAAATTGCTGGCGTAACGTCCTGATTGTGGCTGTGTTCTGCCATTCAGATTCAGACTCTATGGTAGAAAGCCGGGCTTCTGCGTTCAGATAAGGGACGTCTCCGGAACGAATGGCGATCCATCCCTGCATCCCGTTTATCCTTCAGTCCTCGCGTCCGCGATTACGCAGCAGGCGGGCCTTGTCGCGCTGCCAGTCGCGTTCGGCAATGGCGTGGCGTTTGTCCGCCTTCTTGCGGCCTTCACCCACACCCAGCGTCAGCTTGGCAAGCCCACGGCTGTTGAAGTGAATATCCAGCGGAACAAGGGTTACGCCGTCGCGCGCGACCTCTCCCAGCAGCTTGTCTACCTGCTTTTTGTGTAGCAGCAGCTTCCGGGGGGCGCGTGGCTCGAAACGTGACAGCACGCCACCCTGATATTCAGGAATATAGCTGTTGATCAGCCACAGTTCGCCATTCCGTTCACCGGCATAGGCTTCGTTAATGGTGGCGCGACCCATGCGCAGGCTTTTGACTTCCGGGCCTTTCAGCACCAGACCCGCTTCCACCGTTTCCACGATGGTGTAGTTGAAGCGGCCCTTGCGGTTCTGCGCGGCGATCCCCGTGGAAATCATGCCGCTGCCCTTGTTCCTGGCTGCCATGGGTTCAGTCCAGCAGTCCGACCGCCGAAAGTGCGGCCTTGACCTTCTCACGACCGGCATCGCTTAACGGGGCAAGCGGCAGGCGGCACGTTTCACCCATAAGCCCCAGCACGCTGGCGGCAAACTTGACCGGAACGGGGTTGCTTTCACAGAACAGGGCATCATGCAGCGGCAGCAGACGGTCCTGCAGTTCCATGGCCTCCATCACATTGCCGTCCGTCCAGCTCTGCTGAACCTGAGCGCATAATGCGGGCGCGACGTTGGCGGTAACACTGATGCAGCCATCGCCACCGGCGGCCAGGAAGGATACGGCTGTCCCGTCCTCGCCTGAAATCTGGTTGAACGGCTTGCTGACCGCACGGCGTACCAGCAGCGGGCGCAGCAGGTTGGCGGTGGAATCCTTTACCCCGATGATGTTGGGGTGCTTGGCAAGGCGGGCCATTGTCTCGACCGAAATGTCGATGACCGACCGGCCGGGAATATTATACAGGATGACCGGGATACTGATTGCGTCCGCCACGGCCATGAAGTGGCGGTACACGCCTTCCTGTGTGGGCTTGTTGTAGTAGGGCGTGACGACCAGCACGCCCGATGCGCCCGCCTGTTCGGCCTGTTTCGCCATGGCGACGGCTTCCGCCGTGCTGTTGGAACCGGCCCCGGCGATGACGGGTACGCGCCCGCCCGCGGTTTTTATGGTGAAGGCTACGACCTTCGCATGTTCCTCATGCGTCAGCGTGGGACTTTCGCCCGTGGTGCCGACCGGAACCAGCGCGGATGCGCCCTGCTGGATCTGCCAGTCGATGAAGCGGCCCATGGAGGGCAGATCCAGCGATCCGTCCTCGTTCATGGGGGTCAGAAGGGCGGTAATGGAACCCTTGAACATGGTTGTTTCCACCTGGATACTGTGTCCTGCTGTGCATGTGCCGGTGGACCCGGCGCATCGTATTCTCTGTGGCCTGCCCCGCTGGCCCGGAGCGTGTGCCCCTACTATATAGACAATGCGGCGCGCGGGGCAAAACCCGCCTGCATGCCCTTCCCCTTCAGCCGCCGCGCCGGAAGGGAGATGCCGGATAGACGCCGAGTATTTCCTGCTGTTCCGAAAAGAATGAAAGTTCGCGCAGCGCCTGCGCCAGCGGTGGGGATTCGGGGTGGCCTTCCACGTCCAGAAGGAACTGCGTGGCGGAGAACGATCCCTCCAGCATGTAGCTTTCCAGCCGGGTCATGTTCACGCCCGTCGTGGCAAAACCGCCCAGCGCCTTGTACAGCGCACCGGGCTGATTGGACACGCGGAACAGCAGCGTGGTCAGGAAATCCTCTCCGGGTGGGGGCAGGACGGCAGGTTTGCGTGATGCGATGTAAAAGCGCGTGGTGTTATGGGACGCGTCTTCCACATTGCGGCGCAGGATCTCAAGTCCATTGAGTTCTGCGGCCAGTGCGGACGCCACGGCCACATCTTCCTTGCGATTCCATTCCCGCACCATTTCGGCAGCGCCTGCCGTATCGAATTCCACCACCGGGTCCAACGCCAGTTCGGCAATGATGCCGCGCACCTGCGCCATGGCGACGGGGTGGGTATGCACACGCCGGGCATCAGCCAGCGTGCTGCCCGGTATGCCAAGCAGGCAGTGTTCCACGCGCTGGAAATGTTCCCCCACGATAAACAGCCCTGCCTGTGGCAGCAGGGCATGGATATCGGGCACGCGGCCCGCCAGGCTGTTTTCACATGCGAGCATGGCCAGTTCGGCCTTCCCGTCATGCACGGCGGCTATGGCCTGTGCGAAGGTCTGGCATGGTAGCGTGGTCCAGCCGGGTCGTGCCTGACGGCAGGCAAGATCTGAATACGCGCCGGGCCGCCCCTGAAACGCTATGATGTTTTTTGCGCTCATGCCCCTGCTCCCGACAGCACGCGGGCGCGTTCAAGGTCCGCAGGGGTGTCGACCCCGAACGGGGCGGTTTCGATCCGGGCGCAGCCGATGGTCATCCCGGCTTCCAGCGCGCGTAGCTGTTCCAGCTTTTCGCGTTTTTCCAGCGCACTTTCGGGCAGGCTGACAAAGCGGGCCAGTGCCGCGCGGCGATAGGCATAGATCCCCACATGATGCCACAGCGGACCATGGCCCCATGGGATGGGCATGCGGGAGAAATAAAGCGCGCGCGCCTTTGTCGCCTCGTCCGGGAACGCACATGCCACCTTGACCACGGATTCCGCTATTGCCTCGGCCCGATCCTGCACGGGGGCCACGAGGGTTGCGATATCGGTCGAAGGGTCATCCAGCGGGCGCAGCACGGCACGCAGGCATGCAGGCTCCACGCCCGGCAGGTCGCCCTGCAGGTTGATGATGGTGTCGTACCGCCCCGCAGGGTCCAGCTTCTGCAACGCCTGCCAGATCCGGTCGGAACCCGAAGGCAGCCCCGGATCGGTCAGAATGGCGGTGCCGCCAGCACGTTCCACGACATCGGCAATTTCACGTTCGGCCGTGGCGACGGCCACGGGGCCGACATCAGCCGCGCGGGCGCGATCGAGCACATGCACGATCATGGGCCGTCCCGCGATGTCGGCAAGCGGTTTTCCCGGCAGCCGGGTCGAGGCCATCCGGGCCGGGATCAGAACAATAGGCTTCATGGGATCTGGGTCTGGGCCATCCGTAATCTGTGGCGGTGGCAGGGGCCGACCGCAGCCCCGCATGCTTCACACGGGGCGCGCGGCAGTCTAGGTAAGGAGCGGTTTTCATGCAACCGTATGGGAAGGACATCGGATACCATGGATAGTCTAGGCCTTAACCAGATCGGGGCAGCCTGCCTCATCGCCGCCGTTGCGGTGGGGGCAAGCTGGGGCGTTGCCCATACGGCAGTGCCCGAGCCGCTACCGGCAAAATCCGGTGTGGCGATACCCCAGCCAGCCCAGGCCGCAGGCGCGTCCATTGACGATCTGGTGGCCAGGGCCAGTGTGGAAAAAGGCCGTACCATTGCCGAACATCAGTGCACGATGTGCCACAGCACAGCCCCCCATGGCCCCGCCATTATCGGGCCGGACCTGTTCGGGGTGGTCGGTACGCATGTTGGCGACATTCCGGGCTACGAATTCTCCGATGCCCTGAAGGCGCACAAGGACGAGACGTGGACCAACACCACCTTGTCCGCATGGCTCAGATCGCCTTCCGAATATGCGTCGGGCACCAAGATGTCTTTCCCCGGAATCCCGTCCGAAACCGACCGGGCGGATGTGATCGCCTACCTGCGTTCCCTGCATGAGGATGCGCCCTGATGTCCGCCCTGCCCGCCGGTTTTCCCCGGGATGCTGTGATGGAGGCGGCCATTGCCGCGGCGGATGTGGCGCGGACCGTCGTGCTGCCCTTCTTCCGCCGTGGCGTGACGGCCGACGACAAGGGTGACAGCAGCCCCGTAACCATTGCCGATCGTACGGCGGAACGTGCGATTCGGGCCGTACTGTCCGAGCGCCTGCCCGGCTTTGGCGTGATGGGGGAGGAATTCGGCCTTGAAGGGGGGGAGAGTCCCTATCGCTGGGTTATCGACCCCGTGGATGGCACGCGCGCCTTTCTGACGGGCCGCCCGACCTTTGGCACCCTGATCGCGCTGTTACATGATGGCGTGCCGGTCCTTGGCCTGATCGACCAGCCGGTTACGGGTGAACGCTGGATCGGGCTGCGCGGGGAAGCGACACGGTACATCTCCACCCTGCCCGGCAGGGCTGGCACACGCGGTTGCCCGGATGTGGCACATGCAGAACTGTCATGCACCGCGCCGGAAATTCTCGACCCGCCTCACCTGCCCGGCTTTCATGCGCTGGCCGGGGCGGTCAAGCGCACAAGCTGGGGGGGCGACTGCTATGCGTATGGCCTTCTGGCGCTGGGGCAGATCGATATTATCGCCGAATGTACCATGAAAATATGGGACTGGGCGGCGCTCGTGCCCGTGGTGGAGGGGGCTGGCGGCAGCATGACCGACTGGTCCGGCAGGCCACTGCATGCGAATGGCGACGGGACCGTGCTGGCGGTTGGCAATGCAGCCCTTGTACCCCGGATTACAGCCCTGCTGGGAAGTTCCGCAGGCGCGCTGTAGTGCTTTGTATTCACATTTTCTCTAGCGATGCCGCAGGCAATCGGATAGGGACGACCCACTTTGACCGTACTGAGCGGGAGCGTACGACATGACCAGCCATTCCAACGGCCACCTTTCCCTTCCCAAGGACAAGATCCGTATCCTGCTGCTTGAAGGCGTGCATGATAGTGCCGTCAACCTGCTGAAGGAAAACGGGTACGAAAACGTCACCCGCCTGAAAACGGCGCTGGAAGGCGAAGCCCTGCACAAGGCGCTGGAAGGCGTTCATATCGTCGGTATCCGTTCGCGTACCCAGCTTACGCGCGAAGTGATCGAGAAGGCGGATCGCCTGATCGCCATTGGCTGCTTCTGCATCGGGACCAATCAGGTGGATCTGAATGCCGCGCGTGAAGGGGGCATTCCGGTATTCAACGCACCTTACAGCAACACGCGTTCGGTCGCTGAACTGGTGATGGGCGAGATCGTGATGCTGATGCGCCGCATCTTCCCGAAATCCGAGGAATGCAACGCCGGTATCTGGAAAAAATCCGCTACCAATAGCTGGGAAGTGCGCGGCAAGACGCTGGGTATCGTGGGCTATGGCTCCATCGGGTCACAGCTTTCCGTTCTGGCCGAAGCCTTCGGTATGCGCGTGTTCTATTACGACGTGATCGACAAACTGGTGCATGGTAACGCAACGCCGGTCGATACGCTCGAAACCCTGCTGGGGCAGAGCGACGTGGTCAGCCTGCACGTGCCCCAGACGCCGGAGACGGCGGGCATGATCGGTGAAGCGCAGATCCGGGCGATGAAGAAGGGCTCCTTCCTCATCAACAACGCGCGTGGCAACGTGGTGGACCTTGATGCGCTGGCGGCGGCGCTGAAGGACGGCCATCTGCTGGGCGCCGCGATCGATGTGTTCCCCAAGGAGCCGAAGGCGGCGGGTGAGGAATTCCAGACCCCGCTGCGTGGTCTGGATAACGTGATCCTGACACCGCATATCGGTGGCTCCACGGCGGAAGCGCAGGAGCGCATCGGCGTGGAAGTGGCGCGCAAGCTGGTTGATTATTCCGACATCGGCTCAACGCTGGGGGCCGTGAATTTTCCTACCGTGCAGTTGCCCGAAAACCCGCACGGCACCCGATTCATGCATGTGCACCAGAACGTGCCCGGCATCATGCTGCAGATTAACGAAATCTTCTCCTCGGAAGCCTGCAACGTGACGGCGCAGTACCTGCAGACTGCGGGTGAACTGGGCTACGTCGTGGTCGAGGCCGATACCGGCCGTAACGTGGAAAAGGATAACCGCATCCTTGACCGTCTGCGTGCGCTCAAGGGCACGCTGCGGGCCCGCCTGCTTTACAAGCAGGTATAAGGGACAGGTTTTCCTGTTCTGGATATCAGGGGGCATGCCATCACCGGCATGTCCCCTTTTTTATGTCCGCATCAAACCCGCAGGTTGCGGATGGGCGGACTATCGTATGATTTTTCCGGACCCGGTCATCGCATCGCCGGACTGGATAAGGGAGCGGCCAGTTGTTCCGCTGGGGTGGCATTGCATGTCTCTTCGCGCTGTATGGATTGCGCAGAACGGGTGACTGCCGCCGGTTGGAAGCGTGGATATTCCCGGCCCTTCATGCTAATCGTGCCGGTGGCGTGACGCCTTTCCGGGTGCGCCATGACTGGCGTGCCATCCGTGCAGGCTGAAAACGGATTATTGATCAGGGTTCTCGAGTGCGCGGTTATATGGTCCTTCACGGGGGCAGCCTGTGATCTGGGGTGATTTTCAGGCGGTAATCCAGCTTTCTGCCGGGTTGAATGTAGCTATTCTCAGCTTTGTCGATATCAGCCTGCCCGCCATCAAGGAACGCAGGCGCGTCTTTGCCAAGGCAAGGCAGGAACTCGAACTGCACCGTAGCGGGAGCGATCACCAGCACCCGGACGATGCGGAAGCCTATACTGCCGCAGTGCAGGAAATGGATCGCAAACTGTTCCTGTTATGGCAGGAATCATCCGCTTTCATCCGGGAAGAGGAATCCCTTATCCGCTCTACCGGGGTGCTGGGGGTATTTGGTGCGGTATTGAGCCTCGGGCTGCTGTGGTACTCGGCTGAACATTACGGCGGGATCATCTCGCTTATGGGGCGGGTGCTGATCATCCTGTCCTTCTGTTCCCTGCTTGGCGCCTTTCTGATCAATTTCATGACCGCATCACAGGCCGGGGTCTTTACCCGCAAGTGCAACAGCATCCGTGAGGAAATGCACCACCGGCTGTAGCCACGCGCCGATTGTTATGCGGGCGCGCGATGGGTCTGCTTTCGCATGCGCCACAGGATGCGCGTACCGTGCAGGGTAAACACGCTGACCAGCCCGATCCCGACCCCGCACCACAATCCGGCGGGACCCATGCCATGGTGGAAAGCAAGCGATACGCCGCTGGGAAAGCCGATGCCCCAGTAGCCGATAATGGCCAGTATCATCGGAATGGCAGTATCGCCCTGCCCGCGCAGGATGCCGGTTGCGACGACCTGCACTGCATCGGGGATCTGGAAGGCCGCACCAACCAGCAATAGCGTCAGGGCCATCTGCACAGCCTCCGCATTGCCCGGCTGCGTCATGTCCAGATAGCAGCCGATGATGGGGTATCGTCCTGCTGCCAGGGCGACAGTCGCCAGGCTGGCTGTCACAATGCCCAGTATCATCCCGGCCCATGCCGTACGGCGGACCATGGTGGGGTCACCCCGCCCCGTCCAGTAACCGATACGGATATTGCATGCCTGTCCCAGCGCCAGATAAAGCACGAAGAACTGCATCCCGATCCCCAGCATGATCTGGAAGGCCGCCAGTGCACTGTTGCCAAGCCGGGCGGCTTCAAGGCTGTTGGCCTGGAACAGCGTGACCTCCGCCATGGCGGCTGCAAGCATCGGCAGGCCCGTGCGAAGCAGCGAGAGCGTATGTCCCCATTCATGCATGCGCGGACGCAGGGCCGCGCGCAGTTCGGGCCTGCGCATCATGAAGGCCAGCATGATGACTGGCATGCACCACAGCGTGATGACCGTGGCGATGGCGGACCCATGCAACCCCAGCGCGGGCAGGCCGAACCAGCCATGGATGAGGGTCGCATTGAACAGGCCGTTGATGACGGTGATGCACGGCGTCACCCGCATGAGGATGCCCTGTGCCCCCATGACGGGCAGCGCCGTTGTCAGGATGCCCTGTCCCAGCAGCGCGGGCGGCACCGCCCACATCAGGATACGGACGAAATCGGCCACTGGCGCGCGGATGGCCTGCGGTTCGTTCATCCATGCCAGCAGGGTATCGACATGGGCCAGACAGAACAGTTCAGGCACACACAGGACCACGGCCACCAGCAGCATGGATGTGATAATGGTGCCAAGGACGGCATGATCCTGACGTCCGCGCGCCTGTGCCAGCAATATGCCGCCTGCTTCGATCACGGCGGCCAGAATGGCGGTCAGCGTGAAAAATGTGCCCGTGGCAAGGCCGCCGATCGCCAGCGCGCTGGCCCCAAGGCTGCCCAGCAGCACATCATCGGTCAGGCCCATCAGCATCTGGGCGAACTGCGAAAGACCCATCGGGCCCGCAATGGCGAGAATGGACCGGAATTCAGTCCGGAACGGTTTGATTGGACGCGTCATGAAACCCTGTAGTCAGCCATGGCCCGGCATGGAGCCATGGCAATGCGCCTTATGCCAGTGCTGCGCAGGTGCGTCGTGCGGTGTATACTACTTCGTGGCACAGGGCCAGCATGCCCGGTCGGATGTAATGTCGCTGTCCTGACCTCGACGGCGGATGGATATGGCGCTTACAAAGGGACGCTATGACATCATGCTGGCCTGTGGCCCCCCTTGGCGCGCTTGTGGACTGTCTTGATGCCCGGCGCGTGCCCCTTAATCGGGCCCAGCGCGCGCAGCGGTCCGGGGTGGTGCCCTATCACGGTGCAAGTGGGATAACCGGATATGTGGATCAGGCCCTGTTTGACGGGGCGCTGGTACTGCTGGGCGAAGATGGTGCGCCCTTTCTTGACCCCAGCCGGGATGTCGCATTTTTTCATGAGGGACCGCTATGGGCAGGCAATCACGTCCATGTGCTGCGCCCCAGGGCGGGGATGGACGGACGCTTTCTGGCCCATGCGCTCAATACGGTATGCTACGCCGCCCATGTGGACGGTACGACGCGCCGCAAGCTGGTGCGGGCGCGGATGAACTCCCTCCCCGTGCCCTGTCCTCCGCTGTATCGGCAGAAGGCGATTGCAGTGATGCTGGATCATGCGATGCAACGGATCGACGACCAGATGGCTGAACTGGCCCGGCAGGCTGCGCTTGCGGGGGAATGGATCAGGGCGGAAATCCAGCATGCCATTGGTTATGATAGCGGTGCATGGCCTCCCTCCGTGCCGCCGGGTCATGTCATACGTCCCCTTGCCGCCCTGTTTAACATAACAGGCGGCGGTACACCCGCGACCACCCGGCCAGAGAACTGGGGGGGCGATGTGACATGGATAACCCCTGCGGACCTGCCCGATGGTCCGCCTGCATGGATTACCGGCGGTGCGCGCAGCCTGTCCGCCATCGGGCTTGAAGCCTGCCGTGCGGCTGTGGTTCCGGCGGGTGCGCTGGTTGTGTCCACCCGTGCGCCGGTGGGGCGGGTAGGTATTGGACGGGGACCGCTTTCGGTCAGTCAGGGCTGCAAGGCGCTGGTGCGCCGGACGGAAGATGTAGACCGATGTTATGCGGCCCTGTTTCTTCACGTCGCCGGGTCCGAGTTGCGGCGGCGTGCAGGGGGCAGCGTATTTGCGGAACTCGATACCGCTACCCTCGCATCGCTGGAATTATGCCTGCCGCCCCTGCCCACACAGCGAGAAATTGCACAAACGGTATGGAGGAAGCAGGATCGGCACGCCAGTCAGGTCAGGGCACGCGAGCGTGTCGCAGCCCATTTGGGGGAATATCGCGTGGCGTTACGGGTTGCGGCGGTCAACGGGCAACTGACCTGCTGAACATTCATGCAGACGCGATGGTGCAGGCGGCGTTCATATCGCGTGCGAACAGGGAGGGTAATCCCGCCATAGCCCCGCATACGCGGTCTATACACCCTCTTTACCTTCTTCTGCCATGAGGGGCGCAGGGCACAGGACTATACAGGCCTTCATGCCGTATCGCCGCGTGTAGTTTATATTTATTCCGACAGAGCATCAACATAAACAGGACAGAACAGCCATATGGAAGATAACCGGAGCCGGACCCAGTATATCGGGACCTTTATATTTGTATGTGCAGTCCTGTCGTTTTCCGCGTGGATTGAACAGTCATTCCTGTTTGCGTTCGTATGGGGTGGCATCCTGACGATCACAACCTACCCGTTATACCGCAGGCTGATCGAACGCGGCATGGGCAATGGTCTGGCCGCAGGTCTGATTGCTGGTGGCATTTTTGCGCTGCTGGCCGTGCCGATGATCGCCATGGCTGTACGGGCGGGGCTGGAAATACCTTCCCTTATGGCATGGGGACGCGACGCACTGCATGATGGCATTCCCGTCTCGCCGCAGGTGGCGGAAATACCGCGTTTCGGCCCCCGACTGTCAGCGCTGTGGCAGCATTACCTGTCCGATCCCGATGAACTGCGACACTGGACCAGCGTGGCCTCGCGCATGTTTGCGTCGGGCGACGGACGGCAGCTTCCGCATCGTGTGATGGAAATGACCGAAACATTCGTCATCGCCACCCTGTCCGTCTATTTCTATCTGGCTGCGTCCCATACGCTGATCGCTGATATCCGTGCCGTTGGCCGCCGTTTTCTGGGCGGACGGGCGCGCGATGTCATCCGCAATACGGTGGGCGCCGTGCGTGGCACTGTAGCTGGACTGGTTCTGGTCGGGCTGGGTCAGGGCGTGCTGGTGGGGATCGGGTATTTCATTGCCGGAACCCCGCACCCTGCCCTGCTTACGCTGCTGACTGCCGTTGTCAGTATCATTCCGTTCTGCGGGCCGATCCTGCTGTGCGCGACTACGCTCATGACTTTTGCCACGAACGGGGTGACGCAGGCGATCATTGTGGGCGTCATCGGCACGATTGCCTATGGCGCGGGGGATCATTTCGTCCGGCCCAAGCTGATCAGCGGCAGCACCAGCATTCCGTTTCTTGCGGTGCTGACGGCCATTCTTGGCGGGCTGCATGTCTTCGGTCTGCTGGGTCTGTTCATTGGGCCTGCCGTCATCGCGGTTGCCCTGTCGTTGTGGCGCACGGCGGCGGCGGAAGAGCGTGCAGGCCAGGCTGGCTGAGACAGATATGCATCGCCCGCTACTTACGGCTGGCGCCATCTGGCGTATCGCTGATCTGTTACGTGGCGCGTTGCAGCCGGATGAGTATGGGCCGGTCATTCTGGCCTTTACGGTGCTGCGTCGTATGGAACAGGCCCGCACTCGTCCCGCTGCCGGACTGGCGGGTGTAGCGCAGGCGGTGGACGGACTTGCGACGTTCGAGACCTTGCTGGCGCGGCTGCCCCGCTCCGTTCAGTCCATCATGACGCAGCTTGATGTGCGTGCGCTTGCCCACCGTCTGGCGCAGGCGGAACTGCTGGACGCGGTCGCAGCGCATTTCGCGGCCCTTGATCTGGCGCCTGCGCATTATGGCACCGAAGGCATCGCGCGCCTGTTTGAGGAACTGGTCCATCATTTCACCACCAGTCGGGGCACGGGCGTGCATTACACCCCGCCGGAGGTCACGGACCTTATGGTGGACCTGGTTTTTGCTACTGATACGGTCCCCACGCGACATGATCTGTATGACCCTTCCGCCGGAACGGGCGCGTTGCTGGGGCGTGCGGCGGACCGGTTGCAGACGCGGGGGACGGAAATACGCCTGTTCGGTCAGGAACTGGGCCAGCAGTCCTGTGCGCTGTGTCGGGCCGACCTGTTGCTGCGGGGGCAGTCGCCTGCGCAGATTACGCAGGGCAATACGCTGACGGAAGACGGACACGGGAAGCGACATTTCGCCCGCATGCTGGCCAATCCACCGTTCGGGCTGGACTGGCGCAACATCCGCTCCGCGATACAGGCGGAACATGCCCGTGGTCCAGCCGGGCGTTTCCCTGCCGGATTGCCCCGTTTGTCGGATGGGTCGATGCTGTTCATGCAGCATCTGCTGGCAAAGATGCGCAGCCCCCGCCATGGCGGCAGCCGTGTGGGGGTTGTGACCCATGCGGGCGCACTATCCGGTGGCGGTGCGGAAAGCGGGGAATCCGCCATTCGGCGTTATCTGGTGGAACACGACCTGATCGATGCCATCATTGCCCTGCCCATGGGCATGTTCGTCAATACCGGCATCGCTACATATGTGTGGATACTTGATAACCACAAGCCCGCCGCCCGGCAGGGTAAAGTGCGACTGATTGATGCCTCCTTCCTATGGAGCAGGGCGATGCGCAGCAGTGGTGAAAAACGTCGAGAAATGACGCCGGGGCACCTCAGCGCCATCATGGAAGCCTGCATGGCAGGCGCGGAGATGGATGTGGTCCTGCATGAGGGGGAAGATGGCGCAGCGGAGCACTGGGACATGCTGGCAGCCGATGCGCCGCAGGAAAGAGTCCTCTGTCACGACCCGGATGCACCGGTGACGGAGGTGGCCAAGCCGCCGGTTCCGAACGATCAGGATACCCCTTTTGACGGAGGTGGTGGGATCGACTGGCCATCATCATCCCGTCGGGTGGGATTTTCGCGCATTGTGGCAGGGCGGGATTTTCTCTACCGCAGCCTCGTGGTCGAACGTCCGGTGCATGATGACGCACCAACCCGTACGGTATTTCTAACCGATATGGCGCAGGACCCGCATGCGTGGTTCGCCAGCATGATCCGGCCCCATGATGCCGAAGCCCGACTGGATATGACACGGGCGCAGGTCGGGTGCGCGATTTCGTTTCCACGCTATTTCCATCGCCCTGCCCCGCACCGACCGGTGGAGGAGATCGTGCGGGACCTGCACCACTCCATGGACCGGCTTGCGGCCCTCATGCCTGATATGACGGGGAAGAAGCAGGCGTAATAACTGTTACAGGGTCAGGGTGTGTTTACAGCCCTGTCTTTTCCCGTTCGCCCAGACTGAACAGGAAGTCGCCTATCGTCACCATCTCCGCGTGATGTTCGAGTACATGATAGGCAAAGGCCAGTGCCCCCGCACGGCACGCGCCGCGCTGCTGTGGATCGGCTATGGCGTCAAAATCCGCAGTATGTGCATAGCCGATAAGGCGGCGGATGATCTCGACCGCGGCAAAGCCGATTGTATCAATCAGGATTTCATCAATGAACGCCTGCTGCGCTACACGCGCCGCCGGTCCGTAGGCAAGCGGACGGAGCGTGCCAGCAGGCGCGGCTTCATTCATGTTCCATAAAGTAAGGAACTGTTCCTGAAAACAGGCCCAGAAGGCCGCTATGTCCCGCAATGTCGCCTGTCGCGCGGCGTGGTCCGGGGTGGCGAAATAATGCAGGACAAGATTGCCGATGAACATGCCGCAATCAAATCCGATAGGGCCATACAGGGCAAATTCGCCATCAATCACGCGCGTATCGTCCGGCGTGCTCATGATCGAACCGGTATGCAGGTCGCCATGCAGCAGGGCCTGTGGCTGCGACAGGAACCGGCGGCGCAGGTTCTCGACCGCCATCAGGGTCGCCGCACTGGATCGGATATCCAGCACGATCGGGGTCAGTTCCGGTTCTTCCCAGTGGTTGCGCGGATGGTCACGGTAGGGATGGTCAAGCACCAGATCGAGCGTGATGCGCGTCAGGGCCTGATTGGCGCAGAAAATGCCCCGTGCCGTGAATACGTCCTCAAACGGGCGGGCAAGCAGCGATGTGCCGAATGTGGTATGGGCTACGAATGTTGCGATGCGCGGGGCCACGCCCGGCCAGTCCACGCCCTGCATCAGGGCGGAGCGCAGGACGGTATGGCCAGACAGGCTTTCGACAATCAGGACATAGAGTACCGGGTCAAAATGCAGGAATTCGGTCGTTAGCGCACCGGCCAGAGGCTGAACGGCGCGTAGCCATTCGGCCTCGAAAAACGTGCGGTCGAGCGGCATTTTCCATGCTGGATCGACACGGACATGGGGTAATGACTGTTTAAGGCAGACTTCCCCCGTATGGCCGGTAACGATAAATACGTTGTTCAGGTTGCCGTCGCTTACCTCGCGCACCTGCCAGTGTTCCACCGTGCCGCCAAGGCGCGCGGCAATGTCCGGCAGACCCGCGATCAGATCGCGGATGCCGGCTGCATCCAGCGTGCGGTAGGTGGTATGGTTCATGCGGTCGTTTCCTGCCACGGACTGCGTGCGGCCCGTCGGCCACGGTTACGTCAGGGTTGCGCGCAGGCGACGGTTATGCAACGCTTTTTTTAACGCACCGCAGGTTGCAACAGGAGTAACCTGAGCGGCAGACAGGCAGGATGGGAGCACGATCCATGATTAAAGACCCCAAGGTTATCGAACACCTTAATACACAGCTTACCAATGAACTGACGGCCATCAACCAGTATTACCTGCATGCCCGCACGCTGCGCCACTGGGGCGTGACCCTGCTGGGCAAGAAGGAATACGAGGAATCGATCGAGGAAATGCGTCATGCCGACTGGCTGATCGAGCGCATCCTCTATCTGGGTGGCCTGCCCAACGTGCAGCGTTACAACCAGATCCTTGTTGGTCAGGACGTTGAGGAAATCCTCAAATGCGACCTGAAGCTGGAAGAAAAGGCAATTGGCGACCTGCGTGAAGGCATCGCCTATTGTGAAAGCGTGCGCGATTATGTCTCGCGTGATCTGCTGCTCAAGATCCTGGTGAATGAGGAAGAACATGAAGACTTCCTTGACCGTCAGTTCGACCTGATCAAGCAGATCGGCATTGAACGCTACATCAAGCTGAACTCCGCCGCCGCTCCCGATCAGGACTGACCTGATCCCCTGCCCGTTCGCGGGCAGACCATGGCGGTGACTGTTTACCGCCCCTGACGCCCTGATGCGCAGGCCAGTCGATATGGCCCGCGCTTCAGGGCGTTTTTCATACGCCCCCTGTCTGGGCGAGGGCCGCGCTACGGGGCCACATGACATGGGCGCTGGCCATGTCAGCATCATGCCAGCGCAGGGTGCCAAGGCTGCCAGCCCCTACAGGCTGGTGGGCCCCGTTGGCTGCGTGCGCGGCGGCGGGGGCTGCATTTGCACTGTCCGTTCCCCGCCCGTGGTTCCAGCGCAGGCGCGTGACAGGTACCCTGCCCGATGTCGTGGTGCCCTGCCCCCGACGTGGCAGCCAGTAGCCCGCACCCGCCATGCACGCGCCAAGCTGGGTAATGGCGGCGGCAAAGGGCGAAAGCACATGATGATGAAGGAAAACGGGCCTTAGCGCGCGACGCACCTCCGCCTCGCGTCCTTCCTGTGCGGCGGCGGCGGCGGCCAGAAAGTGATTTTCCGTGCGGGTCAACCGCGTGGCGCTGCATATCGCCACATCCACCGGCTGGGCCTGAAAGGCGCGCAGCCGGGCCAGCGCCATATGGAATGCATTTGCCACAGCGGCGAAATCCGCCCGGAAAAATGGTAGCGCCAGCCCCGGTACGGTGGAACGGTCATGGGGGTTGCCGTTCAGGCGGCGCACGCACCAGACCAGCAGGCGTTCGCTGCACGAAAGATCATTCATGAAAACTGTCGTGTCGGTCATCATCCGCTCGGGCCGTAGCAGAGCCCGCTCCCTGTTGTGTCGGTGATGATTGTATAATGCGAAAGATTATCAATTGCAATTAAAATCGATAGCCTGAACTGCTTATCCCTACTGGACCCCCATGGTCTGTTTGGATTACGTTACAGAGCGATGAAAGAGCAGACTTCCCCCGATTCTCCCCTTGCGGATCTGTGCCGTCAGCGTGGCCTGAAACTTACAGGCCAGCGTCGGACGATCGCCTTTGTCCTGTCAGACAGCGATGATCACCCGGATGTGGAAGAACTGTACCGCCGTGCGGTGGCCGTGGACTCCCGTATTTCCATTGCCACCGTGTACCGTACCGTCCGCCTGTTTGAAGAAAATGGAATTCTTCAGCGGCGCGATTTCGGTGGCGGTCGTGCCCGCTATGAAGTGGCCGATGGCGACCATGGGGATCACTATCATCTGATCGATGCCGACAGCGGCAAGGTGATCGAGTTCGAGAATGCCGAACTCGATGCCCTGCTGGATACCATCGTGCAGCAGATGGGCTATGGTCTGGTCACTACCCGGCTGTCCGTTGTCGGCCGCAAGAAGGCAAAGACACGCGGCGGGAACTGAAACTGTTCCTGCCCCGACCCACTTTACCAATTATGGTCTGATAAGCCGGTCAGTTCCGGTCCGGCTGGCATGAACCGTCACGTGGCGGGGCAAGCCAGTTGGGATGACGCTGTTCTATCCATTCCAGCATACGGGCGCTGAGCCTGCGGAGTGCCGGCACGTCTTCGGCCAGCAGGATGATGCCCAGCGGCAGCATCCATAACCCGAGTATGGGCAGAAAGCTCAGTACGCCCCCCAGAATCAACAGGCAGCCAAGAATCCCACGCAGCCATGCCCTGCCGGGCTGAAGCAGCCAGATCATTGCCCGCTCGCCGCGCGCAGGCAGGCGCCGGAGTAACCGGTCCAGCCTTTCCCGGCGCTTATGCTCATCCGATAGTGGGTGGCGTGGGCGGGTGTCAGCCATCATGGGATCGTTCATGCCGGTACAGATGGGCATTCCGCCAGAATGTTGCAACCGGCACGCGCGATCGTGAGCGGCAGTTCAGGAAACGAAAGCGGTCTGGATAACCATATAGTCCTGTGCGTCCGGGATGCAGGCAGATGGTCAGGTCCGTGGTTTGGGGTGGACGCCCGTCAGACCTGCCTGTAAGGAAATTTATATGTGTTTTTTGGTAGCGTGGTTCTCGTCAGGGTCATGCCTGAAGCCGGCGGGAGGAGATGCGTTGCCGGTTGTCGTATCTGTCCATACGGTAGGCCCGATCAACGCAGTCCATTGAAAAGTCATATTTAACCCTACAGAGTGTTTGCATTACCATATTTTGGGAGCAGTCAATGTCCAGCATCAGTCATTTTGCCGGCAAGCCGGTCGATCCGGACCGTCTTGTCAATATCGATGCCCTGCTGGATGCCTATTATACCCGTAAACCCGATCCGGCCATTGCGGCGCAACGGGTAGCGTTCGGAACATCGGGGCACCGGGGTTCATCGCTGACCACCAGTTTTAATGAAAATCATATCCTGTCGATCAGTCAGGCCATCTGCGATTATCGGAAGGGTGCGGGCATTGATGGTCCCCTTTTCATCGGGATCGACACGCATGCGCTGTCCCGGCCTGCGCTGAAATCGGCACTTGAGGTATTTGCCGCAAATGGTGTGGAAACCCGTATTGACGCAAAGGACGGCTACACCCCTACCCCCGTCATTTCGCATGCCATCCTGACCTACAACCGCGACCGCAGCAGCGCGCTGGCCGATGGCGTTGTCATCACCCCGTCCCACAACCCGCCGGAAGATGGTGGTTTCAAATACAATCCCCCCCATGGTGGCCCTGCCGATACCGATATTACCAAGGTGGTGGAAACCGCAGCCAACGATTACATCGGCAAAAATATGGAAGGGGTGAAACGCATTGACTATGAAGCGGCGTTGCAGTCCCCAATCGTGCAGCGTCACGATTACATCACGCCTTATGTGAACGATCTGGCAGCGGTCGTGGATATGGACATTATCCGTGACAGCGGCATTTCCATCGGTATCGACCCGCTGGGCGGGGCTGCGGTGGATTACTGGCAACCCATCATTGACCGCTATGGCATCAATGCGACCGTTGTCAGCACGGAGGTCGATCCCACCTTCCGGTTCATGACGGCGGACTGGGACGGGCAGATCCGCATGGACTGTTCCTCCCCCTACGCCATGGAACGCCTTGTGGGTATGCGCGGGCGTTTTGATATCGCTTTCGCCAATGATACCGATGCTGACCGGCATGGCATCGTGTCGGGTCAGTATGGGTTGATGAACCCGAACCATTATCTGGCCACCGCCATCGAATACCTGTTCAACAACCGCGGCAGTTGGGGCGCGAATGCCGCTGTGGGCAAGACGGTTGTCAGCAGCAGCATGATCGACCGGGTGGCGAAGGAACTGGGCCGCAGGCTGGTTGAAGTGCCTGTTGGTTTCAAATGGTTCGTTGACGGGTTGTATAATGGCTCCCTTGGGTTCGGGGGGGAGGAAAGTGCCGGTGCGTCCTTCCTGCGTCGTGACGGCACGGTATGGACGACGGATAAGGACGGCATCATCATGGGCCTTCTTGCCGCCGAGATCACGGCCCGTACCGGTCGTTCCCCCGGTGCCGCGTATGAAGACATGACGGGCCGCCTTGGCACGCCGTACTACGCCCGTATCGACGCTCCGGCCAACCCGGAGGAAAAGGCACTTCTGAAAAACCTTACCCCCGAGCAGATCGGTATGGATGAACTGGCCGGTGAGCCGATCGAAAGCACCCAGACCCGTGCGCCGGGCAACGACGCGGCAATCGGGGGGCTGAAGGTAAAAGCCATGGACGGCTGGTTTGCAGCGCGTCCATCCGGCACGGAAAATGTTTACAAGATCTACGCTGAAAGCTTTAAAAGCGAAGAGCATCTCAAGCGCATCCAGACCGAGGCACAGGCAGCCATTTCCGCACTGTTCGCCAGGGCGGCGGAAAAACAGCAGGGCTGATTTTTCGGGGTTTCCTGCGCGACCTTTTCCGTGCAGCGACAGAACGGCAATCGTGAACACCGGGCGGGACGTTTTTTCTTCCGTCTGGTGTGACGATGCGACACAATGTAATCCGATAGTCTAAAGAGGAGGCCGTTATGCGTTACCTCATCGATCAGACACGCGAGGGATTCGAAGTCGCGAAACTGCTCGGCATGCTGGCTGTTGAACGTTTTTTCCGAAAACAGGCTGTCCGCTAGGGCGGACATAAACGGACACGGATCGGATGGAACATCCTTCCTTCCAGCACCGCTACCGCTGCTGCGCGCGCATGCGTGAAATGGCGTCTGTTGAACTGCTTATGCGGCGCTGCCCGGTTTTTGCACGCAACCGTGGCGCGGTCGGGCGGTTAACTCCCCTTGAAAGCCAGAATAGCTGGAGAGGAGAAAACCAGTGCGCAACCTTACGCGGATGATGTTTGCCGTGGCCATTGTTGGCTGTCTTGCCGGGTGTGACAAACCCAAGCCAGCCGGTGGCGGATCGGACGGCGGCGGTGGCCCCGGTGTCAGCACGCATGGCGGTACCGCACCGCAGCAGTAATATCATGAAATGAGGGGTTGCCTGCCTTCGGGGGCAACCCTTCTTTCATCAGCCTTCGGACAGCCCTTCCAGCAGGCGGGCTACAGCTTCCGCGCCGGGGTCGGGCACATTACGGACATGTTCACTGGGCACGTAGGCTGCACGGCCCGCACGGGCGCTGTTCATCGTAGTGGTTGAATCGGCCCCCTTGCGGGCGGCCTGGGCGGTCTGCCGCAACGTGCCGCCATCAGCCAGTGTTTCCAGCGCAGGGTAAAGCGCATCAATCATGGTGCGGTCACCCGGTCTGGCGCCCCCGCATTCCATCATATGGGCAAGCCCATCGCGCAGGGCCTGCTGCCACGGTTGCTCGCTGCGTCCGGCGGCCGAGAACATGATGGCGAACAGCACGCCGCTCGAACCGCCCGCATGCTGGGTCAGGATATTGCCGATTGTAGTCATGAGCTGGTGCGGGTCATCCATGGGCAGCCGGTCGATGGCGGCAATGATGTCACGGGCCGCACCGGCAAAGGTGGAACCCGCATCGCCATCCCCGATCTTGCCATCCAGTTCATTAAGTGGCGCTTCGTTGGCCACCAGAACGTCCGCACCGCGTTCCAGCAGACCTGCCATCATGGCATTGCGGGTTGGCTTGTAAGGGAACGGATCGGGCATTTCGGGCATGGGAACGATTGCAGGCGCGTCCAGCGGCGCGATACCGGGCCACGCATGTGGCTGGACAGGTGCCTCAAGGGCCTGCCGGATGGTATCGTCCAGTTCAATCAGGGTGAGCGAGAACCCGTTCATGTCCAGTGCGGTCATCAGGGATGCCGGACCGATGATGTGCGAGACGTGGCGCGCCAGCGGTACATGGCTGAAGGATTCCAGCAGCAGCGTCATCTCCACCTCCGGCACGCAGCCGAGGTTGTTGAGCAGCAGGGCGTGATGGCTGTCGCCTGCATTGGCGGGCAGACTGGCTTCCAGCGTGGCGGCGGCCTTGTGCATGAGATCATTGGCGCTGGCCAGTGCGATACGCTGCGCGCCCGGCTCCCCATGGATGCCAAGGCCCAGTTCGGCCTGATCGGCTGTAAGGCGGCTGCCGCGCCCCGGCTCATACGGATTGCAGTCCTCAAGCGCCAGGCCGATGGTGCGCATACGCTTTGCGGCCATGCGTAAGAAATCGGCAATACGCGCCAGATCCCAGCCCTGCGCGGATCCGTAACCGGCCAGCTTGTGCGCCAGCACCGTGCCCGCAACGCCGCGTGGTGTGGTGGAATCCGGCAGGGCGATGTCGTCACCAATAATCACGACTTCAACCTGTTTGCCCATCGTGCGGGCGCGTTCGGCTGCAAGGCCGAAGTTCAGCCGGTCACCGGTATAGTTCTTGACGACAAGAAGGCACCCGGCCTCCCCCGTCGTGGCAAGGATGGCCGCCACGATTGCGTCCACACATGGCGAGGCGAACAGCGCGCCGCACACGGCAGCCGTCAGCATGCCCCTGCCCACAAATCCGGCATGGGCGGGCTCATGTCCGGACCCGCCACCGGAAATGATGGAAACCTGTGTCCGGTCCGGTTCGCGCTGCATGATGACGCAGGTATCGGGGTAACCATCCAGTCGGCACAGGTGCTGTCCTGCGGCAGAGCGCAGGAAACCGTCCAGAGATTCAGTTACGATTGTGTCTCGCGTATTGAAAAAACGCTTCATTATTATGCTTTCTCCCTCGGCGGCCCATGGCTGGCGGCGCGGCTGGTGAATATGGCCGCGAATGCCCGCCTGACAAAACAACGGATTATGTCAGACGTGGGTTGCGCCGGGCGCGGTCCCCTCTCCCGCCGGTTCTGATGCCGGAGGGATGTGGAGGTGATCATCGGGGTGGTTCAGCTTGCGGTGCGGGTCATCCAGTCCCGGCACACGGCCATGATGGCCGAAATTGACCAGTCGCGCTTCAAGCAGGTGCAGTTTGCCCAGTAAATTCATGCGGATGGCCATGACGGCAAGTGACGCCCCTGCAAACGGCCCGACCACATAGACCCATAATCCCGCCCATTCCCCCGCGAACAGGGCCGGGGCCAGTGTCCGGGCGAAATTGACGCTGTTGCCGGACAGCCATGCCGTAATCGGGTTCATGACAAGGAAAAACAGCCCGCCGGACCATGGCGTGATGAATTTCCAGCGCGGATGGGCTGCAAGCCAGTACAGCATGGCAATCAGGGCTGCGGTAACGAACATTTCCGACCACATCGCCCACCAGATGGATATGTGGTCATACGGCACCGTCGCTCCGTAATGCACGGCCACGGCCATATTGCCCCACCATGCCACCAGCTTCCCGGCTTCATACACCATCGCCGTACCAAGGAAGGCCCCGATCACCTGCGCGATCATGTAGTTTAAGGCATCGATCCCCCCAATGCGTTTCGCCAGTGAAAACGCCAGCGTGACGGAAGGATTGATATGCGCCCCGCTGACCTTGCCAAACGGGGTCATGGCTGCCGCCGTGCCCGACAGGCCAAAACACAGCCCGCACAGCGCGGTCTGGATGTAGGGGTGGTGAAGCAGCGGGGCCGATAACGGACTGCCGGGTGCGGTAAGGAGTATAACCGCGCTCAGGCCCAGAATCATCAGGACGGCCGTGGCCACCGCCTCGCAGAAATACAGCTTCCAGTGAAACGGGTTATGGGGATGGGGATCACCCGCCAGTGGGCGGTCATGCACATGAATATGCAGGTAAGGCAGGTGCAGATGCGGCAGACGCATGGCCGGTCTCCTCGTATTTTGGCACGTAGGGTCCGGCAGTCTGGCAGACGGGAATGATGCCTTCTGATATGCGCCGGTGGTGGCAGGGACCATAGCAGCCCCTGCCCCGACCGGGTCGGTGTTTAGAACAATCCAGTCATGCCATCACGAGTTCGCAATTCATTCCTCCGCAGCGGGCGTGATGGAGGCATCAAGGGCCGCCTGCAGGATATAGGCGGCGGCCATCCGGTCCACGACCTCCCCCCGGCGCTGGCGGGTCATGTCGGCTTCCCCGATCAGGAAGCGGTTCACGGCAGATGACGACAGCCGTTCATCCCACATCGCGGCAGGCAGTCCGGTCATGTCCGACAGGTTGAGCGTCCAGTCCCGCGCCGCCTGCGCTGCGGGGCCAAAGCTGCCATCCAGCGAAAGGGGCAGGCCGACCACCAGCCCGCCGACATCCTGCGTATGGGCGATCCGGCTGATTTCGGCCGCGACGACAGACAGTTTCCCGCGCTTGAGCGCCATATGGGGCGATGCCAGCATCAGCCCCACATCCGACAGGGCGACGCCGATTGTCTTGCGTCCGGGGTCCAGCCCCAGCAGGCGCTGGCCCGTGCGCAGGCGGGAACGGAGATCGGATATGTTGAACAGGGGCATGGTCGGGGGTATGTTCCTCAGCAGGTCCTGCGCCGCAGGATATTCTTCCCCTGTTACGATGGAAAGTTATTGCTTCATGTCGCTTGATCCCGCGACCGTCCGCCGCATTGCCAGACTGGCACGGATTGGTATTGACGAGTCTGATCTTCAGTCCCTGCAAGGGGAGCTTAACGGGATCCTCGGCTGGGTCGAGCAGCTGAACGAGGTCGATGTCGAGGGGGTCTCCCCCATGGTCGGCACGGGCCACGCCGCCCTGCGCACGCGTGAGGACGTGGTGACCGACGGCAATTGCCGTGAGGCCGTCCTGTCCAACGCGCCCGATGCTGATGGCCCCTTCTATACCGTGCCCAAGGTTGTTGAATAAAATGAGCCTGACCGAACTGACGATTGCCGATGCCGCGGCTGGCCTGCGCAAGCGCGCCTTCAGCGCCGTGGAACTGGTGCGCGCCCATACGGACGCCATTGGGGCGCTGAACCCGCGCCTTAACGCCTATATCACCCCCACAGCCGACGCGGCCCTTGAAGCCGCGGCCCATGCCGATGCCGCGCTGGCGCGGGACGAGGCAAAGCCGCTGACCGGTATCCCGCTGGGTATCAAGGATCTCTTCTGCACTACGGGCGTGCGGACCACGGCGGCCAGCAATATCCTGAAAAATTTCGTTCCCCCATACGAAAGCACGGTCACGGCCAATCTGCTGCGCGATGGCGCGGTGTTTGTCGGCAAGACCAATCTTGATGAATTCGCCATGGGGTCGGCCAACATCACCTCGGCTTTCGGGCCGGTCGAAAATCCGTGGAAGCGCAAGGGTGAGGCCGATACCGTTCTGGTGCCCGGCGGTTCTTCCGGTGGTTCAGCCGCAGCTGTCGCAGCCGGGCTGGCCATGGGTGCTACCGGCACTGATACCGGCGGTTCCATCCGCCAGCCCGCTGCCTATTGCGGCATTGTGGGGCTCAAGCCCACCTATGGCCGGTGCAGCCGGTTCGGCACGATTGCCTATGCCTCCTCTCTCGATCAGGCGGGACCCATGGCGCGTAGCGTGCGTGACTGTGCCATCATGCTGCAGTCCATGGCCGGGTTCGACCCGCGTGACAGCACCAGCGTCGACAGGGACGTGCCGGATTATTCGGCAGCCATTGGCCGCAGCCTGAAGGGGCTGAAGGTTGGTATTCCGCGTGAATACCGTGCCGAGGGCCTGTCGGCAGAAATCGGTGCGGCATGGCAGCAGGGTATCGAATGGCTCCGGGCCTCAGGCTGCGAAATCGTGGATGTGTCCCTGCCCCACACGAAATACGGCCTTGCCACCTATTACATTGTGGCCCCTGCCGAGTGTTCATCCAACCTGGCCCGTTATGATGGCCTGCGTTTTGGTGAGCGCGTGGAAGGCCAGACGCTCGATGCCATGTACGAAGCAACCCGCCGTGCGGGTTTCGGACCGGAAGTGCGTCGCCGCATCATGATGGGCACCTATGTCCTGTCCGCCGGGTATTACGATGCCTATTATCTGAAGGCGCAGAAGGTCCGCACACTGATCCGCCGCGACTTTACGGAATGCTTCCAGCAGGTTGACGTATTGCTGACCCCCACCGCGCCGACACCTGCCTTTGCGCAGGGTGAGCAGAGTGATGATCCGGTCCAGATGTACCTGAACGATATCTTCACCGTTCCTGCCTCCATGGCGGGTATGCCCGCCATGTCGGTGCCGGTCGGGCTTGGGGATACGGGCCTGCCGCTTGGCCTGCAACTGATCGGTCGTCCGTTTGATGAGGAAACCCTGCTGGCCGCAGGCAGCGCGCTGGAAAGTGCAGCGGGCTTCACCCACCGGCCTGCCATCCGTGCGGAGGGCGCGAAATGAGCTACACGATCGAAGGCAAGACCGGCACATGGGAAATTGTGGTCGGGCTTGAAGTCCACGCACAGATCATAAGTCACTCGAAGCTGTTTTCCGGAGCTTCCGCTTCCTATGGTGGGGAGCCGAACACGCATGTCAGTCTGGTTGATGCCGGTTTTCCGGGCATGCTGCCCGTCCTGAACCGGGAATGCGTGGCACAGGCCGTTCGCACGGGGCTGGGGCTGCGTGCGCGCATCAATCTGGAAAGCCGGTTTGATCGCAAGAACTACTTCTATGCCGATCTGCCCACGGGTTATCAGATCAGTCAGTTCACCCACCCCATCGTGGGCGAAGGCACGGTCGAGATCGAACTGGCCGACGGCACCGTACGTCATATCGGCATTACGCGCCTGCATATCGAGCAGGATGCTGGCAAGTCCATGCACGATCAGGACCCTGCACGCTCCTTTATCGATCTGAACCGTGCCGGTGTGGCCCTTATGGAGATCGTAAGCGAGCCGGATATCCGTAATCCGGAAGAAGCTGGAGCCTATCTGCGCAAACTGCGCCAGATCCTGCGTTATCTGGGCACATGCGATGGCAATATGGAAGAAGGGTCCATGCGTGCGGACGTGAACGTATCCGTGCGCAAGGCTGGTGAGCCGTTCCGTACGCGTTGCGAGATCAAGAATGTCAATTCCATCCGCTACGTGATGCATGCCATTGAGGTCGAGGCCGCGCGTCAGGTGGAAGTATGGGAAGATGGTGGCGAGGTGGATCAGGAAACCCGCCTTTTCGATCCCGCACGCAATGAAACCCGCTCCCTGCGCAGCAAGGAAGATGCGCACGATTACCGCTACTTCCCCGATCCTGACCTGCTGCCGCTGGTGGTGGAACAGGAATGGGTGGACGAACTGGAACGTGCCCTGCCCGAACTGCCGGATGACAAGCGTGACCGTTTCATCAGGCAGTATGGTATCCCCCGCTACGACGCCAGCGTGCTGGTCGCCGAACAGGCGATCGCCGATTACTACGAGGAAGTGGCAAAGGGCCGCGATGCACGCCTTGCCGCCAACTGGGTCACGGGTGACCTGTTTGGCGCACTGAACCGTACTGGTCGCACCATTCAGGACAGCCCCATCTCGGCACAGGCGCTGGGTGGCATGCTGGACCTGATGGCCGACAAGACGATTAACGGCAAGATCGCAAAAGAAGTGTTCGAGGACATGCTGGAGACCGGCGACAGCGCGGCCGACATCGTGGAGCGTAAGGGGCTGAAGCAGGTAACCGATACGGGTGCGATCGACGCGGCCGTGGCGGACGTGCTGGCGCGCAATGCCGACAAGGTGGAAGAATACCGTGGCGGCAAGGATCGTCTGTTCGGCTTTTTTGTCGGTCAGGTGATGAAAGCCATGGCAGGCAAGGCTAATCCGGCCATCGTGAATGAAGCCCTGAAAAAAGTTTTGTAAAAAAGGGCTTTTACGCATTTTAGGGCTTTGCAGGGGGGCAGCCACAGGCTAAAAGCACCCCTGCAAACGCCGTGTTACTTGATAATGCGCGCTCTTCGGCGGAGGGGTGGCCGAGTGGCTGAAGGCGGCGGTTTGCTAAACCGTTATACGGTGTTAAGCCGTATCGAGAGTTCGAATCTCTTCCCCTCCGCCAAAACTTCTTGAAAATAAACAAGAAATTGCCAAGCGCCCCACGGGGCGCTTTGGTCGTTTCTGAACGGTTTTTCAGGCTGCTGTGGGGGAATTTGTGGGGACCCCTGCAAAAATCTGCTCCACCTGGACTGGACCCGCTCCTGTTCCTCGACGGTCAGGAAACCCAGATAATTCTGTTCGGTCACCTTCACGGAACTGTGTCCAAGGTGTCGGGACAGGCGGTAGATATTCCCTCCCGCTTTCAGCCACCGCACAGCAAAGGCATGCCGCAGGTCATGCCCCCCGAAGCGCCGGAACAGCGGATTGTCACGCAGGATGCGTCGTATGATCTGGGCGTGGTTGGATGAAAAATTGGCGAACGGTTTGCCAGTAGTGCCGCTGGTGTAGAGGAAGCCGGATGCGGCCCCGTATTCAAGCGCTCTGGTGGCATTGCCGCCGGGTGTGTGCCAGCTGATGGTGCGAGGCCTGCTGGTCTTGGTTTTGGTCAGCAGGATCTGGTGGCTTCGGCTGTCCACCTGCCATCGCTCCAGCATCACGGCTTCATTCATGCGCATGCCTGTCTCGGCCAGGATGGTCAGGATGCCTGCAATCCCCGGTGGCGCCGCGTCGATCGCGGTCTGTATTTCCTTGCGGGTGGGCGGACGCTTTGGTTCACGGCGTTCGCGGATGATCGTGCGGTCAAAGGCCTGCACCGGATTATCTGTCCGCCAGCCGATCGAACAGCAGAAACTGAGCAGTCGGGACAGGGCGGTCAGATCGCGCTGGATGGAGGCGTTGGAGATGGCTTTCCCCTTCCCTTTTCCTTGCGCTTTTATTGACCCGTTGCGTTTACGGTCGCTGATCCAGTCAGCAATATCCCGGGTGGTGATGGAAGCGACCAGCAGAGAACCGAAATGCTCGTCGAAGCGGCGGATGCTGGACAGGTAGCGCGTGCGGACTGATTCTTTCACGCCATCCAGCCCCTCGGTTGACCAGCGTACTACAGCGGCCTTCCATGATTCTTCGCCGGGTACGTCCAGGGCGGTTCTCTCAAGCCTTAGACGTAGCGCCTTTACGCGCCTTTCCGCTTCCCGCGCATCATCTGTGCATAGGCTTTGTCGATATCGCTCTCCGCCAATGATGATCTGTGCCCACCACGTATCGCCGCGAAGGAAGCAGTTCTTCGGTTTTTTGGCTGACTGTCGACGCGGTGGCTTTGGCAATTAGGCTCAGGACTCATTGATTTGAAGTGAGAAGTCTGATTCAGGCTCTGTGAGGAGACTGAAGATGAGTGATCTGTATTGCCAGACACTCTACAACCGCTGGAAGCGCTGCAGTGCGATCGGGATCTTCATCAGAATGATGGATGGTCTGGCTGCTGGACAGGAAGAGTCCCGGACCATCATGATTGATGCGAGCTATCTCAAGGCACATCGTACGGCTTCGAGCCTGCGACTCAAAAAGGGGATCCAGGTCGCCTGATCGGTCGCACAAAAGGCGGTATGAATACGAAGCTGCATGCCATCACCGATCAGAACGGACGACCGCTGAGCTTCTTCATGACGGCGGGGCAGACCAGTGATTATACAGGTGCAGTAGCCCTTCCCGACAGTCTTCCCATAGCCCAATGGATGCTGGCCGATCGCGGGTATGACGCAGATTGGTTTCGGGATGCTCTGGAGGGGAAAGGGATAAAGCCCTGCATTCCTGGCCGGAAATGTCGTGGAAAACCGGTTAGATACGACAGGCGGAAATACAAACGCCGCAGCCGTATCGAGATCATATTCGGAAGAATAAAGGACTGGAGATGGGTCGCAACACGTTATGACAGATGCCCGAATGTCTCCTTCTCAGCCATATGCCTCGCTGCAACCATCATCTTCTGGTTATGAGACCTGAGCCTACCTTCGCCGATGAAATCCGGCGCGTGCTGCGCGAATGGGGTACGGAGCGTTTCAATTATCTGGTCAACATGGTCGGAACGTCCCATAGTGGGCTGTTTAGTGAGGTGACCGAAGAGGATTTCGACGCCGCCTATCGCGTCCACGCCAAAGGTCCTTTTTCCTGACCTAGACCCTGTTGCCACTGATTGCGGACGGTGGCCGGATCGTGAACATCTCATCCGGCCTGACGCGCGTCGCCTATCCCGACCGGGTTGCCTATGCGGCCATGATGAAGGGGGCGGTAGAAGTCATGGCGCATTACATGGCCAAGGAACTCGGGTTTTGCCGCATTGCCGTCAACACAGTGGCGCCGGGTGCGATCCAGACGGATTTCTCGGGAGGTATGGTGCGGGACAATCCGGACATTGCGCGCCATATTGCAGAAGTAACCGCACTCGGACGTCCCGGCCTTCCTGACGACATCGGCCCGATGATCTCCTCCCTGCTGTCCGAGGACAATCACTGGGTGAACGCGCAGCGGATTGAAGTCTCTGGCGGCCATGCCATCTGAACGGGCCGTTCCACAAATGGCATGCCGCACTGCTACCCATCAGGATACCAGCAGACGTTTGCGTGTAATCTTGCCAGATACGGTGGTTGGCAACTGCCTGACAAAGCGGACTTCCTTCAGACCAATCCAGCGCCCGAGAACTTCGTGGACCCGTGCTACGATTTCCTCGGCAGAAGGTGCGCATTCCACCTCGGGATCAGGAACCACGTAGGCGACAGGTCGCTGCCCCCGCAGTTCATCCGGGGTTGCAACCACAGCGCAGGCATGAACGGCAGGGTGAGAAGCAATGATCTTTTCGATCTGTACGCCCGAAATCCGCCGGCCTGCGACCTTGATGACGTCGTCAGAACGCCCGAGCATATGAACGACGCGGTTGGCCTCGATCATGCCTTCGTCGAAGGTACGATAATACCTGCGTGTTTCATCAAGATACGCTGCAGGAGCACGGATCGTCCTGTCCTTCCAGACACCCGCCAGACAGCCAGGGGGCAACGGCAGGGAGAGAACAATCTCGCCGCACCGTTCCCCCGGGATGGACGGCACGATGGCCGGACGGAATCCCGGCGCAGGCCGTCCGATATCATTCATGAGCGCCACCGGCTTACGCTCGGGCAGGCCGAAGAAATGGGCGGTGATGCTCCACCCGGTTTCGGTCTGCCACCAGTGATTGACCACGGGTTTACGAAAATACGACCGCGCCCAGTCCAGCAAGGTTGGATCCGCATATTCCCCGGCAACGAAGATACGGGCCGGCGCAGGCAGGATTGCTCCTGACAGATGGTGGCTTTCCTGTCGCATGAGTCGCATCTGTGTTGGCGTCGTGAACAGGCATTTCACCTCGTGCTCATGACAGAGCGTGTGAACGGCGGAAGCAGATGCGCCTCCTTCCACGATTACGCTGGTGCAACCGCTGATCAGCGGCGCGTAGACGCCATAAGAATGACCGACGACCCAGCCGAGATCCGATGTGGAGAAGAAGGTATCACCAGGTTTGCAGCCATAGATCAGTTCCATGGACAACGCGAGGGCTACGGCATGACCGCCATTGTCGCGCACAATGCCCTTCGCATGACCCGTCGTACCAGATGTGTGAAGAATATAGAGAGGATCTTCGGAACGCAGCGTGACCGGCTCTGCTGGCGCGAAGTGTTCCAGCATGTGGAAATCATGATCCCGCACCGGCAGAAGTGAGGCCGGACAGGCTTTGCGCTGCACGATCACGCAGGCCTGTGGCCGATGCGCGGCCTCGGTCAGTGCCTCATTCAGGGCAGGTGCGGACGGGATTGCTGTCTGGCCCTGAAAGCTGCAACTGGCGGTGATGATGACTTTCGGCGCCACGTCATCAATCCGGCGCGCCAGTTCCGGCCCGGCATAACCTGCAAAAACCACCACATGCACCGCCCCGATCCGCGCACAGGCCAGCATGGCTATGGCTGTTTCGATCATGGTCGGCATGACGATCAGGACACGGTCGCCTTTTTCCACCCCGAGCGAGCGCAGACCACCGGCAAACCCGGTCACCCTGCCCTGCAGTTCCCGGTAGGTTACAACCTGCCGTTCTTTTGTGGCGCAGGAATGCCAGATCAATGCTGCCTGTCCGCCGCGACCATTTTCAACATGCCGGTCCACAGCATTGTAGCAGGTGTTGAGCGTGGCGTCAGGAAACCAGTCATGCCAGCCATCCGCCCGTGTCCTGCATGCGGTCACTGGCGGCTGCTTCCATGTGATGCGCTGTGCCGCATCCAGCCAGAATGTCTCAGGCTGGTTCAGGGCTACGTCATACATCGCCGCGTATGTCGTCCATGCAAGCATGGCGCGTACCTCCGTTCAGGCTACGGGCACGTCTTTGCCGGTGATTTGACTGGCCAGCCACGCGGCGTCACGCGAGACACCGGAGAACCGTCCCGATCCCCATGTGTGCAGCCACGGCAGGCCGAGGAAGTAGAATCCCGGCGCGTCGGTCACGCCGCGATGCCAGACCGGCTTGTTGGCCCCGTTGAAAACAGGCACGTCGATCCAGCGATAGTTCGGGCGGAAGCCGATGCACCAGACGATCGAGGTGATACCTGCGGCCTTCAGGTCGAGCGGCGCGTTGCTACCATCGGGCTCCCAGACGGGTGCATAGGGCGCTTCGGCGGGAGCACTGATCCCTTCACGTGCAATGTAGGCGTCGATGGATTTCTTGATGTCGGCATTGGTCTTGTCCGCATCATCAAGGTTTTCCGCAAGATCCGACGCGAAGTGCGCCACTTCATCGCGGATTGTCTTAAGCGTGCCATGCAGCTCCACGCCCTCCCGGGCAAAGAGCCGCAGATCAAGATCATGGCCTCCATTTCGGCCGGTGACATAATGATTGGTCTTGTCGCGTGCGCCGTCACGCAGGGGGTGATTATCCACCGTAAGATCGTAGAAGTGCATATCCGCAAGCCAGTCCACGACATCGCGGCCACGATAGAATCGCGAGACGCGTGGGGCGGAACCGACGCAAAGGTGGACCTTGCGTTTTTCAAGGAACAGGTCCTCGACAATCTGCGCACCGGACTGACCGCTGCCCACGACCAGAACCGCGCCGTCCGGAAGCTGGGCGGCATTGCGGTAATCCTGTGAGTGGACCTGAGAGATTGATGGATCGATCGCACTGGCATAGCCGGGGATAACCGCATCCTGATAGGCACCTGAAGCGATGACCACATGCTTTGCATGCCATGTCTCTCTGCCCGCCGCCACACGATACCCCCCGCCTTCATGGCGCGTGATGGAGGTGACAGCCGTGTGTTCACGAAGCGGTGGATTGAAGGACTCAACAAAGCCTTTGACGTAGTCGATGATTTCCTGCTTCACCATGAAGCCGTGAGGATCGCTCCCTTTGTAGGGATGACCGGGGAGTTCGCACTGCCAGTTCGGTGTGACCAGGCAAAAATTGTCCCAGCGTTCATCGTCCCACGAATGGCAGGCCGTCTTCGCTTCAAAGACAATGTGCTCCACTTTCTCATGACAGAGATACCAGCTCATGGAGAGCCCGGCCTGTCCGCCACCCACGATAATGACGGGAATGCTTTTTTCGTTCTGTGTCATGGTCGTTCTTTTCGTCTCAACAACTGAAAGACAGGACACGCACCTGCGCATCGGGTCGATTGAGGAAGGGCGCACTGGCCTGTCGAATGGCGTGCAGTTGGCCAAGGGCGCGGCTGCATGGGAAGCCGTAGCGGGCGCGAACCCGCTCGCTGGCTTCTGTCAGGGCGGTGTGCGCCTTTTCAAGAAATTCCCGGACCGGATAATCCTGACCGGGCGTGAAGTGGTCTCTTATGACCAGCGATGGGGAGTAACAGTCGGTCTCCTTCCCACCGGGCCAGCGCACACGAAAGGTCATTTCGGGCATGGTGACAAAGCTCCTGAATCAGGGGCATCGGCATGCCATAGAGCAGCCAGACGCCGGTACGCAGGGAGGTGCCGACCTGCCACGCTGCGCCAGTCGAAACGGCGGGCCGTTGCGGGGCCGCTGACCCGAAAATGGTCGCGGCTTTTGACATTCAGCGCGTCCCGCAAGGCCAGAAGCAGGGTGTCGGAACACGTTAGGTCGCACCACAGCGCATCCGCCCGCGAAAGGTGCTCGGTGAAGGGAGCAATCTCCGGCACAATGGCAGCCGTGCCACAGGCCAGCGCCTCCAGCGGGCACAGGCCGAACCCTTCTGTTACGGACGGATAAGCCAGCACGGCAGCCTGCCGGTAAAAGGCAGGCATGTCGTCATCCGCAACCGGTCCGGTTATGGTCACGTGATCCACTGCACCGCTTTCGCGCAGACGTGCCGCGAACAGCGTGCGGTAGACAGAATGATCCAGCAATGAAGCCCCGCCCGCCACAACCAGATGCACATCAGGCTGTTCGCGCCGAAGGGCAAGAAACGCGTCGAGCAGTTGCAGGGTATTCTTGCGGCGCTCGATGCCGCCGACCGTCAGGATCAGGCGATGGCCAGCCGGCAGACGATACCGTGCCCGCAGCGAGGTATCGTGCGTAGTTGGTGCGGGCGAAAAGCGCACGGGATCAACCCCATTGCTGACAACGGGCGCTTTGCGATCATGGTCGTCACGCAGGGCACTTTCCCACATCGCGCTGACGGTAAAGAGTTCGGTCGCCGCCATAAAGCCCCGCTCCTGCCGCGCGGCAAGGACGGGGGGAGAGAAATGATCGAGATGGTGGACCGTGCGGGCAAAGCCCGGTATCCGCCCCTTTTCCACCAGATCGGCCAGCGCATTGGCGCTGATGGGGTCCTGCGCGTGCAGCACGTCAAAATGCTGCCCATGCAGTGCGTCCCTGATTTCACCAATGCGGCGTTCCACCAGCGTTGGCAGATCGGTCTCCGGCACAGCCGGAATACAGTATGTGGCGCAGCGGGGCGTGCGGAAAAAACCAGTCCCGGTCACATCCGGGGCAATCAGCGTCGCGTCATGGCCAGCATCGCACAGGGCTTCCGCCAGCGCCATACCATGCACTACACCGCCGCGCGGATTGGTGGAATGGGTCAGGATGCCGATGGACAGACTCATGGCGCAAACCCCATGAGCGGCGTCCGGGCAAGATCCCAGAAGGTTTCCTTCTCATCCGTCCATGTGACATCCACACGCCGCGTCTCATTGCACTGGCCGATGGCAGAAGCTGCAATGCCTCGCCCATGAAAGCGGGCGATGACCGCATCCGCATCTTCGGGACGCGCCGTAAGCAGATAGCCATAGCTGGGGAATGCGGACAGCCAGCGTTCCATAGGCGCGGCATCGGGGCGCGGAATGTCATCAAGCGTGATCGTCATGCCCACGCCTGAACATTCGGCCAGCATGAGGGCAGTCCCCAGCAGTCCGGCCATACTGATGTCCTTGGCGGCACGGCTTAGCCCCTCTTCGGCTATGCATGGAAGAAGTTCGAGATCACCCCGCAGACGTGCTGCCCCTTCGGTGCCGCACAGGGCGGAGCTTGCATCCCAGAACGGGTGCGGATCGTGCCAGCGGCCACGCAGGTCGATGGCGGCGATCAGAACCTCGCCCGGTCGGGCATCGAAGCTGGTCAGCAGATGACGGGCACGGCCAAGGATCGCCACTGACAGCGAGTTGTGAGTGCTGCGCATGTTGGTATGTCCGCCAACAACAGGCACGTCATAGGTACGTGCTCCATCATGCAGACCGGTCAGTATGGACGCGGCCGTCTCGGACGTATCGCTCCACAACGCATCCACCACGACCACCGGACGACCACCCATGGCCGCGATGTCGCTGACATTGACCATTACGCCGCAATACCCGGCAAACCACGGCATTGAGCGGACAAAGCTGTCCTGAAATCCCTCACTGGCCAGCAGAAGATAGCCGTTACCGTCCGGAATTGCAGCGCAGTCATCGCCAAGGCGGATGGCATCAGGATTTGCAGGCTTCAGGATCGCAGCCGCTTCAGCAATATCCTGTTTGCCCGCAAGGGCGCGACCGTGACGCAACGTGCGCAGCAGTGAGGCAAGTTCGTATGCCATCACGCCACCTGCCGCGGTCGGGGTTGCGGACGCAGCAGCCATGTCTGGTCCTGACCGTGCGCCGGATAGCGCGCAAGGTCGGCCTGCATGTCGTGATGCGGCAGGCCATGCAGCGTGATGACGCCGAGACTCTTCCAGTGCAGGCGGCGGAAAAACAGCACATTCTGTTCCTGCACCTGTGCCAGGAACCGCGTGGCCCCAAGCCTGTGCGCCGTGCTGACCGCCATACGGATAAGTTCCGCCCCGATCCTTCCGAGCTTGCGGTGATCGGCATGGACCGCCAGACGGGAACCACGCCAGACACCGGGCTCGGCTTCATGGATACGTACCGCGCCCACGATCCGGTCCGGCATTCCCGCGATACAGCAGGCCGCGATGATGGGAATGGCAACCGCATCGATTGCGTCCTGATCATCCTCTGAAAAAACGTGCTGTTCTGCGCAGAACACTTCGCGGCGCAGCGCATGATAACCGGCACGTTCCCACGGTGTGCGGGCAAGGCGTACGACATATTCCGTGGGGATGAAGGGCCGGTCTTTCACGCCTTCGAGCATCACACTCATTGTTCGTACGCCGAGAGCGAGGAACAGGCACCACATCGGCCACACCCGGCCCGGATGTCGGTGGATTTCATGTTTGCCTCGCGCAGCATCCGGCCCAGCGGCGCCAGCACGGATTTCATGAACTCGGCTGAAGGCGGCGCGTGATTTTCCAGCGGTGTGCCGGAAATGGGCACGAACGGCACGACGAAGGGATAGACCCCGAGGGCAATCAGGCATTCGGCCAGAGCCAGAATGTCTTCGGCGCTATCGCCTAGCCCTGCAAGAATGTAGGTATTGACCTGCCCGCGCCCGAAGATCGGCACGGCGGACGCAAAGGCGTCCATGTAGCGATCGACGCTGACCGTGGCCTTGCCGGGCATGATCTTCTCGCGCACGGCCTGTGTTGCGGCTTCGAGGTGCATGCCGAGACTGTCGGCCCCCGCCTCGCGCAGGCGCTGGAACCAGCCGTGGTCACGCGGCGGCTCACACTGGACCTGAAGCGGCAGGTTCACTGCCGCCCGGATGGCACGGGCTGATTCCGCCAGCACGGCAGCGCCCCGATCAATCACGTTGGGTGTCCCGGTGGTCAGTACCATATCGCGCACGCCGTCCAGTTCCACGGCGGCCTTGGCCACTTCGGCAAGCTGCGCTGGTGTCTTGCAGGCGATCGTCCGGTCGGCCTCCAGCGACTGGCCGATGGCGCAGAACTGGCAGGACGTGCGCCGGTCGGCATAGCGGATGCAGGTCTGGTGCACCGTGGTCGCCAGCGTATCACGACCATGCAGAAGGGCGATCTTCCAGTAAGGAATACCGTCCGCCGTGCTCAGGCCATAAAAGCGCGGGGTAGCCGGAAAATGGATCGTGCCCAGTGTCTGACCATCACGCAGCAGCGTGCTTGTTCCACTCTGGTCAGGCAGACTGGCCTGAAACGGAGACCGTCGCGCACCGGACGTATAAACCGGAACCATGACGGTCTGACCCGCGATGGTGATTGTCTTGTGGTCGGAAGGACCGGCGCCGCCCTTGCGGGCGATCCCCCCGGTCTGCTCGCCGATCTGAAGCCCGAAGGATTGCAGGTCAGTGACAAGCCTGCGGCCGGAAAGCGTGCCGCGTGTTGGAACGGTCATGGCGCAACCTCATCTGTATATGCAGGAAACAGATCGGCTTCCCCAACGTAATGGACAGTGCGGGCAGGCTTCCGGTCATGAAGCAGGCTGAGCAGTTCGGGTCGTGCGTAATGCCCCACGGAATCCATCATCCGCTTGCGCTTGGTAATCAGGGCGAAATCGAGATCAGCGATCACCATCCCCTCGCCTTCCGTCAGCGGCGTACCCAGCAGCTTGCCTTCGGGCGAGACGATGGCGGTGAAGCATCCACCCCGCAGCGGCCCTTCCAGTGCAGGGTCGCGCGCTATGTCCCTGATCTGATCTTCCGTGAGCCAGCCTGTGGCGTTCACCACAAAGCAGCCGGATTCCAGCGCATGGTGCCGGATGGTGACTTCCATCTGGTCGGCAAAGATCTGGCCCACCAGAGAACCGGGGAACTGTGCGCAGTGGATTTCCTCATGCTGGGTCATCAGCGCGTAGCGGGCGAGCGGGTTGTAATGCTCCCAGCAGGCCAGAGCGCCGATGCGCCCGGCCGCACTTTCCACCACTTTCAGCCCCGAACCATCCCCCTGCCCCCAGACCATGCGCTCATGGTAAGTGGGCGTGATCTTGCGGCGTTTGAGCAGGATCTCGCCTGTCGCATCAAAGATGATCTGCGTATTGTAGAGCGTGCCGAAATCGCGCTCGTTCACGCCCAACACTACGACCATGCCGGTCTGGCGCGCGGCCTCGGCCACCATGTCCGTCACCGGACCGGGGATGACGACAGCGCGTTCGTAAAGCGCCAGATGCTCGCCGCCGAAGCGGAAAGCCGGCTGGATGAATGAGAAATAGGGATAATAGGGCACGAAGGTTTCAGGAAAGACCGCAAGCGCAACGCCTTTTTCGGCGGCATCGCGGATGGCCTGACAGACTTTCCGGGCAGTCCCCAGACCATCGTCACCAAGGACGGGGCTGATCTGGATGGCTGCGGCGCGAACGATACGGGACATGGCTTGCGGTCCTCCCTTCGGCCTTCAGAGAGTCCAGGTATTGAGGATGAAGGCGTTATCGCGGCGGGCCAGCAGGATGATGTCGAGCACGTCCTGCGGATTGATCGGCGTGATGCCGGGGATAAGGTTCTGCTCGCCGTAGCCATAAAGGGCCTGAAGCGCGAAGCGGCAGGCATAGACTTTGCCGCCTTCTTCAAGGATTTTCGCGATCTGCTTATTGCAGTTCATGTGCCCCGGAAAGGCCTCGTCACCCAGACGGGGAAAACCGCGCTGCACACCAAGGGTCACGCCCGGACCGTACAGCAGCACCGACGTCTCGAAACCCTTGCGGATCAGGCGGGTGGCCTGCAAAAGGTTTACAAACCCGACCGAACCTTCATTGGCAACGGTATGAAAAGTGATGAGGGCTTTTTCGCCGGGCTGGGCTTTGACGTCCTCGAAGACCTTGTTTTCATAATTGACGAAGCAATCGCCATCTTTATGCGGAGCGTGTTCGACTTTCGGCATGGTATGTCTCCCGTGTGCTGCGGTCTCCGGCGGGAAGCCGGGACTGACCGCGTTGCCGAGACGAACGTGGCACGGGATGGCGGAGAGCCAAAATATTGTATGCCTTTTGACAAGCGTGCAAACGGATCAAATAAAATCAGACACACCTCTCATGCCAAGACAGAGGCATACAAAAAATATACATCAACCATACAATCGTAAGAACTGACCGTAAGTATCTGTTTTAACACGATTTTACAATCACGCATTCGTGAATAAAGAGCCTTTTTGTTTTCCGGAATATCCGCCTTCCATCTCATGAAATCAGAAGATTTCGTCAATTCCGGGTTCTACCATCCGGTCACACAATATCGGCAAAACCGGGGGAGCGTTTGTGCTGCAGGACAGACAGCACTCCATGCAGGGATTCCTCAAGGCTCGCGGCGTCCGGTGCGCTGCCGAGTGCGATCCGCGCCCGCTGCGGGGGCTCGCCACTGATGGTGAAAACGGTACTGGGCACCAGCGCCAGACCCCGCCTGCGGGCATAGGCCACAAAATCCGCACTGCCCCACCAGTCAGGCAGTTTCAGCCAGACATGCGGTCCGTCCGGATTCATGCAGTGCCCCTCCCCAAGTACCTTGCGGGCAATGGACTGGCGCAGGCGCAGTTCCGTGCGGATGGCATGCAGGATCGTATGGGCCTGCTGCGTCTGCATCCACCGCGCTGTCAACGCGCTAAGCAGGCCGGCATTGGTCAGGGCTATGGCCCGGATGGCCGCCGTAACCCGCCGGGTCATATCCGCATTGGGCAGGGCAACATAAGCCGTGCGCAGGCCAGGACTGATCGTCTTGGCGAGGGTGGCCACATAGCTGACACGGCTATGGTCTAGGGCTGCAAGTGCTGGCAGCGGATTGTCCATCAAAAGACTGTAGGGGTCGTCCTCGGCAATATGCAGATGATGGCGCTGGGCGACCTTCAGGATGTCCTTGCGTCGTTGCAGGGACATCGTGGCTGTGGTGGGATTGTGGATGGTCGGGATGCAGTAGAGCATCCGGGGATGATGCTCGGCGCAGACCCGGTCGAGCTGGTCCGGCATCATCCCTTCCATGTCACTGTCCACACCGACCAGAATGAGATCGAACTGCGCCGCGATGGTCCGGATGCCCGGATAAGCAATACGATCGGTGACAATGACATCGCCGGGCTGGGTGTGCGTGCTGACGATCGCCGCAAGCGCACTCTGAGCGCCCGGTGAGACAAGGATTTCGTCCGTTCGCCGCTGCCCGATGACGGGCGCGATCCATTTCGCGCCCAGCTGGCGTTCTTCCTGTGTGCCGCCCGTTACCCGATAGGACATCAGGCTGTTCAGATCCTGCTGCTTCAGGATGGCCGTAATATCGCTCTGGATAATGCGTTGAAGGGGCGGGTCCTGCGGGATGGGCGGCAGGTTCATGGTCAGGTCAACCACGGCGGGACCGGTATGACGCCAGTGGCTTTCCCCTGCACCAACACGGACAAAGGTGCCCCGGCCGACCGTCGCGTCAATCAGGCCACGCCGCCGCGCCTCGGTAAACGCCCGGGTCACGGTCGTCAGATTGGTGCCAAGATGCTCCGCGATTGTTCGCTGTGGCGGCAGCCTGTCCCCTTCCCGCAGATCGCCCTTGCGGATGGAAAGTGCCAGGGCATCAGCCAGCGTCATGTAAATCGCATTCGGACTGCAGCTGATCTCTTCTTTCCAGTGGGCAAGATAAGGGTATGCAGACATGGGATAGAATTTCCATACATTCGATGAAATTCCATTTGACCATATGTCATACAATCAGCGCAATCACGATACCGGCAAGACTGGATATTCGGCGCAGGGGGTCTTACCCGTCTCGACCGGGAATGTATTTCCGCGGGAGACTGAAGGTTCTAAACAAGGTGGCTGGAAGACCAGACCTGAAATTAAGGCGATGAGAAGTTATTCGTCCGAGAATAGGATGAGATGATCAGAATCGATCTCGGCAGGACCATGTCGGAATACAGGCACTGCACAATGGTTGTGCTCGCTATCTGCTGCGCATTCCTGTCAGTAGTGGCTGATGCCAGCGACCGTCCTGCCCCAGGGACCACTGCCAATATCGTAGATCCGGACATCGATGAACGTGTTATGACTATACATCTCCGGGTGGGCGGGTCTGTCCGGGCCATCTTCAGTTCTCCGGAGCGGCCACGGGCAACGATCATCATGTTTCCTGGCGGAACAGGTGACATCGGTCTCGGGCAGGACGGGCGCATCCGGCATGCCGACAACTTCGTCGTGCGAACCCGCGAGGTATGGAACAGGCACGGCTATGCGGTGCTCATTCCGGACACGGTTGGCCACATCAATCTTCGAGGGCAGCGTAGTTCCGCGTGCTATGCCCATCTTGTCGAGGATATCATCGTTTTCGTACACTGGCAGGATTCAGGCCCTGTTTTTCTGATCGGTACAAGTCAGGGTGCGATTGCCGCCGTCAATGGCGCGGTCCATGCCGCTCCGGGGGATATTGCCGGTGTTGTGCTGACTGAATCGGTGTCCGTTATGGGAAGTAGCGGGGAAACCGTTTTCAGTGCCCATCCAGAGAAGGTACAGCCGCCGGTTCTTGTTGTTGCTAATCGCGATGATCGATGCAACGTCGCCCTGTCACAAGACGCAAAGCGAATTGGCTCGGCCATGACAGGCAGTCATGAAGTCACCGTGTTAATGGTGGCAGGCGGTAAAACCCGGTCTGGAAAAAACTGTGGTTCGCTTGCGCCACACGGTTATTTCGGCATTGAGGCAGAGGTCATTATCAGGATCATTATACCAACGGTTATAGAGACTGACCTGTATGAGCCCACTTTCTGAGACCGATGGATCGGATGGTTTCCGGCAGGTCGGCAAGGTTGTTCCAGGCGGAACAGGCGGCGTCGATGATGTGCTCGATGCCGTCAAAGACGGTATTGGACAACCAGTTGGCGCGTAGGAACTGCCAGATATTCTCGACCGGGTTCAGTTCGGGAGCACGGGACGGTAGGAAGATCAGGCTGACATTGCGGGGCATTTTGAGCTTGGGCGTAGTATGCCATCCGGCGCGATCGAGCAGGACGACCGCGTGGGCCCCTCGTGTCACGCAACGCGAGATTTCCTCGATATGCAGTTGCATGCTGGCCGTGCCGGTGAATGGAAGCGCCAAGCCAGCGGCTTTGCCGCGCGCCGGGCAGATCGCCCCGAACAGCCAGGCATTGTCGTAGCGCTGGTCGGCCGGCTGGCGTGGCCGCGTGCCTCGCCGGGCCCATTGCCGGACGATGCCGTTCTTCTGGCCGATCCGGGCCTCGTTCTGGAACCAGATCTCGATCGACTTTCCCTTCGGCAGATGGCCGGTGTGGGCGCTCAGGATGCGAGGGAAGTTTTTTGAATGCCTCCATGACGGCAGGATCCTGCCCCGGATGACGCGGCCGGGCGCTGACATGGGAAAAACCAAGCCGTTTCAGCAGGGTGGATACGTGACGCTCATGATAGACGACGCCGAAGCGCTCTTCGATCACGCGTTGTAGATCGACGCGGCGCCAGCGCACCACGCCATCGCGCTGCCGATCCGGACCCGCCTCGACCAGCGCCTTCAATTCGGCCTGCTGTGCGGCATTCAGACGGCAGGCCGGCCCTGCGTGCTGATAGTCGCGCAGGCCATCGGGCCCTTCGGCATTGAAACGGTGAACCCAGTCTCGCAATGTCTGGCGGTCCATGCCACCTACGCGAGCTGCATCGGTGCGGTTTGCCCCGTCACGGATCGCCGCCAGGGCCAGAAGTCGGCGCGCAGCATTCGCATGCCGACTGCGTGCCGCAAGCCGCCTCAGGTCAGAGGCCGAATAGTCATCCCGTAGCTTCACCGCCCTCGTCATCAGTCAGTTCCTCCCGCAGCAAGAGAAACAGAGCCAACTCCGTTCGTCACTTCACATACGAGTCAGTGGCTACATCCTTTGGTATTACATGGCTGGATGCCACGATCCGAACTTCTGCCTTGAGATAGAACAAGGCGCTTGTTGGGATATGGATCTGTGTTTACCCTACCGTCAGGCATTTTGTTCAGCAGCCTGTTCCGTAAGGATAACCGGGATGCAGTCAAACAAAATCTCCCGACGACAACAGGGCGTGTGCGAACCAGATGCTTTCACTACTTTTCTTCCGGGAAGCCGATATTGATCACATAGACGCATCCCATCTGGATGCCTCCTGTTAGCCGGAACCGGGATGCCATGCGCCAGTCTGGACTTGCGACGGTTTTGTGCCGGTCAGAAAGTGATTACGCCACCCTTGCTTTGAAAGCGAGGGGGCTGATGTCGCCCAGATATGAATGGCCTCGGCGTGGATTGTAGAACCCATTGATATACTGGAAGATGGCGGCCGTAGCCTCGCGACGGGTGGACCAGTTCTGTCTCCGGAGCCGTTCGGCCTTCAGACTTTCGAAAACTGTTTCGACAGCAGCGTTGTCAAAACAGTTTTCCTTTCCGGACATTGAAGCCAGCAGCCCATGGGCCAGCAATTTTTTTCTGGAAATCATGAGAGCCGTACCGGTTGCCACGATCAGAGTGGAAAATGCAGCCAGGCGCCGGATCACGTCGCCGCACCGCCATGTCCAAGGCACGGATAACCAGATCCTTTTTCATCCGGTTGCTGACAGCCCACCTGATCACGCGACGACTGAACAGATCGATGACGACCGCCTAGGCTCAGGACCCATTGATTTGTGTAGGGAATTTTGATTCAGGCTCTGCAAGGAGACTGAAGATGAGCGACCTGTTTTGGCTGACGGATGAACAGATGGAGTGTCTGCGGCCGTTTTTTCCCAAGAGTATCCGTTGTGGTCAAGCGGCTTTTGGCATCCAAAGCCGATCTTTGTGAAGCAGGGCGTTTGCGAGGACGATGAGCTTTCGCATGATTGCGGTAATGGCGATCTTGGCGTGTTTTCCCTTTA
>NZ_JBGLOV010000013.1:0-93613 GCF_041402665.1 Komagataeibacter sp. SM21
AGCGGATAACAGCGCCCAATCTGCTCAAAACGCAGACCGGATGCCAGCGCAAAAACCGTCAATCAAATCGCCAAAAGCCAGAAATCACGGGCCACGCACATCAATTGACGGTTCTTCGATCCCTCCACCTGATAGGGCTGACAGCCTGGCCCAGGATGCTCCAAACATGCATTCCCAGTATTAAGCGTCCACTTTCCCCATAAAATTTCAGACATATCGCACATTTACCTTTCAAAATTATTTATTCAGATTGGTCTACTATTTTAGATGATATCTCTATTGAGGCATTTATATACTCCGGCTTCCATTTGTATAATGGATCCCGAAAATCGCAATTTGTATACTTTATATCATTAATAGAGCAACAAACTTCCGTTCCCGTTATTGAAGATAACGCCTGCGATATTATTTCCTCAATTTTTGAGGTAGGAATATTTTTAAGATAGGTATTATTTTCTTTACTTGGATTCTGTGCTTTGTTTTCCGTCATATTTCCCTCGATATGAAGCCAATCATCCACCGTAATTATCGGTTTTGTATGTAGGCTGCCACATTCTGCAATTGCAGCAGCTGACACTATTCCATTTTAGGAATTTCTCAATGCACCCCACACACCATGTGCACATCAGCACGGGCTTCATGTTCGTGTACCTGCTGTTCATCGCCGTCATCGTTGCGCTGTTCGTATGGCTGTCCTGGTCGGATCGGCGTGCCAAGCTGATCAAGATGCAGATCGATCAGCGGCACGAAGAACAGATGGAGCGGATCCGGCGTGGACATGATGACCAGATTGCCCGGACCGTTGCCGCTGATACCCGACAAAAGGCTGAGACGAATAACGCAAATCCTAAGCCTGCTTTCGCAAGCTGCATTGCGTCCGATGGTAGTCGTCTCGGGGATCGCACTTATGGCGATCCTTCTGACCCGTTTGGACGACGTGCGCGGCGTGATCGCGCCCCGATCTGCAATGACAGCACCCCAGCAGCCCCCGTCATAGTCAATGCCGGTTCCGGTCGTTCGGGTGGGTCTGACTTTGTCGAAGGTGCGCTCCTGGGCGGTATCGCCGGATCCATGATGGGCGGCCGCGACCATGACACCGTCATCGAACGCGATGTCAGCGCACCGGCAGCAGCGGCGGGTTCGATAGCGGTGGCTGCGACTTCTGACCATGGGTGATTTCAGCATCACGCTGGATACATCACGCATCCAGCGTGATCTGTCAGACATGCAGAAGCAGATCCCGTATGCGACGTCCACCGCCGTAAACAGCCTGGCCTTCGATGCCATGCGACTGGAGAACAGCGCGATGTCGGAAATCTTCGACCATCCGCGTCCATTCACCACACGCGCCACGCAGGTGGACAAGGCGACGAAAAGCGATCCGACTGCGGTGATATCGCTGCGGGACCAGCAGGCGAAATACCTGACGCCATACGAGACCGGCGGCGACCACTGGGTCGGCGCAAGGGATGGCACGGGTGACCTTCTGGTGCCAGTGGATGGCAGGACAGACGCATACGGCCAGATCCCACGTGGGCTGATCAAACGACTGCTGGCGCGCCCTGACGTGTTCGCGGGCACCGTCCGTGGCATCCGTGGCATCTGGCAACGTCCGACAGCACGGGGCGCACGCCGCAACGCAGCCCCCGCGAAGCTGAAACTGCTCTACATGTTCAGGGCCAACAAGGCAGTGGACAAGCATCTCGACTTCGAGCAGCGCGCGGCGGAGATGGTCCAGCGTGAAGGCCCGAAGGCCATCGAGGCGGCGATCCTGAAAACCATCCGCACGGCCCGCTGACCCACGGGCGGCCCAGATGCACGGGAGGGTCGCCCTCCCCGCGTAGGGAATGCCTTGGGTCCTTCCTGCGACTTTTCGCATCGCGGGGTTGCGCGAGCCCGTACGATCTCTAGCTGAGATAAAATTTTCAGGTTGCAGTTGCAGTTGCACTTTCCGTGAAAAAAACCTCGATCAGCCAGAGTGAGGCCGCGCGCCGCGCAGGCGTAACACGTCAGGCAATCAAGAAACATCTTGAGTCTGGCAGGATTGTTTCCGATGGCTCACGCGTGGATGTCGCGTCGTTCGAGGAATGGCTTGCCGAGCGCACGAACCTGCAACCTGACGTGCAACCAGAGGTGCAACCCGGGTTGCAGGTTGCAGATGGGGTTGCACCCATCAATGAGCGGCGGCCGGACCTGATACCGGACGAAGCGTGTCAGCAGATCGAGAAAGGACTGGCTCCCTACACGACGCAGGAAGCCAACCGGATTGAGAAGAACTACAAGGCGCTCATGCGCAAGCTTGAATACGACCTGAAAGCTGGAAAGGTCGTTGAAAGCGCCAGAGTGGTCGAGACCGTCGGCGAGGAATATGCCCGCGTGCGCACCAAGCTGCTCGCCATGGCCGCCGAGAAAGCGCCGTCCCTGCACCGCTGCAAGACCGTGGCCGAAGTGCAGGACCGCCTGACCACGCTCGTGACACGCGTCCTGGAAGAACTGACAGCGGATGGCGATCCTATCACCGGGTAGCAGCCTGTATGCGCACGGGCTTCAACTGTTCCGGTCCGAACTGGCGCGCGTGCGCCGGGAGACGCTCAAACCGCCGCCGCGCCTGACCCTGAGCCAGTGGGCGGCAAAGTATGCTGTCCTCTCTCGGGAATCCAGTGCAGAGACAGGCCGTTTCGAGGCCTTCGCCTACCAGAACGGCATCATGGATGCGTTCACGGATCCGGTCATCGAGCGGATCTATGTCAAGAAATCCGCCCGCGTCGGTTACACGAAGATCCTCGACCACGCTGTCGGCTATTACCTGGAGCAGGACCCCTGCCCGATCCTTCTGGTGCAGCCGCGTGAAACGGATGCCGAGGACTACAGCAAGAGCGAAATTGCTCCCATGCTGCGGGACACACCCGTCCTGGCAGCCCTGACGGGCGATCCCAAGTCGCGTTCGTCGTCCCAGACGCTGCTCAAGAAGACCCTGCTGAACGGGTCATCGCTGACGCTGGTGGGGGCAAACAGCCCGGGCGGCTTCCGTCGTATCACCGCCCGCATCGTGCTGTTCGACGAGGTGGACGGCTACCCGGTCAACGGCGCGGGCAGTGAAGGCGACCAGATCGCGCTGGGTGCCAAGCGGTCGGAGACATACTGGAACCGCAAGATCGCGGCCGGATCCACCCCGACCATCGCGGGCCTGAGCCGGATCGAGAGCCTGTATGAGCTGGGCGACCAGCGGCGCTACTACGTGCCGTGCCCCCATTGCGGGGAAAAGCAGCCTCTGGAATGGGGCGGACCGGACACGGCCCATGGCATCAAGTGGGACAAGGACCAGGACGGCAACCACCTACCGGAAACCGCACATTATGTGTGCCGGCACAATGGCTGCATCATCGAGGAGGCCGACAAGCCCGGCATGATCGATGCCGGGGAATGGGTAGCGCATGCCCCGTTCAAGGGCATCGCCTCTTTCCACATCTGGGCCGGTTATTCCCTGTTCCCGAATGCCAGCTGGTCCAAGCTGGTAGCGGAATGGCTGGATGTCAAAAACGACCCGCTCAAGCGCCAGACCTTCATCAACCTGACGCTGGGCGAGGCCTACGAGGATCGTGGCGACGGTGCCCTGAATGAAATCAGCCTGGCCGCCCGTGTGGAAGTCTGGCCCGGGGAAGTTCCGGACGGCGTAGCCATACTGACAGCCGGCGGCGACACCCAGGACGACCGTGTCGAACTGGAGATTGTCGGCTGGGGCCGGAATGAGGAACGCTGGTCCATCGCCCATATCGTCATCGAGGGCGATCCGGATGGCCCGGAACTGTGGGAACGGGTGGACGCGGTTCTCAAGCGGCAGTGGTATCGCGCCGATGGCCGTCCGTTCAGCGTGTCCGCTGCCTGCATCGATTCAGGTGGGCACCATACCCAGAAGGTCTACGAGTTCTGTCGCGCCCGACTGGGCCGCAGGATATGGGCCGTGAAGGGCGAGTCAGCACGTGGCGGGGCCAGATCCCCGGTCTGGCCGACAAAGCGCCCCAGCGCGCGTAACAAGGCGGCTTTCCGCCCTGTCATCATCGGGGTCAACGCGGCGAAGGACGTGATCCGCAGCCGCCTGCACCTGCCCCAGCCGGAACCCGGTGAGCCAGCACCCGGATACATGCATTTCCCGGCTGACCGCGACATCAACTACTTCGCCCAGCTGGTGGCGGAACGGTCCGTCCGAAAGACCAAGGGCGGCCAGACATACCGCGTCTGGGAGAAGATCCCCGGCCGCGCGAACGAGGCGCTTGATCTCGCGGTCTACAGCTACGCCGCCCTGTGCGGCCTCCTGTATCTGGGTCTGCGACTGAACAAGAAGGCCGATGACATCGCGGCAGAAAAGGTCGAACACCCGCCGCCACCTTCAGCCGAACCGGTGCAGGAGGACGGCAGCCCGCTGCATGACGGCATGGTGGTGCAATCCCTCACCGTCACGCGCCGGGATCCGCAGTCAACTGACGGATCCAAACGCAAACGATCATGGGCGGAACGCCTGCCCTGATCCGGTCAAAAAAGGAGATGCCCCTTTATGATGGGCAGTCCCTATCCCTTCCTGCCGCAGGCCACCTACAATCCTGCGACCAGCATTCTGGCAGGCATGTCGCAGGCCCAGCTGCAGGCGGCACTGAGCACCGCACAGCAGACCCTCATTGCACTCCAGTCCGGTCAGAAGGTGGTATCGGTCAGCTATGCACAGGGCGATGGCAGCCGGTCTGTCACCTATAATCAGGCCTCCATTTCCAACCTGACCATGCTGATCCAGCAACTGCAGCGCCAGCTGGGCATCCCCGGCGTGCGCCGTAGGGCACTGAGGCCCGTATTCTGATGGGCGTCGGTGATTTCATCCGCAGGATGGCATCGCCTCTGGTTCCAAAATCCGGCCCCGGCCGGCGCATTATCAATGCGCTGACCTCGCCCTTCGGTACACCGTATGATGCGGCCGACGTTTACGGCCAGCGCATGCAGGGCTGGCAGCCTTATCTGGGGTCAGCCGATACGGAACTAAGCCCGTATCGTGACCGGATCGTCAGCCGCGTGCGTGACCTGGTCCGCAATGATGGATGGGCATCCGGGGCGGTTACACGGACACTGGACAATGCCATCGGCGTCAAGCTTCGCCCCATATCGAAGCCTGACTACCGTGCCCTTGCCCGCCTGAGCGGTACCACCGCTTTCGATGCGGTCTGGGCGAAAGAGTATGCGCAGGCCGTGGACGCCCACTGGCGCACATGGGCAGACGACCCACTGCGCTACAATGACACCGAGCGCATGCTGACATTCGGCCAGCAGATGCATCTGGCCTTCCGTCACCTGATCGTGGATGGCGATGCCCTGGCGCTGCTGCCGTGGATGGAGGACCGGGTCGGCCTTGGTGCTGCACAATATGCCACGACCGTCCAGATCATCGATCCGGACCGCCTGAGCAACCCGCAGCAGACCTTTGACCTGAAGAATCTGCGCAACGGGGTCGAGATTGACCCGAACAGCGGCGCGCCGGTCGCCTACTGGATCCGCAAGGCCCATCAGGCAGACTGGTACAGCGCGGCCGACACGGTCACATGGGATCGCTACGAACGGGAGACCGGCTGGGGCCGTCCCAACGTCGTGCATATGTTCGAGCATCATCGCGGCTCCCAGCATCGCGGCGGTGCCGGCATCCTGACGCCCGTCCTGCAGCGCCTGAAAATGCTGATCAAATACGACGGGACCGAACTGGACGCCGCGATCATCAATGCGACGTTCGCGGCCTACATCGAAAGCCCGTTCGATCCCGCCATGACGGCCGAAGGTCTGGAAGGTGGCGACGAGCAGCTGGCCTACTATCAGGACCAGCGCATCGCCTTCCACCAGCATCGGAACATCTCGCTTGCGGGATCCCGCATGCCGATCCTGTTCCCGGGCGAGAAGATCAACACCGTCTCGGCAGCGCGGCCAGCCAGCAACTTCCGTGACTTCGAGCGCGCGGTGCTGAACAACGTCGCCAGTGGCGCGGGGCTCTCGCCCATGCAGGTCAGCAATGACTGGTCGGACGTGAACTATTCATCCGCCCGTGGCTCCCTGCTGGAAGCATGGAAGACCATGAAGCGCCGGCGCGATGATTTCAGCATCGGCTTTCCAACCCTGATCCGCCTGGCCTGGCTGGAAGAGTCAATGGAAGAGGACGCCCTGCCACTGCCGCGCGGCGCGCCCCCGTTCATTCAGGCGCGCGCGGCCTATGCCCGTGCCATCTGGCTTGGCCCCGGCCGTGGCTGGATCGATCCGGTGGCGGAGAAGCAGGGCGCCGTGCTGGGCATGGATGCCGGCCTCTCCACCCTTGAGACCGAATGCGCGGAGAACGAAGGCGCGGACTGGGAAGAGTCCCTCGATCAGCGTGCCATCGAAGTGCAGGGCTTCAAGGATCGCGGTCTGCCTCTCCCGGAATGGGCCGGGCAGAACCTTGCATCGAAAACCGACAGGAAACCGGAAGCAGAATGAAGAGCCTCGCGCTTGCCCAGCGGATGCTGGGCCGCCCGCTCGCCCTCACGCCTGACCGCATGGAGGTCGTGCGGCACCTTCTGGCGCATGGTTCGGACGATATGGCCATGTTCGGCCCCATTCAGGAAAAGGCGGACCGAGACCCCGTGCTGGGCACCGTGATTTCCGATGTGGCCATCATCCCCGTTTCCGGCGTGCTGCTGCCGGGTGAAAGCCCCGGATGGTGGTGGAGCGGGGCAACGTTCTACGAGGACATCAATGTCGCCTTCCAGCAGGCCATTGACGCGCCATCCATCAAGGCCATTGTCCTTCTGGTCGACAGCCCCGGCGGAACGGTCGCCGGATGCTTCGATCTGGCCGACCGCATTTACGAAGGACGCGGGGCAAAGCCCATCGTCGCGATCGTAAACGAAAGCGCCTATTCCGCCGCCTATGCCCTCGCCAGTTCGGCCGACACGATCATCGTGCCGCGCACGGGCGGGGTCGGTTCGATCGGCGTCGTCGGCATGCATGTCGATATCACCGGCGCGCTGGAACAGGCCGGCATCAAGGTCACGACCTTCCAGTTCGGCGACCAGAAAACAGATTCCTATCCCACGACAACCATGTCGGAAGAAGCCGCCAAACGGTTTCAGGCCGACATCGATGCGATGGGTGAACTGTTCGTCGCCACGGTTGCACGCAACCGCGACATTCCGGCCGATCGTGTGCGCGCCACACAGGCCGGAACCTTCCTCGGCCAGCGCGGCGTCGACGCCGGCCTGGCCGATGCCGTGATGGGGGCAGAGGCGGCATTCCGCGAACTGCTCGACACGATCGGCTGATTTCTCCCTTCTGGAGCCATTACATGTCCGCACCGCGCAAACCCGGCGCCAGCGCATTTGCACACCTCAAGCCCCGTGCCGAGGGTGACGACAAAGACGACAACAAGACGAACACCAACGGCAAGAAAGCCGAAGGTGACGACCCCAACGAAGACCCCGACAACGAAGAGGGCACCGACGGCAAGAAGGCGGGCAAGAAAGCCAGCAAGAAAGCCGAGGACACCGACAGCGAAGACACGTCCGCCGAGGAAGGCGACGACGACAGCGACAAGGACGATGAGAAGGACGATGCCAAGGCATCCGCCCGCGCGCGTGAGCGTGGCCGCTGCGCCGCGATCTTCATGTCCCCGTCCGCTGCCGTGAACCCGGCCGCCGCCGCTGAACTGGCATTCGGTACGAGCCTGCCCCGTAGCCAGGCCATCGGCATCCTCGACGCCACCGTCGCATCGATGCCCGCGCCTGCGCCGCAGGCAACCGTGCAGCGTGAACCGTCCCTGCGCAGCCGCATGCGCGGCAATGCCGTGGCACCCGCCACGCAGGACGCATCGGAAAACCAGAACCGCCCCGGCGCACGCCTTGGCGCGTCCCTGCGCCATGTGCGCGGTGATCGATAAGGAGAACGGCTGATGTCCGGTTCCCTCAACAGCTACGGCTTCTATCCGCAGGCCCGCTCGACCCTGTTTGTCCCCGACCAGCTGGTCGCGGGCAACATGAAGCTGGTCACGCGCAACGTCACCTTCGGCGCCAGCCAGACCCTGCCCCGCGGCGCGGTGGTTGGCCGCGTGACGGCCACCGGTGAATACATCCTGTCCGTGGCCACGGCCACCGACGGCAGCCAGACGCCCTGCGGTATCATGGTCGATGCCGTGGAAACGGCGGCTGGCGCGACCCAGACCGGGGCCATCTACGAGATGGGCGAGTTCAACTCGAACTACATGACTTACGACAGCAGCTGGACGCTCGACGCGCTTACCCAGGCGCTGCGTCAGTGGGCCATCTTCATCAAGACGGGCCTCTCGAACGACATCGTCTGATCGTTCGCTCTTCCATAGAAATCAAGGATTACACCGTGGCAGGTTCTGTTACCGGTAGTGCTGGCGTTCAGGGGTCCCTGAACGCCATGCTTGGCGCGTACGATATCGCCGAGCTGGTTTATTTCGTGCGTAACCTCAAGACGGCGCAGAGCTTCCTGCTCGACCACATGTTCCCCAACATGGTGGAATCGGATGCGCCGGAAGTTGCGATCGACGTCGATGTCGGTAAGCGGCGTCTGGCCCCCTTCTGCTCCCCGCTGGTCGAAGGTCAGCTGGTGGAAAGCCGCCAGTGGCAGACCAACCTGTTCAAGCCGGCCTACATCAAGGACTGGCGCAACCCCGACCTGCTCAAGCCCGTGCGGCGTGCGATCGGCGAGCGCCTGATGGGCGGCATGTCGCCGGCGGAACGGCTGGAAGCCAATCTCGCATGGGAAATGGCCGACCAGGTGGACATGATCCTGCGCCGGCAGGAATGGATGGCGGCCAATGCGCTGGTCAGCGGCAAGATCACTGTCGTCGGCGAAGGCTACCCGGACCCGATCGTGGTGGATTTCCAGCGTGACCCGGCCCTGACCGTGGCCCTGACCGGCACCGCGCAGTGGGGGCAGACCGGCGTTTACCCTTCGGACTACATCACCGCCTGGGCTGCGCTGGTCCTGCAGAAGTCCGGTGCTGCACCCACCGAGGTCATCTTCACGAATTCCACCTGGAACGCGTTCAAGAACGACCCGAAGGTGCTGAACGCCATCGTGTGGCCCGGCCGCACCGGTGATTCCAGCGCGGATCTGGGTGGCCGCGTCGTGAAGGGGGCCATGTATATGGGCCGCTGGGGTCAGTTCGACCTCTATCTTTACAACGACTGGTACGTCGATCCGGTGACGGATGTCGAGGAACCGATGATCGCGGATGGCACCGTCATCCTTGGCGGTCCCGGTGTGGAAGGCACACGCGCCTATGGCCTGATCATGGATCCGGCCTTCAATTATGGCCCGCTCGCCTATGCCCCCAAGCTCTGGTACAAGGAAAACCCGGCGACCATCAATCTGCTGATGCAGTCGGCCCCCCTTGTCATCCCGTCGCGAGTCAACGCCTGCATGGCGGCCACCGTCATGGCTGCCGGCGCTGACGTTCCCTCCCCGACCCTGTGAGGCTGACAGATGGCTGATGCAAAGAAGACTGACGGGATCGAGGTTGTCACCCTGATCCCGGTTTATCCCGAAGCGGGAAAGGCCCCCTACCCGATCGGTACCCGCCTCAAGGTCGCCATTGAGACGGCCGCGTTCTGGAAGGGGCGCGGCATCGCTCGTTTCGCCAATGACCCGCGTGAAAACGCCGCGACCGTTTCCGCCGGCATTGCCGACCGGGTCAAGAATGCGCCGCTGCCGCCCGCGCCCGTCATGACGCCACCGCCTGCATCCATGCAGCAGGGCTTCACGCCCCCGGCTGCGTGAGCATCGATTTCGGGCAGCTTGTCCTCGGGCCGTGCCTGGACGCTTTCGCCAATCCCTACCAGTGGCAGTCCCAGTCCCTGTCTGATCCGGTAACCATCAACGGCATTTTCGATGATGGTTTCAGGGGGCAGGATCCGCTGGGGGATTTCCCCGGTGCGACACCCGTGGACATCACCACCAGCCTGCCCCGTCTCGGGGTCAGGCTGTCAGACTTCCCGGTGACCCCAGCCCAGGGCGATGAGTTCGTCATCAATGGCCAGACATACAGTATCCGCGAGGTCCAGCCGGACAGTCACGGCGGTGCGTGTCTGGAACTGAACCTTGTGGACATCAATACGACATGACGCTTTACCGCGTGCAACTGCGCGATGCAGCCGTGCAGGCGCTGATCGCAGCCAAGACACTGGTCGGCACGAATGTGCTGGTCAACCGCAGCCTGCCGCTGCCGATCGCAAAACTGCCTGCCATCCTTGTCACCGCCCCGCGTGATCAGGGCACAACGACAGGGCGTAACCAGCCTGGCTTCACGCGGGTCACCACGCTGGCCATCCGTGGTCAGCTGTGCGGTGCCTCCCCTGAACAGGTCGCCACGGATCTGGATCAACTGGCAGAACAGATCGAACTGGCCATCATGCTCGATGTGGATCTGCAGGCGATGATTACCCAGGTCACCTCGCTGAATACCGAGCTGATCGTCAACAGCGAGACCCGCGAACATACTGGCGAGATCCGGATGCTGTTCGGTCTGGAATACATCGAATACTACCCCCCTGCGGGCACGCCACTGACCGAGATCACCGGACAGATGCAGGCGAACGGCAATTCCGATTTCGCCGACATGCAGGTGCCGATCACCCTCAACTGAGGTCCCCCACATGTTTGTAAAACCCGCCCCGGGCCGCGCCGTGCGCTGGCCCGGTACGATGCGCTTGCTGAAAGCGCAGGGCGAGAACGTGCCCGAAACCACGTTCTGGCTCCTGTGCGAGCGCAATGGCGATGTGGTCAAGGCCACGCCGCCCGCAGCGTCCGCCCCGGCCGTAGCTGCCAGCACGCCGCCCAAGGTCCTGACTGACGGCGCAGCCGCGAAAGTCGAGGTCCCGGCATGAGCGGCTCCATCACGGTCCCCAACTACCCCGACACGAACCGCGTGCCGGGGTTTTATTTTGCCCTGGACAATTCCAAGGCGAATACCGCGACACAGGTGCGCCGTGTCCTGATCGTGGGCCAGATGCTGGCCACCGGCAGCGCCACGGCCGGCACGCCATCCCTGTCCGCCGGTCCCTCTGACGCCATCGCCAAATACGGCGCAGGCTCCCAGTGCGCCCGCATGGTGCAGGCCTACCGACAGGTCGACACGGTCAATGAGCTGTGGGTGCTGCCGCTGGCCGATGAGGCCGATGGCGTTGCCGCCACCGGCAAGATCCTGCTTGCGGGCACGGCCAGTGCATCGGGCACGCTGTGGCTCTATATCGGCGACAGTCTGGTCAGTGTTGCTGTCACGGCGGCCGACACGGCCGCCACCATCGCGGAGAACGTGGTCACGGCTGCAGCCTCGGTCAGCAACCTGCCCGTATCGCTGGCAGAGGACGCGACCACGGCAGGCCAGATCAATGTCACCGCGCTGAACAAGGGCGAGGTCGGCAACACGATCCTGCTGGGCCTGAACCTGCTCGGCACGGCCGGGGCGCAGGCCACACCGGCCGGCATCACCGTCACGCTGACCCAGATGGCGGCCGGGGCACAGAACCCCTCCACGCTGGCATCCGCGCTGTCAGGTATCGGTGATCGCGTCTACGACCTGATCCCGCACCCCTACATGGACGCCACCAGCCTCACCGCGCTCAAGACGACCCTGAACGATGTGGACGGCCGCTGGTGCCCGCTGGAGCAGCTCTACGGTCAGGCCATCACGGCCTATCGCGGCACGTATGGGGACGCCACGGGGCTGACCATCCTGCCCAACGACCAGCACCAGACCGTCATGCCCATTTCGGACAGCCCGTCCGACGTGTGCCAGTGGGCGGCCTGGATTGCAGCACGCACGGCGCTTTCCATGCTGTCGAACCCGGCGCTGCCGATCACCGGCCTGTCCATCCCGGCCATGCCACCGACCGACGCCGGTCGGTTCATCCGCGACCAGCGGAACAGCCTGCTGTACGACGGGCTGTCGACGTTTACGGTCAGCGACAGCGGCACGGTCATGATCGAGCGCCTGACCACGACCTACCGCACGAATGCGTCGGGCCAGGCGGATAACAGCTACCTCGACATCGAGACGCTGCTGACCGCCCAGGTCTGCCTGCAGGACCTACGCAGCTATCTGGCGGCATGCGTGGGTGGATACATCCTCGTGGCCGACGGGTCCAAGATCCCGGCCGGTGCGCAGGCCACCACGGCGGCGCTGATCGGCAAACTCGCGGCCGCCCGCTACCAGTGGCAGTCGACCCAGATGTGGGTCCAGAACCCCGACGAATTCGCCGCAGCCATCGTGGCGACCAATGAAGGCGGGGGCGTGGTCAAGCTGCTGCTGCCCTACCAGCTTGCGAACCAGCTCTGGGTCATCGCAGGCGACTGCCAGTTTACCAAGCCATAAGGGGGGACCGATGTCGGGAACCGTCTATCGCGGCCCCCTTGCGGGCCTTGCGACCCTGTCCATCAACGGCGACACATGGAACGTTGTTGGTGAGGCACAGTACCAGCCCTCGGGCAATGCAAACGAAACCCTCAAGGGGCAGTCGCTCGTCGAAGGCTTCTCCGCCATGCCCGGGCAGGGCTTCATCCAGGCCACCCTGCGCATGCGCCGCGACCGCAGGGTCGGCGACCTGCAGGGCGCGTCCGGCCTGACCATCGTGCTGACGCTGGCCAACGGCGTTGTCGTGACCTGCGTCAACGGCTGGCAGACCGAGGAACTGAACGTCAACACGCAGGAAGGCACGTTCGAGCTGCATGTTGAAAGCGACACCGTGACCGAGGATATCGTCTCGTGAGCCATTCCCACCATATGCACCCCAGCGATGCGGAAGTCCTGACGGTCATGGCAGCGCCGCAGGATGACATGGCCAGCGGCGCGGACGATGACAGCCTGATCATCCTGGATGAACCGATCGTCCTCAAGGGCGATCGGGAATTCATCGAACTGCAGCTGCATGAGCCGAATGTCTACCACATCTTGTCAGCCGCTCAGGTGATCGGCAAGCGGCCGACGACGGAATCGGTTTACGAGTCCCAGATGCAGCTGGTGAAGCTGGTCAGCGGCTGGCCGCTGCAGGCCGTGCAGGACCTGCCATCGTCTGCCCTGGACCGTGCCGTGGCCTATGTCACGTCCTTTCAGGATGCGGCGCGCCGACCGGAAGGTGCTGATCCGGACCTGTCCCCGTCCATGACTTTAATTTTCGAGGACGGGATCGAGGCGGTCGGACGCAGCTTCTCCACCATGACCCTGCGCGAACCCAAGGTGAAGGAACGCCGCACCGCCAAGGCTTTCGAGGCCCGTGGCACGGCGGAAGGTTTCCTGCGCGCCGAGATCAGCCTGGTCGAGAATGTCAGCGGTTGGCCGCAGGCCGCCATCCTCAAGATGCCGATCAGCGAGTTCGCAAAAGCGGCGGATTACCTGACCGGTTTTTTTATGCGTGGCCCGGAAACTGGGACGAACTAGGCGCGGACCTGTGCCAGTTCTTCCGGGGCTTCACCCTTCATGACGTGGAAAACCTGACCGGCACGGAAATGCTGGAATGGGTGACCCGCGCGCATCGCATCAACGACGCGCGCAAACGGGAGGCTCAACGTGGCAAACGCGGGCGTTAAGGTTGTCATATCGGCGGCGGATCGTGCCAGCGCCACGCTGGAAAAGATCAATACCCGGATCGCCAGACTGCAGGCCCCCGTACGCCGCGTGCAGGCCGCCTTCGGTCGGTTCGCCAGCCTGTCCGGCCTCAACCGCCTGAAAAACGGTTTCGTCGGGCTGGGACGCGAGGCGCTGGGGGCGTTCCGCTATATCAGCCAGATCGTGCCGGTCATGGGCCTGCTGACCAGTGCCGCCAGTCTGGCGGGCATGGCGCGGCTGGTCAGCGCGTGGGGACAGCTGGGGACCAACCTGCGCACCACGGCCGGTAGCATGGGCATGGCACCGCAGCGCCTGCAGGCCATGCAGAACGCGGCAAAAATGTCCGGCAGTTCCGCCGAGGCCATGACCAGCGCGCTGAAAACCCTGTCCACCACGCGGTGGAATGCCCTGCATGGACTTGACCCGCAGGCAGCCGCACAGTTTGGCGCCATCGGCCTGAACCTGCGCAAATTCCAGAACGAAGCCCCCGACAAGTTCTTCAACCGTGTGGCCCATGCCATCCGGGGGCTGCGGGATCCTGTCGCCCGAACCGTCGCGGCTACGACCCTGCTGGGCAGTTCTGCAGAACAGATGCAGTCGATCTGGCAGGAGACAGACGAGCAGTGGCAGAAGGATCTGGAGACCGGCAGAAAACACGCCTACATGACGAAGGACATGGCCGACCGGGCGGACCAGTATCGTCGGTCTCAGGAAAGCCTGAACGAATCAGTCCACCACTTTGCCGACAGCGTTGCCGATGCCGCGTCCCCTGCGCTGGTGGACCTCAACAATTTCCTTGAAGATCTGATCGACCGGAACCGTGACTGGATCGCGCAGGATATCGGCCGGTACGTCCAGCAGTTCTCCTACTGGTTCCGCAATGGTGGCTGGGACCAGATCAAGGCGGGGATCAAGGGGGTCGAGGATACGGTCACCGGCGTGGTGGACAAGTTGGGCGGCTGGAAGTCCGCAGGACGCATTGCTCTGGGTGCCATTGCTGCCATCTATGCCATGCCGGTCATCAGCGGCCTGCTGATGCTGGCAGCGACCATCCTGTCCGTGGCGGGCGCATTCACGAAGATGGGTGGGGCTGCGAAAGAGGCCTCCCTTGCTTCCCGGTTCGCACCGGGTGCCCCTGATGGCGCGCGCGGGCGGATGCCTTTCCGCGCTTCACCGACCGATATCCTCAGCGGACTCGGTGTCGCCTATGACATGTATCAAGCCTACCAGCATGGCAGCCTGATCTCCGGTGAAGGCGAAGGGGTGCTGGACAAGATCCCCGGATACACGCGATTCAATCGGTGGTGGAACCATAAATCCGGCGCAGACGTCGCACCGCTGGAACAGCCCGTGCAGGACGCTGCCCTTGCGGCGGCCAAGCAGTTCGGCCTTGACCCGAAGCATTATGTCGCCCTGCTGCGCAAGGAACACGGCGGATACCGCAATGTCTCCGGCGCGGGGGCGTTTGGTCCCAGCCAGCTCATGCCGGCCACTGCGCGTGGACTGGGCCTACCGGATTCAGTCAATGATCCCAATTACGACTGGCGGCAGAACCTGACGGGCGGGGCTTACTACTACCGCACCCTGCTCGACCGCTTCCATGGGAATTACGAGGCGGCCGACGCGGCCTACAATGCCGGACCAAACAGCAAGCGGGTGAACGAATTCGCCCGGACGCATGACCTGTCCGTTCTGCCGAACGAGACGCAGGACTATGTCGCTGGCATCGCCAAACTGGCCCAGATGCCATCAGGTCCTGCGGCATCAATGCCGTCCGGCAGCGGAAACGATGGCGGCACCACCACCCATGAAATCAAGGTGGGGATGGACATGCAGCTGCCACCAGGTGCGAAGGCCCGGATCATCGATGCCCCACCGGGCACTACAATGACCCAGCGCACGCAGGTCCAGCGCGCCATGGACCCCGCCCTCAGCTCAACAGGAAACTGACATGTCCGGCACCCTGACGCGCCTTGCGGAAGAATACCTGCAGTGTTCTTTCCGGGGCGTGCCGTTCGTGGTTGTGGGCAGCGGCGGCCAGAACGGGCGCAATACCACCGTGCACCGTTATCCTTACCAGCCCACGCCGTGGGTGGAGGATCTCGGTCGCGCGCCGCGTCCCTACCGGTTCCGGGGCTTCCTGTGCGGGGCAGAATGCTTCGCGCAGCGCCAGCTGCTCAGCATCGCGGCCGAGACCGCTGGCACCGGCCTGCTGATCCATCCCACCATCGGGGCGATACAGGCCAGCCTGCTGCGCTTCGACTGGTATGAACGCGACGGCGTGATGGGCGTCATTGATGTGGAGCTGGAGTTCATTGAATCCAGTTCCTATCTGTCGACCACCATCATGCTGGCGCTGGATGCCGCCATCGGCATTGCCGCGACAGCGTTCAGCAGCGCGGCATCATCAGATTACGCAACGGGCACCAGCGCCTCGTATGATTACGGTACGTCCGTTCTTCATGCGGGGCGCACGGTCGCCTCCAGCTGGGCTGCGGGCGCGCGCACGGCCATCCGCTCGCCCAGTACGTTCTCGGCAGCCATTGCAACGCTGCCGGGCAACAACGGCCGATATGCCAGCGGCAATGCAACACAGGTCAATGAGGATGCAACGGTCAGTTCCGTCCTGTCCGATCTGACAGCCAGCGGGCAGACCATGGAGGCCGGTATCGCTGCCGTCTCTGCTTCCACGGACGGCCCGACACTGGCCGCCGCGATCCTCGCCCTGACGGAACTGCTGCGCAGCGCCATCACCGATCCCGGCACCCAGATTGCCCAGCTTGCGGCTCTGGCCGTGTACGAGATTGATGCCCTCACCTCGGCGGCCCCGATTGGCGGGGCCATTTCCACCGTGCAGACGGCGACAGCCATGCTGTGCCGGCAGGCCGCCCTGATCTCGATCGCGCAGGCCTGCGCGGACTGGCAGCCTACGTCCTCGGCCGAGGCCGTCACCCTGCGGGAGCAGGTCGGCCAGTTGCTCGATGATGAAGCCATTGCCTGTGCCGATGCCGGGAATGACGCCAGTTACCAGGCCATCCGCGCCCTGCGCGCGCAGGTGCTGCAGGACCTGTCCACCCGCGCGGCTCAGTTGCCCGACGTCATGACGGTTACGCGCAATGCGCCCCTGCCCGCTCTGGTCCTGGCGCAGCAGATCTACCGCAACGCCTCCCGCACGCCAGACCTGATCCGGCGTGCCGATCCCATCCATCCGGCATTCATGCCCACCAGTTTCGAGGCCCTGACGTCATGAGCGGTGCGCTGACCACCCTGTCCGACTTCGTGGGGTGGAACACGGACCAGTCCGATCAGGTCTCCGTTGTCATCATGCGCGGCAGCAAGGCCTGGCAGATCACCACATGGACATCAGTGGTCATCCGCATGGGCGTGGAAATCATGCCCTGGACGGCAGCCCTGAGCATGACCACGCAGGGATCCAGCCCCCTGTCGAAAGTCAACATAAGCGAGGGCGACAGCTGCAGGCTGCTCATCGGGGAAACGCTGGTTTTCACCGGGTATGTGCAGACCGTGGTGGAGGATATTGCCCCCGACCATCATACGTTCGAGGTGCAGCTGGCATCGAAAAGCGTCGACCTGGTCGAGTGTGCGGCCGAGTTCAGCACGTTCCAGATGAGCAGTACCAACGCGCTGGATATCGCCCGGCGCGTCTGCCAGTTCGCGCAAATTGACGTGATCTCGATAGGCGGCGCGGGTGATACCGACATTCTGGCCTTCGCGGTCATCCTGTCGGAAACCGCCTATGAGGTGATCGAGCGTGTCAGCCGGCTGGCGGCCGTGATTTTCTATGACCGGCCTGACGGCAATATCTGCATGTCCGCCGTGGGCACGCGCCGCGCTTCCAGCGGGTTCACGCTGGGGGACAACATCGAACGGCTGCAGCGGGTCCGCAGCATGGCGGGGCGATATTCCACTGTGCAGGCCATCGTCATGGGCGAGGTCACACTGTTCACCACACCAGGCGGATCAAACGCCTACGCGGATCAAATGGAGGTCCTCAGCGCCCCGGCGAATGCGAAAGCCAGCGACCCCGGCGTCACCCGCACGCGCAACATGCTGGTGCCACTGGAAATCGGTGATCCCAACGGGACCATCGCAAAGCAGCGTGTGGTGTGGGAGGTCAACCGGCGTTATGGCCGCGCCTATCCCATCACCCTGACCTGCGACAGCTGGCGCGACAGGGCGGGCAATCTCTGGCTGCCCAACACGCTGGCCCGGGTGGACCTGGGGGATGGCAATCCGCAGGACCTGCTGATCGGGGAACTGACCCTGCGCCAGACGGTCGATGACGGCACGCATGCCGATGTGGTGCTGATGGACCCGCAGGCCTACTCGCCAGAGCCGATCATCAACCCGCTGTTCCAGAGCGCCTTCATGCAGGCGATCCAGTCCAACCAGCCCGCCAGGCAGTCATCCGACGGAAGCGAATCAATATAGGAACGCCATGATCAGTTCAGCCATGCGCACCATGCGGCGCGTGATGATGATGGTCGGGATCGGCCGCCTGCTGGCGGATACGAACGAGACACCCAGCACCCCCACGGTGCAGGTTGCCCTTGCCGCAGGCGAGATACGCGGCGACGTGCCGCTCATGCAGCAGTACGGGCTGGCCAGCCGCCCGGTGCCCGGGTCGGACGCCATCGTCATTTTCGTGGGCGGTGACCGCACGCGCGGCATCGCCATCGCCACCGGCGACCAGCGCGGCAGGCCGACCGACCTGCAGCCCGGGGAAGTCTGTCTCTACCATCCCCAGACCGGCAGCCGGATCTGGCTCAAGGAAGATGGGTCCATCGCCCTGAACCCGGCCAATGGAAAGACCGCGGTCACCGGTGATCTGACGGCCACCGGCACAATCACCGGCAATGAGGTCGAGGCGCAGGGTATCAAGCTGTCCAGCCATCTCCATGACGGGGTGACTGCAGGCAGCAGCAATTCCGGTCCACCAGTGGCCAGCTGAGAGGACTTTTCATGGATATCGCAATCGTCTGGAACGTCCGCGAGGCACGCGGCGACTGGCCCATCGTGTCCAGTGATCTGGGACTGGACAACCCGCTGCGCTCGGCCGTCATGGTCTCCCTGTTCACCGACCGGGTGGCACCTGTGCAGCCAACAGCCAATGATGTGGCCGCCGGCGTCCAGCCCCCTGCCGGCGCACCGGGCACGGTCGATGCGGATCCACGCGGCTGGTGGGGCGACGGGTTCAGCGACATCCCGATCGGCTCCCGCCTGTGGCAGCTCAAACGCGCCATCAAGGTCGGCACAAGGGCAGTCCCGCGCGAGATCGAGGCGATCTGCACCGAGGCCCTGCAATGGCTGGTCACCGATGGCGTGGCCCAGAAGGTGGCCGTCTCCGCGTGGTGGAGCGCCACGGTGCCCAACATGGCCGAGTTCACCGTCACCATCACCGAACCGGGCGGATCCTCGCAGCAGTTCACCTTTTCATGGGCCTGGGAGGGCCTGACCTGAATGCCCTACGCACGGCCGACGCTTTCGGAACTGCGCCAGCAGGCCCAGCAGGACGTCATCAATGGCGGTATTCCGGGTGTGGTCGCCCTGCTGCGGTTTTCGGTCCTCAACGTGCTGGCCATGGTGCTGGCGGGCCTTGCGTGGCTGCATTACGGCTATATCGACTGGATTGCCCTGCAGGCCGTGCCGTGGACGGCCACGGGTGAATACCTGGCCGCATGGGGCGCGCTGAAAGGCGTGACCCGCAAGGCGGCCGGCTATGCCTCGGGCACCGTGTCGTTCACGGTGACCGGCACAGCAACCATCCCGGCCGGGACCGCCCTTGTGCTGACCGGCGGCGTGGGCGCCACGACCTCAGCCGAGAGTGTCACCACCAACGGCACGACGCTCGCCAGCTGGACCGCCACCACGGCGGGATCAGCGGGTAACGTCGCGGCCGGGTCCATCGCCACCCTGTCCAGCCCGGTAGCGGGCGTGCAGACCACCGGAACCGTGGTGGCACTGACCACCAGTGGCGCGGACATTGAAACGGACGACGCCCTGCGGACCCGGATCATGGACGCGTTCCAGCAGCCGGGGGAATGCGGGAACGAAGAAAACTATGTCAGCTGGGCGCTGGATGTCACCGGCGTGACCCGTGCCTGGTGCAACCCGCTGGGATTCGGCGCGGGAACGGTTGTCGTCTACATCATGCTGGACAATGCCAACGCTGAAAACGGCGGTTTCCCCAATGGGACGAACGGCAGCGCCGCGGGTGAGACACGCTATGTGACGGCCACGGGGGATCAGCTCACGGTTGCCAATGCCATCCAGTCCGAGCGCCCCGTCACTGCCCTGGTCATCGTCTGCGCGCCCATCGCCCAGCCTGTGGATTTCGTGATCACGGATCTCGGCACGGGCAACACGGCCGCCAACCAGACCCTGATCAGGGAGGCGCTGGAGGACATGTTCGTGCGTCTGTCAGCCCCGGCCGGCACGATTAACCCGAACGACTGGGAGGAGGCGATCGGCGCCATCGGACTGGACAGTTTCGAGGTGCAGTCCCCCACCGGGCCGGTCACCGGCGCGAACGCGGGGGCCATGCCGACCCTCGGCAACATTACCTTTGCGTCGTGATCCATGGCCCTTCCTTCTTTTTCCACCGCAGACTTCCGCAGCGCGCTGCTGCGCCTGCTGCCCACCGGACGCATCTGGTCACGTGAGCCGGGATCGATGCCCTATCAGCTGGCAGCGGTATGGGCGCCTACGTACCAGCGTAACAGCGACCGTGCCGCCAACCTGATTACGGACGCATTCCCCTCGACCACGACCGAACTGCTGGACGAATGGGAAGAAACCCTCGGGCTGCCCGATCCCTGCGCGGGTGAATCTCCCACGATCGAGCAGCGGCGGGCACAGGTGGTCGCGCGGCTGACCGATAATGGCGGCGCATCGGTTCCCTACTTCATCGCCTTCGCGGCCACCCTTGGTTACGACATCACCATAACCGAATATGCCCCGGCGCGTGCAGGCGTGATGCGCGCAGGCGATCCCGTATGCGGCGAGGACTGGGCCTATGTCTGGCTGATCCGTGCCCCCGGTTACACCCCCATTCCCTTCCGTGCCGGCCAGTCCTGCGCAGGCGAGGCGCTGATGGTCTGGGGCAACACGGTCCTGCAATGTGAGATCACGGCACGCAACCCGGCCCATACGGTCGTCCTTTTCGGGCAGGATGGCTCAAATGCAATCAATGATTTTGGTGGAGATATCGACTGATGCGCATTATTCGCAACATGGCACCGATCCTTGGGCTTGCCCTGTCCCTGGCGGCCGGTTCCGGCGCCTTCGGGCAATCTGCCCCCGGCTGGCGGTCCTATGCCGTTACCAATGACCCCAGCGATATCGTCAGCAGCCCTACCGTAGCCGAATGGCTGGGAAAGAAGGTGGACGCCACGGGCGGGACATCGACCGGCCAGACCCTGACCGGCGCGTCCATTGACGCAACCAGCAAGGTCAACGGGACTGCCATCACCAGCCCGGCATGGCTCGGGTTCCAGACGGGGTATTCCTCCACCATAACCGTCTGCCCGGCCGGATGTAACTACACCACCGTGTCCAGCGGGTTTGGCGCAGCACTGAGTATGGCGCACCGGCTGTATGGCCACGGGGTGGTGCAGCTCGAGATCGCCGATGGAACCTATACCGAAACCGGACAGATCTATACCACCGACCCGGCGGGCGCGTTCGTCAACATTATCGGCGATACCGCGAACAACGCCAATGTTGTGATCAACTTCACCGGCGTGAAGGGCACGAATGCGGGTGGTTTCGTGGCAGATAATGGTGGCATCATCGGCCTGATCGACGGGGTCACGCTCAATGCCGTGGGTGCGCAGTCCGCGCACACCGCAACGTCAACGTCGTGGTATCCCGCGTCCTACGGTGCCGGCATCAGTGCCGAGCATAACGCGGTTATCGCCCTGGGCGCCCACGTCACGGTCAATTCCTTCTACTATTCCGTCATCGCGGATGATGGCGGCATGATCAATGCGCGTGGCGGGGGCGTGACCGGCACGGATGCGGGCGACGTCAATTTCATGGCGCGCGGCAATGGCACGATCGTCTGCACGCCCTGCACCGCAACGCGCGCAGTGGATATGACGGACCCGGCCGTGGCTGTCCTGGGGGGATGTTACGACGCGGAACGCGGCGGCAGCCTCTATATCGACGGCTCGACCTGTACCGGCGCAAACGTGGCGGGGGTTACGGCGCTCTCCAATGGCAAGGCCTGGTCCCATGGCGTGACAGTGACCGGCGCGCTGCGCCCGCAGGCGACCCTTGGCGTGTGGACCACCGAGGGCGGCATGATCGAAGCCCAGAATTCCACGATCACCGGCATGAATAACGGCGTGGTGGCCGGGAACGGGGCCACGATCGAATGTAACGGCTGCTCCATCACCGGATCGTATGGCGATGGCGTGGTGGCGGATGGGGGCCTGTTCCTTGGCACCGGCACGATCAGCCAGGGCAGCCAGACCGGCTACGGATACCATGCGCTGCACCAGGGCACGATGCACCTGTTCAGTGTAATCGCGAACACCACGGGCAATTCGCTGGGCTCCTTCGAGACCGAGGGCGCCGGCACGGGTAACGGCGGGAGCTACACCGCCTCCACCGTCTCGGTGGGGGGCTGACCGTGCGCACGTAACACGCAGAAAACCAGAAAGGCATGGACACGTGAATCGTATCGACACCTCGACGGCAGTTGCCGTCATGCCGGCCATGACCGCCCTGGGAACGCCCGGGTTCTTTACTGCAGGCAACGCGGCGGCCGGGGATCCCGCCACGGTCGTCAGCGCGGACTGGTTCAATGCCGTGCAGGAAGAACTCCTCGCGGTCATTACCAAAGGGGGTGGCCTGACCCCTGACAAGGCCACGCTGACCCAGCTGTATACAGCCATCCAGACCATGATTACCGGTGGCGCCCAGCTGGCATCGACGCCCTTTGTCTCGGTTGCAGCCACGACCGTGCTTGCGGTTCCGGCCGGGTATTCCCGCATGGAGATCAAGGCCGTTGGCGCAGGTGGTGGCGGCATGGGCTGTCAGGCCGCATCTGCCAGCACGGACACATTCTCCGGCGGCGGCGGCGCTGCGGGAGGCTTTGTGTGGGGCATCTATCCCGTCACGTCCGGCGGGACCGTCGCGATCACCATCGGCGCAGGCGGTCCCGGTGGCGTGGGGGCAGCATCCGGCACGGCGGGCGGCAACACCACCGTCGTGTCTGGCGATACGACCCTTGTCTCGATCCCAGGCGCGCCCGGCGGCCTGCGGGCGGATGCCACGAACTGCGCCGGGGGCATCGGCGTGGCGCCCAGCGGCGCCAGCGGCACCATTATCGCGGCCGCCGGCAATGACGGCTCTGACGGTCAGGCTGGCAGCTACATGATGACCGGGAATGGTGGCGCCGGCCCATGGGGGGGCGCAGGGCGTGCGCGATCGGAATCCGGCGCGCCGGGATCCGCTCCGGGTGCAGGCGGCGGCGGAGCCTATGATACCGGCCTGAAAAACACGGCCTTTACCGGTGGCGCCGGATACCAGGCGCTGGTTCTCTACCGCTTCCTGCCCTGAAGGAGCCTGACATGACAGCAGCCGCATCACAGCCCTACGCCATCTATCGCACGTCTGCCACGCCCGACGAGCCTGCAGGACAGGTCGTTGACCGCATTGTCCGGGACGGAACCGGAAACTGGAAGCCTGCGACCGGACTGGCTGCGGTCGCGGATCCGGCCGGTCGCTATCCGATCGGATCAACCTACACGGCCACCGCCTGACCGACCCGAAAATCTGCGCCTGCCCGACCGCCCCGTGAGGCGGTTTTTTATTGCCTGGAATTCTGATGTTCATTCTGTGGAGACTGCTGGGGTTCGGTGAAGACCCCCAGCTGCGTGACCGGCTTGTCCGTGTCGAGACCAAGGTCGAAGCGACCGAGACGGACCTGCGCGCCCTGCGGGTCGAGGTCCGCACCCTGTCGACCGAGATGCGCGAATGCATGGGCCAGCTGATCGGCGGCATGAAGGCGGTCAAGGCCATCGGCACGGCCATCGTGGGCCTGATCACCGTGATCGGCACCGTGGCGGCCGCCCTGTTCGCCTATCCCCCCTTCTGCGAGTGGGTCACGCATCTCCTGCAGGGCCATCCATAATTTAGGAGCAGTGCCTTGAGCGCACATATCCCGCGCGGCATCCGCAATAACAACCCGGGCAACCTCGACTATGTCGGCCAGCCCGGCGCGCATCTGGAAACCGGCGTGGGCCACCCGCGCTTTGCCGCCTTCCCCACCATGGCGGATGGCATCCGCGCGCTGCGTGACCAGCTGCTGCGCTACGGTGCGCGGGGCCTGACCACGGTACGGGCCATCATCTCCGTGTATGCGCCCCCCAGCGAGAACCCGACCGGGGCCTATGTTTACGCCCTGTGCAGCCATATGGGCGTGCAACCCGATACCGTGCTGGACCTGCGCGATCCGGCCACCCAGCGCGGCCTGATCGCGGGCATTGCGACAGTCGAGAACGGGCCGGGACATCTCGGCCCGGACCAGATCGCCCAGGCGCTGCAGGTTACGCCTGCCCTGCCCCACCCCGTCAGCGAGGCCTGATATGGATCCTGTCTCCCTCCTGCAGGATGTCCTGTCGATGCTGCCGGCGCAGTATGCCGGCGACATCGTGGTCATCGTGTCGTTCCTGATCTCGACCTGCGCCCTCATTGCACGGTTCTGGCGGCCGCCGGATCCCACGTCGAAATGGGTGCTGGTGTGGACCATCGTCACTGCCATCGCGCAGGCACGCGGCTGGAACCTGCCCGCCTACCAGCCGGGCAAAAAGGCCGCGATGGTCCCGGCCACGGTTCCGCGCAGGGAGGTCGAGCAGCGCCTTGACGTGCCGCCCGGTTCCACCCGGCCGGGCAAGCCACCAGTGCGCGCCTCCCCGCCTGCCTGACTGGCTGGCCCCGGCTCAATCATCCAGATCCCCCAACCGCCCCCGAGGCGGTTTTTTCATATGGAGACGCCAGACATGGCCGAAGATACCACCACCAGCACCGCCATTCCCGCGATGGAAGGCCTGCTCGAAACTGTTCTGGGCAAGAAGGACACGGCCGCGACACAGGCTGACATCCAGCTGGCCGGCACCGTGCTGCAGTTGCTGATCCCCGTGATTGTCGAACGCGCGGCCCCCAACCTCGACCTTGCAGGTGTCGATGCCGCCATCACGAAGATCGTGGGCGGCGTCACGGACCTGAAAACCGCGATCGAGGCGAAGCCTGCCGCAGCGGTCAATCCGCTTGGCGCTGGCATCATGCCTCTTGCCGCCAAGGCCGAAGCCCCGCACCCGGTCGTGCCCGGTCAGCCGGTTCGCTGATCCAACGGCCTGACAGGCCCGAAATGTAGCGATAACAGCCCCGGCGCTAGGTGGATGGCCGATGCAATCCGGGGCTGCAATTCCCATAATACGCAACTTTGAGGCGAAAATATGTCTCGAAGTGCAACCCAAGATAACCGCCCCCGGGCGGTTTTTTGTTGGAGCATCTCATGCAGAACCCGTCCCGCCGTGCCTTCCTGCGCAATTCATCTGCGCTTGTCGCGGCTGCAGCCCTTGCAGCCTGTTCAACCAGCAAGAGCGGCAATGTCACCACCATCACGATCAACGTGGCCGAAATCAAGGATTACGGGCAGGCTGGCCTGAACGCCGTCACCACCGTCCTGAGCATCGCAGCCGTCGCCAGCGCGATCGGTACGCCAGCCGTGGGCATCATCGGCCTGGCGGACACGGCGCTGTCCACCGCCCTGACCGACTTTTCCACGGCGGCCGGATCCACGCTGACCATCACCTACGACAATACGAACTGGAAAACCCGGGTGGACAGCATCCTTTCCGCGCTGACCAAGGTGGAAAGCGACCTGAGTGCTGCGATCACCAGTGTCTCGACCAAGGTCCCCAGCACGGACCTGGCCAACGCCAACACGGCCCTGAACGCCCTTGCCACCATCGTGTCGGCCTTCAAGGCCCTGCTGGACAGCGTAGCAGCGCGCCGGAACGTTGGGGCACGCCTGTCCGGCTCTGCCGTGGCACCGTCCCAGGCGCAGGTGCAGCAGGCGCTTCAGGTGCTGGGGGTGACGGCATGACGCGCACCGGCATCTTCGCTCTCTGGGCTGCCAGCACCATCGGTGGCGTGCTTGGGGGCTTTATCCTGCTGGCCTATCTGACGAGCAATTCACGATGACGCCCTTCATGGAGGGCGTCATCTCCGGTGCGGGCGGCGTTGTCGTCCTCATCGGGCTGCTGGTCACGATCCCGCTCAAGCTGCACGCGCTTTATATGTCGGTGCAGTTAAGTAAGCGCGGATTAGAATAGTATTCAGTCGTATCTGTGGCTTTCACAAACTGGGCATTCATCAGCGGCCATATCTATGGCATCTTTCACTGCATCAAGAAGATCCGTTCTTTCATAATCCATTTCTCCCCTTTTTATTTTATTTGTAGCTATTGCGTACGCACGCCTATTGGCTTCTTCATCGCCCTGATTAATAGTAACCTCATTATGGAAGCGACACACTTTAACTGCGCCAGCTTCTATTGCTATTCCAAGCGCGTCGTCATTTACGTATTCATCCATTTCCACATTCCATCCTATTTTTATACGACTTCCAAAACTTCAACTGTAGCTTGGCATCCCAGAGCGTAAAGCGCAGATTCGATACGACCAATCTTACTTTCATGTAGCAAATCACGCATGCGCCGCACGGACGATTCTGCCACACCCAACCGACGCGCCAGTTCCACGTTGCTAACCTTGTTTTCCAGCATGGCCATATGGAGCGCCAGCTTGGCGGCTTCCAGCATGGGCACATAGACCAGCGGGCGACCATTGGCTTCAGGTGGCTCAGGCACGGCCGCACCGTCATCCACATAGATGGACAGCGATGTGACCAGCAGGTCCTGCGCCTCACGCAGCGCGTCCTCCCGGGTTGCGCCCTCGGTCGCCCCCGGCAGTCCCTCGAATGAAGCCGTGATGGTGCCGTCCGGATTGGTCTCCAGATCGACCGGGTAAGCGTAAAGCATCATCATACCGCCATATGCAAGTTCTCTGCCAGAACCATCGGATGATTGGGAAAGATATGGCGTTTGCGCTATTCTGCCGCCACATCCAACGCCCGACGCGCTGCATCCGGTTCCCGTCCGAGAATACGCAGCAGCGCCTGCACGGCCGGATCCAGCGCTACACGCCCCTGCTCCCAGTTGCGCCATGTCGCCACAGGGATGCCGGTCATCTCCGCGATCTGTTTCTGCGTCATGTGCAGGGTTTTCCGCACGGTTGCGGGTGTAGGGTATGGGGCGGACAGATGGCTTGTGTCATCCGTGCCGTCCTCGCGCGCCTGACGGTCGATATCATCCTCTGTGGTGGCATTCACCTTGTCCCGGTCGATGGTTCCACCGTGCCGGGCGATCTGGCTCAATGTCATCCTTGCCATTTCTTCCACTCCTTGTCGTGCATGCGGCGCGCGGAGATGATCCACGTCACATCGCCGCGCCGTGTGTAGACGACCATGTAACGGCAGCCTTCGATCGTCCCGACTGCCTGAATCCGTGTCTCACCGTAATCCTTGCGGGTGTCTTCGCGTTCGATCACTTCCCCAAGAAAAATGCGGGCGGCGTAAATGAAATCGAAACCACGGGTGGAGAGGCACGCTGCGCTTTTTTCATCGTGCCAGTCAAAGGCGTGGTGTGTTGCCGTCATAGGTATTTTATACGCTAGAAGCGTATCGAATGCAAGGAGAATAACACGCTAGCAGCGTATCTCTGATCCGAACAATCAATCGTATTGCGTAACCACAAGGCGGCTCTCCGGAGCCGCCTTTTTTATTGGAAACAGCATGACAAATCGCAAAATTTCGCAAATCCGCAAGCTGGGCTGCCGCCCGGCCGAACGCCGTCCCAATCAGCCCCATCTATCTGCCATGCGTGGCTTCTGTGCGCGGCAGGCCCCTGCCCGGCTCGACCGCAGCGGTCTCAATCCCGCACCGCTTATGCTGGGCAACGACATGCTGGGGGACTGCACCAGCGCGGGCATCGGCAATCATCTGCGCGCCACGGCGGCGCTGGCAGGCTTCCAAATTGCCGTAACCACGCCTGCCGCAGTGCAGTTCTATTCCCGCTCCACCGGCTACGTGCCCGGCAATCCCGACACGGACAACGGCGGCGTGGAGGTGGACGTACTGACGACCGCCCTGCGCGACGGCTATGCGCTGGCAGACCAGACCCTGTTCCCGATCTGGGGCAGCGCCGATCCGGGCGACCTGAACGGCATCCGCAACATCACCGCAGGCCTGTCTGCCGCCTATCTGGGCGTGCAGCTTGCCAACGCGGACATGTGGGAAGACCAGGACGGCAACCTGGCGCCTGTGTGGGACACAGACAGCCCGGCCGACCATGGCGACCCTACGCCGAACCCGCAAAACGGCCACTGCCTGCTGCTATGGGATTATGCGGGCACCAATGACACTGATCTGGTCACCCTGCTGACATGGGGCAGCCTGCAAAAGGCGACGTGGCGCTGGGTCCGGTCGCGGATCATGGAAGCGCACGGGCTGGCGTGGGGGCAACTGCATGCACCTGGCAGCCTGTATCCGGCTGGCGATGACTGGGCTGCGCTGGTCGCGGCGAATGAGGCGTATTTGCGAGGTGCAGCATGAACAGGGGCGACCGCATGGCCTTTCTGTTCGCCTGCATGATTGGGCTATCGGGCTGCGCTGTTCATCCGGTCCGCGTTTCAACCACCATTCCGCAGGCCATGGCTGGCATCCAGTCTAGTCTGGCGCAGGCCGGGGTGGTGTCAGTATCGCACGCCGGCGACTGGACAGAAGATCAGGATGCCCGGTTCACGCGCGCTGTGCGTGGCGCCCAGTGCAGCCAGAACGTGGCCGACCCGGTAGTCGGCACGATCGCGGGCGATGTGACCCTGCAACTGTCCGGGCAGTTCACGCAGAGCGGACAGTTCAGCGTGGGCGCGATCACGACAGCACCCACCTTAGGCATTCAGGGGGACGCCAGCCGGACGCGCGGACAAACGGTCAGCTTGCCGGTGTCTTACGCGCCCCTGTCCTCCATGCCTGACGTGGAGATGACGCGGCAGCTTGGCTATGAGACATCCATGTTTGCCCAGAACGATGATGCCCGACACGCCGAGGCGGCGCGGTTGATTGCCGACCGAGAAGAGCTGCGAGGCCGTGTACAGGCTATGATTGACAGCTGGCGCGCAGCTGAATGCATCCAACCGTCGCCGGTTGTTCCGTTCGTTGGGAGGCATGGCGATCCGAATCGAAAAAACCGTTAGTCACTCTTTGAACGACTCGTGATTTTGCCGTGCGTCCCATATGGGCGTTTTCTGACCAACCCCATTGATACGATTGAAAAAACAGGAAAATCATAATCCCTTGGTCGGCGGTTCAAATCCGTCCATCGCTACCATCTGCGTTAGGATTGATTTTCCTTACATTTTTGTGCTTTTCCGAATCTCCTTCCTATTGGGGTTGTCGGGATTTTTGGCACTCCCTGCCCATCGGGTCTGGCACCTGCCTGTTCTAAACGGCAGCAGAAGGCCTTCGTTGCCGCGCCTTGCGTCCTACATTTCGAACCTGCCTCACGTATGGATCAGCCGCCAACAGGCCGAATTGGCCAGTCGTGCAATCGCCATGGTCCCTGCACTGGACAGCCTGCCCCTGCCATCCATCAGGCGGCAACCGGACACGACCCAAGCGTGATGCTGCCCTTCATGGTACTCATATCCTGTCATTTTTCCCAAGCCCTGCTTCTGGAAGACAGAGCAGAGGTAGCAGCTCTATAATAAGGCCCCTTCTGCCTGTCCGATTATTCAGAAAGTGGACAGGTAATGTCGGCATCCTTACTGTCGCCTGCGGCCGGGAACAGACATTTTTCTCTCAGGAATCCGTTTAAGCCTTCAGGAATTACTACGTTCACTCTCACTGCTTCGCGAAAGATGGGCCTGGCTTACGAAGGCGATGAAAGCGCGGAGGCTTGCCGTCATGCGGCGATCAGGCAGATGAACAAGGGTAATGGGGCGTGGGACCGGCGCATAGTCAGGCAAGACGGGAACGAGGCGTCCAGCCGCAAGATCGGCTTTCAGGGCCAGCGACGACTGAAGAATAATGCCAAACCCCGCAACACAAGCTTCGCGCAGGCCAGCAGCATGATTGATCCGTATCCGGGGCGGCGGCAGCGGGATCTTATAGTCACCTCCGGGGCCATGTAGCGTCCACACATCATCTGACTGCCATTGCGGGTAACCAATCAGACGATGGGAGCATAGGTCTTCTACCCCGTGAGGACAGCCATATCTGGCAAGATATGCAGGAGATGCGGCAAGGATCGTCCGGTAAAGGCCGAGAGGTCGTGCAACAAGCCATTCATCTTCCAGATCCCCGATACGAAAGGCGACATCGAAACTATCTTCGATCAGATCGACCTTGCGATTATCCAGAACAAGTTCGGCCTGCACATCCGGATAAAGTTCGAGATAGGCGGCCAGTAATGGCGCAACCTTAAGACTCCCATACGTCACCGGCGCACTGATACGCAGGCGACCGGAGGGACTGACTGCCGATGTGTGGGCGACGGCCTGCGCCTCCGCCACATCCGCCAGTATCCTGCGGTACCGTTCAGCAAGCAGCGCCCCGACTTCTGTCAGCGCCATCCGACGCGTTGTCCGGTGCAGTAGGCGCGTCTGAAACTGTGCCTCAAGCGCGTTGATGTGCTTGGCCACCATGGTTCCGGAAATCGCATGGTGTTCCGCGGCAGCAGTAAAACTGCCCAGATCAACGACCGACAGGAAAACGGCCATACTTGTCAATCGATCCATAACCGGCCTTCATTTCAAACCATAGGTTTTAATACAACGCACTTACGGGCGATTAATCCAACCCTTCTGTTGTGTCAGATCTTTCATTCCGAACCAAATAAACCAAATCAGAATTTTTTTTGTTTAAGGACACACAGCGATGAAAGCCCTGTTTTTTGGCCGGTTTGGCGATGCGGATGTCCTGTCCTATGGCGACTTGCCTGCTCCCGCTCTGGATGCACAATCCGTATTGGTGGCACCGACTTTTGTCGGGCTTAACTTCGCGGACATTTATCGCCGTCAGGGCAATTATGTATTGCAAGGCGAAGCACCGTGGATTGGCGGCTATGAAGGCGTCGGTCATGTTGTGGCGATTGGTGCCGATGTATGTGGCTGGAAAATCGGCCAGCGCGTGGGGTTTGTTGACGTGCCGCGTGCCCATGCCGAACTGGTACTGGCCCGCCCCGATCAATTGATAACGTTACCGGATGATATTGCGGACCAAAGCGTCGCCGCCCTGTTGCTGCAAGGGCTGACAGCGCAATATCTGGTGGAGGATAGCGTGACTGTACGTTCTGGTAACACGGTCCTGATCCAGGCGGCTGCGGGAGGCGTCGGCCGACTGGTGACGCAGATGGCGACGGCACTTGGTGCGCAGGTGCATGCACTCGCATCGACACCCGCAAAACGCGAACTGGCGCGCGAGAATGGGGCCGTGGCAACATATGATTATCAGGAAGATTGGGTAGCGCGGGTTCAGCAGGCAACAGGAAAGGGCGTCGATATCGCTTATGATTCGATCGGAACGACCCTGATGCAAAGTGTCGCCGCACTGCGTCCCGGTGGCCGTGCCGTAATCTTTGGCAAGGCGGGTGGGACGCCCCCCTTCATCGATCCACTTGAACTTATGGAAGGGTCTAAAGGCATCATTGGTGGAGATTTATGGACCTATCTCAATGATCGCGAGGGCCGACAGGGTCGTGTGGACCGCCTGTTCGCGGCGCTGCATGCAGGCCGGATCACGCTGCCCCATATCAGGACCTTTCCCCTGAATGCAGGTCAGGATGCGCATCGACTGCTTGAAGATCGCAACTTTGCAGGGAAAATCGTTTTAAAAATTGTTTGAAAATAAATCTTTGACAAAAAACAGGAAAAGTTTTCTGGGTATCGCCTTTTTTTTCAAAAAGGCGATGTCTTCCGAAGCTTTTTGAAAAAAGCTTCACCAAAAACTTCCTTATGATTTCTATATGTTTCCCGGGCAGACTTTCAAACGGCTTCTTATCGATACATGACCCGGATCAAACCCGACCTTAAGAATTCACTACCTTACTGAGCAATAGCAACGTAATGCTGATATCCGAAAGAAAGCGGTCATAAGTATATAAATACGCACATGTTTTCTATGCATTATACTTTTTTTATCGAACCAACTGCTCTTAATACCTGTCCACAGACCTGTGTACCGTTCAACACAACTGTACTGTCTGGCTTCTTTGAATATGTCGCGTGCCTAACCCGGCACAGACCGGGAGCAGGAGTTTTCCCCTGCTCCCCGAAATACGACTTAACGGGCCGTACGTTCGCCTGTCACATGGGCGCACAGGGCCTGGATTTCGGCTGCTGTAACGCCTTCGGGATTATGCTCTGCCTTCTTGGCGATTTCGTGCTCGGCACCGCTGGCGCGGCCATGTTCCTTGGCCACATGCTGGGCCAGGGCAATTACTTCTTCCTTCTGCAGCAGCTTGGGTTCCTTCAGCCCCTTGCTGGCCAGTTTGTGCAGATGTTCGCGCGCGGCGGCGGTGGGTTTGTCAGTCATGGCTTGTCATCCTGTCCGGTGATGCGCGATATGCGCGTCCATTCATGTTATAACTTAAGAAAGCCCGCGAAAACCGATAGGATGCCTGACCTTGGGGCATATTTCACATATCTGCCCTGCCCTGCCGGATAGTAGTGGAACCACCGTCCCGTCGGGCTTATGGGGAGAGATATGCACACGCCCATCCATTCCGGTCCTGACAGCGCCCTGACACGACTGGCCCCTACCGTGGCGCTGACGGCGCAGCAACTGCAACTGAAGAACGAAGTACTGGCTTTCTGCCGTGCCCACCGCACGGACCGGCACGCGCTATTCATTATTGAAGGCGATGCGGGAACCGGCAAAAGCCTGCTGCTCAATACGCTGTTTACGGCCATCCAGCAGGCCGCACGCGGGACTGATCGGCATGACCCGCTGCATGGCAGCGATAACCGGGTGCTGGTGAACCACCCGGAAATGATCAAGCTGTACCGCAATATCGCCGAAACCCAGCCCGCCCTGCGCAAGAAGGATTTCGAGCGCCCGACAACATTCATCAACCAGATGGATGGCACGGACAGACGCACCGATATCGTACTGGTGGATGAAGCCCATCTGCTCCTGACCCGCAGCGATCCCTATAACCGCTTCCGGCAGGATAACCAGTTGGAGGAGATCATACGTCACGCCCATGTTGTCGTGATCGTATTTGACGCAAGGCAGGTGCTGAAGTTCAAGAGCCTGTGGGATGATGCCACGCTGGCCCGTCTGGTCGCGGGCTATCCGGTCGTAACCCGCAGGCTGGACCATCAGTTCCGCATGCACGCGAACCCCGATGTCATGGACTGGATACGCGCCCTGCGTGATGGCCGTCTTGCCTCCCTGCCCGCCCCGCAACATTTCGATTTCCGCATTTTTGACGATGCCCAATCCATGTGCGAAGCCATAAGGCAGCGTAATGCGGAATTCGGCCTGTGCCGCATGCTGGCGACCTATGACTATCCCTATACCCTGAACGGGCAGGACCATTTCATTACCGAAGGCCACTTTCACCTGCGCTGGGACCGCGCCATGCCACAGGCCCGCCTGCCGTGGGCTGAACGGCCCGATACGATTGACGAGGTGGGATCAGTCTACACCATTCAGGGTTTCGACCTGAATTATGCGGGCATCATACTTGGCCCATCCGTCACATATGACCCGACGGCAGACCGGATCGTGATCGATCCCGCCCGCTATGAGGACAGGGCCGCCTTTACCGGGCGTGACGGCATAACCAATCCGCCAGCAGTGATGGAACGGATCATCCTCAATTCCATCAATGTCCTTATGACGCGGGGTGTCAGGGGACTTTATATCTACGCCAGCGAACCCCGGCTGCATGCCCGGCTGGCGGCATTGTGGAAAGCACGGCAGGCTGCCCGCACGATGCAGCCTGCCGCCCCGTAAAAATCAGCCGCGCTGACCGATCCGCTTCAGGTAAGGCAGGATTTCCGGGCCGGATTCAATCGCATGCCCCAGTACGGTTTCGACCAGTTCCGCCAGACGGCGTGCGTCCAGTCCGGCCAGAGTTACGCTGAGATCGTGTTTTTCCTGATCCGACAGTTCGGGGGACTGGATGATGCGCCGTTCCACGGCCGCCTTCATGGCGTCGGTGGTGAAAGGCATGTCGATAATCTGGTCTTCGCTCATGGCCGCATTCCTGCATGAATTATGTAATGCGGCCATCGTACGGGTTGGCTGCCCACGGGCAACCACCCTGCACGCGATGCGGTTATGCGTTTGTCATCAGATCCCGATCGGGAACGGTTCAGCCCTGCTCGGCCTGTTCCATCGCGGCCATGCGGTGCAGGCGGGCGGTTTGGGAAAAGCCGCGCATTTCCTGCACGATGCCCTGCCGCTCCAGCCGACGCAGGCCAGTTGCGTAGCCGATTTCCTGCTTCAGTTGACCCAGCAGCATGTTGGCACGGCCCTGGAGCATTGTCTTCAAACGATCCATGTCATGTCTCCGGCAAGGGTAGTAAGAAACGCCGCTTCCTGCGCATGGCTGATAACAACATGACGCATGCGAAAACGCAACGATCAATGCATACCTGTCAGACATTTAATGCATACTGCGCTACTATCAGCCATTCGGGACGATCCGCACGTCCCCGGAACCACAGGGACAGAACGCCTGCGTCTGCCTCCTCAATCGCACATGGTCAGGATTGTGATGGGCTGACTTCATGCCCTTTTCCCCGCGCCTGCAGGGAAAACAGGCATTTTGTCATAACAGAATGCAGACATGGAACAGTTCCCTTCCGCCCCGTTCGCCTGTCACCATGACAGATGAAGGAACTGTCATGAACGCTTCCCGAGGGTGCGGCCTGTGATCATACTTTCTTTGCGTTAAAGGAACGGGCGGTCATCTTCCCTTCCTCCCCTCAACATGCACAGCCATGAAACAGTAGGACAGTGCACTGGGGCCAGATTGTTCTTCAGGCCGCGACGGATTGATGGGTACGCATGGGGCGCGTCAGGAAACAGATGTTTGCGCAAAATACCCCGCTGACTGGCACGTCAGATATCAAGGCTGCGGTTGTCGACCACTTCCTTCATCACGAAAAACGTCCGTGTCTGTCGCACGCCCGGCAGGCTGATCAGTTTATGCCCGTGCAGGCGATTGAAATCCGCCATGTCACGCACCCGAATTTTCAGGAAATAGTCGAAATCCCCCGCAACCAGATGACAGTCGATCACAATGGACAGGTTACGCGCGGCTTCCTCGAACGCTGCGAAACTTTCCGGGGTGGACCGATCCAGCACCACGCCCACCATGACCAGCGTGCCAAGGTTCATCTTTTGCGGGTTCAGGGTCGCGCGCACGCCAGTAATACATCCCAGCGCCAGCAGGCGCTGCACGCGGCGGTGACAGGTGGCCGGACTGATATTGACCCGTGTGGCGAGGTCCGCATTGGCCATGCGTCCGTCCGCCTGCAACAGGCGTAAAAGCCGCATATCCGTTCGGTCCAGCTCGACCCTTGTGGTGCTTTCTTCCATTATAAACCGTCTTTAAGGAACATATACCGCATAGTAATCATCATTTCAGAATTATATCGCCATAATTCCATTGAATATGAAAACACCCCTCATGCCTTGTCTGATACGCTCAGGCCACAATCATGATGCGAGGTTTTTCATGCTGTCCGCTTTTGAGCGTTATCCGCTGACCTTCGGCCCCACGCATATCGAACACCTTAAACGCCTGTCCGACCATCTCGGGGGCGATGTGCAGATCTATGCCAAGCGGGAAGACTGCAATTCCGGCCTTGCCTTTGGCGGCAACAAGCTGCGCAAGCTGGAATACATCATTCCCGATGCCATCGCGTCGGGCGCCGATACGCTGGTTTCCATCGGGGGTGTGCAGTCCAACCATACCCGTCTGGTCGCGGCCGTCGCGGCGAAAATCGGCATGAAGTGCCATGTGATACAGGAAAGCTGGGTTCCGCATGATGATGCGGTTTATGACCGTGTGGGCAATATCCTGCTGACCCGGATCATGGGGGCGCAGGCGCAGCTTGTGGATGAAGGCTTTGACATCGGCATACGCGATAGCTGGTTACGCGCGCTGGAACAGGTCCGGGCCGAGGGCGGCAAACCCTACGCCATTCCTGCGGGTGCTTCGGTCCATAAATATGGCGGCCTGGGATATGTTGGCTTTGCGGAGGAAGTCCGCGCGCAGGAAGCGCAGATGGGTATCAAGTTCGACTTCATCGTCGTATGCACCGTAACCGGGTCCACCCATGCCGGCATGGTGGTCGGTTTTGCCGCCGATGGCCGCGCGCGCAACGTGATCGGCATCGATGCATCCTTCACCCCCGCACAGACAAAGGCGCAGGTACTCGACATCGCGCAGAAAACTTCGGCGCTAGTGAAGGGGCCGGAAATCTGCGGTGACGACATCGTCCTGATGGAAGACTACGCCTACCCTGCCTACGGTGTTCCCTCCAGGGAGACGGTAGAGGCCATCCGCCTTTCCGGCCGACTGGAAGGCATGATCACCGATCCGGTCTATGAGGGCAAATCCATGCAGGGCCTGATGGATCTGGTCAAAAAAGGCTTTTTCCCCAAGGGGGCGAAAGTGCTTTACGCCCATCTGGGCGGTGCCCCCGCCCTTAACGGCTACAGTTACACATTCCGCAATGGCTGAACGCTGACACCGCGCCGCCCCGCCCAAAACGGGGCGGCGGTTACCCTCTCCGCACCTGTGTGCCGTCATGCACCCAACGTGCCTTCAGCGCCGGATACGCCATGATTGCCTTTCCTTCGCGGCATCCCGGCCAGCCGGAAGCAGATTCCCGTGCTGAAGCTGTTTTTTGCATATCCGGAAACAGACTTATTCATCATACAGGACCGGACCCACGGAAAAATAACGGGTATTTCGGTCCGCATGAACATCCGCACACGTTTCCCCATCTATTCCGCGCCCGAACGGGCGACTGACCTGCTTGTCCATATCGTGGGCGTGGTCGGGCTTGGATATGGAGTGATCTGGCTGATTCATACCGCCATGCTGTCGCATTCCATGCTTGAGAAGGATGTGACGCTTCTTTACTGCGGCGGTATCCTTGGCACCTGCCTGTCCTCGGCAGCTTACAATTTCTGTCCACCATGCAGGCTCAAGGGTGGATTACAGCGCCTTGACCAGTCGATCATCTTCGTAGCGATCGCCGCGACCTATACGCCCTTCATCCTGCTGGGTGGAAAGGGCTGGGCCAGCCAGTGGTTCTGTGGCGTGCTATGGGCCATGGCGCTGGCCGGGATTATAGCCAAGATGTGCTTTTTCACATGGTCCCGGCGGTTTCATGTGATCCCCTATCTGTGCGTGGCGTGGATCTTCTTCCTCTGCCCCGATCCGCAGGTGTGGATGCTGCCTTCGCCTGCGTTTTTCCTGATTGTCCTCGGCCTGTTTTTCTACTGCATTGGCGTCGTGTTCTACATGCGCGCGGGTATGCCGTTTTCCAACGCGCTATGGCATGTGATGGTGGTGCTGGGCGCGGGCACGCATATGGCAGCGGTGGGAAGCATGCTGCTTCATTACACCCCACCGCGATAACCGCTCCGCCCCTTGACAGCGGGTGGTGTGGCCTAACGCCCGATCCGGCGCAGGGGCAGGCCCGCTTCCAGATGCTGTTCGATGACTTCCAGCGGCACATTGCGGGTTTCAGGCACCAGCAGAAGGGTGAAGAACAGGAACACGACATTCAGCGCGCTGAAGCCCGCAAATGTCCACCCCGCGCCCAGTACCGCCACGATGCTGAGGAACGTGTTGCTGACCGCCCAGTCCATGCCCCAGTTGGCCAGGGTGGAGCAGGCCACGCCAAAATCACGCCCCTCGATCGGCTGTATTTCCGAACATAGCGTCCAGACCAGCGGCCCCGCCCCAATGCCAAACCCGCCGACAAACACCAGAAGTGCGGCCATAAGGGAAAGCGTGGCGCCCATCCCCTGCAGGTGCAGCCCTTCAATCAGGCCCGCGCAGCCAAGGGCGGCTGCCATGGTAATGCAGCTTGCCGCCAGCAGCGGCCTGCGTCCCCAGCGCGAAACCAGAAAAATGGCCACGATACCCACCACGGCGTTGATGAGACCCACCAGAACCGTGGCCCATGCGGCGGCGGATGTACCGAAATGCGCCCCTTCCAGAATCTTGGGCGCGTAATACATGACCACATTGATGCCCGTAAGCTGCTGCATGACCTGCAGGCCGATACCCAGCGCGACCGACCGGCGAAAGAACGGCTGGCTGCGCAACAGGGCAAACCCGCCCACCGGCTTACCCGCCCCCAGTTCATGGCGGATGTTGTCCAGTTCCCGGTCAGCCACCGCCACATCGCCACGCAGGCTGCGCAGCACGCTACGCGCCTCCTCAAACCGGCCACGGGCCGCAAGCCATGACGGGCTGGAAGGCAGGAGCGCACACCCCGCACACAGCAGGGCAGCCGGAATGACCGGCAGGCCGACCATAAGCCGCCAGTGTCCGCCACCGGAGAAAATCCCCCCCGCCAGATAACCCAGCAGAATGCCCGTGGACTGAAGCATGGAGAAGGTGGACACCATGGTTCCGCGCATCGACCCGCTGGTCAGTTCCGAAATATACAGTGGCGCGGTGAAGGTGCAGATGCCAATGGCCATCCCGATCAGGAACCGCCCCAGCAGGATCTGCCCGATGATCCCGGCCGTAGCGCATAACAGCGCCCCCACCGCAATCAGCAATGTGGCCGAACCCAGCGCCAGCCTGCGTCCGAATCGCTGTGAAAAGACCCCTGCCCCAAGCGACCCCAGAAGCGCGCCGACCATCAGCACCGACACGATCCATTCCTGCATGCGGGGCGTGGCATGAAAATCACGACCGATAAAGCCCAGTGCCTCGGCAATCAGGCCAGTGTCCAGCCCCACCAGCAGGCCGGCGGATGCGGTGGTCAGGGCCGCGCGAAGCACCTTTCGCCCCTGCCCTGCTGGCACGGTATCCGTGGACGGCGCACCCGTGGCAGAGACGGACGACGTAGCTGGCTGTAACACGTTACTCTATCCCCTGAAGTGCGGCGCTGGACGGATCGGCACCGGTCAGGCCGGGTCCATAACCGATGCTAACGGGGATGATCCATGACACAACCCCGGATTCAGGCAGATTGTGTAGGCGTACGCATGTTGTGATAGATCATTTTTTCGGGTGAATACGCACGGCGCATGCCAAGAACAGGACCACAAAGAGGCTTTGCATCAATGGGATCACCTGCGGATACCACCCCGCGCCTGCTGCCCGGTGAACGGGCCGGGCTGGCGTTATGTTCTGCCTTTCTATTATGGGCCAACTGGGTCACACCGCTATGGGCTGATGATTACTGCCGGACCATGCCGCCCCATCTGGCCACGATCCTGCGCACCGTATGGGGCAATTACAATTTCTGGACCGGACGATGGTTCACCACCTTGGTGACATTCCTGTTCCTTGACCTGCACCATTATGGCTCCCTTGCCGTCTTCGCCGTGCTGAATGCAGGAATCTTCGTTTTTCTGGTCCATGTCACGCTGGGTATGTGCCGCAGTGCCGCAGGCAACCCGCCCGTCCCCTCCGCCCTTTTGGGACTGGCGCAGACCGTTCTGGTGTTTCTCATGCTGTGGTGGCTGCCCCGCACGATTGGCGAGGTCGCATTATGGAAGACCGGCGCAATAGGGTATCTGTGGCCCGTCGCGGGGGAAATCTGGGTACTGGCGCGTATCCTCTCGCGCCGCACGCATATGACTGCGGTGCAGTATGGGGTCGTATTCCTGATCGCGACTTTTCTGGAACCGCTTTCGCTGCTGCTGACGCTGTTTTTGACAGGCACCTGCATCCGGGCCTTCCGGCAGGGGCGTGCGGCGCCATGGGCCCTGCTGTGCAGTCATGCCGCGGGCACGCTGGTACTGGGCATGGCGCCGGGCAATTACGTACGTATGCGCACCATGCCGCCAAGCCCCCTGACCGACCGGCTGGATGGTCTGCTGGGTAATCTGGGCAGCCTGTTTGACCCGTTCTGGTTTCCCTTTGTGCTGCTTGTGGGACTTGGCCTGTTCATGGGCCGCAAGCACCTGCGCTTTCCTGACTGTCTGCGTGGCGGAAAGGGCTGGATGTTCGCGGTCATGGCAATGGCCTATATGGCGTTGCTGCTCATGTTTCCGCGCGCAGCACTGGCGGCACGGCTGTCCTTCCCGGCCAGCGTGTTTCTGGCATGCTACCTGACATGCCTGCTGTTCCAGTGCCCGGCGTTACCGGTCTTTAGCCGGATTACGGAATTATCCTGCATGGGCCTGATCGCCATGCATCTGGCCATTGTCATACCGGACCTGACCCTGCTGGCCCATATCAGCCATGACTGGGTGGCCAGCACGCGCGCGCAGGTCGCGCAGGACCGCCCGGTCGTGCTCCGCCAGATCACCATGGGGCCACGGCACAAGCTGCTTTATGTTCGCAAGGATATCATTTTCGTCGGGATCAATCCCGATCCCCATAATTTCCTGACCGCATGCTTCGCGCAGGCCATGGGGGCATCTTCCGTCAGGGCTGTTCCCTGACGGAAGGAATACAGGCGTTTATTCGCCGTTACCATTGCCGCCGGGCGAGGAAGGCTGCGTCTGGGAACCGCCCTGTGCGGGCGCGCTGTCCTGCTGCTGGTTTTCCCTTGCTTCCTTGCGGGCATGATGGCGGCGCGCCATCCCGGCCGCGCACCCTGCGGCAGCGCCCCCCTTGCCGTGACCGCTGCCAATAAAATGACCGGCCACGCCACCCGCAACGGCTCCCTTTACGCAGCCGCCCGGCTCGGCCTGTGCGGCAAGCGGCAGGGCCATAAGGGTGACAGCGGCGAAGGCAGATACTGTGCGGCAAGAAATCATTTTATATTCCATAAAGTTAGTGTCTGCCGATGTTAACGGCAGGACAGTGCCCGGGTTCCCCCGTTTCGCGCCCACGGGGAATCAAGGGTGTATGGAAGAACGGCAGTCATGCGGGGGAAACGGTTGTCATAACAGGCGGTTTCTTACATCGTACCGGCCTTACGCAACCGGGAAAGAAGCCATGAGCAAAGAACCGACAGACGCCATCCACGCCGCCCTGATCCATGCCGCCGCAACGCTGACCGCCGCGAAGAAGGATGTCATGGAAAAGGCATCCCCCGATGAGATCAAGAAGCACTTCAAGACCTTCCTCCATGCCATCGAAAGTGGCTGGCGCGAGCACGAATCAGCAGACCATCATCATTCCTGATCCGTTTCAGGCATGAAAAAGGGCGGCACCCGGATCGGGTACCGCCCTTTTTTCATACCATCAGCCTTATCGGTGGCCGGTAAAGAACTGGCTCATGTCGCCCTTGGTATTGTGGCCCCATTTGTCCAGCGTCTTGCCGGTATTCTGACCCCAGTTCTTCACGCTATCCCCGGCTTCCGCCGCTTTATGATCGGCCCTGTGGGCCGTGTCGGTAGTGGCATGGCCGGTTTCACGCGCCTTAAGCCTGACCTCGCATTCCGCATGGTCGGTCACGCCGTCGCACGTATCGGCCAGAACCGGTGTCAGCATCGCCACGTTCAGGCCTGCGCCGAACAGCCCCGCCAGAATCACCGTTTTTTTCATCATGCCTTACCGTCCTTTTTTCTGTCTACCGGGGCGCAGGGCGGACTGAACCACCCCACGGCACCGTGTCTGTAACAGGAACGCATAAAGGCAGGCGGGGTTGCCTCAGGCCCCGTTACGGAAGTCCAGCACGATACGACCCTGCACACGACCATGTTCGAGATTGTCGAAAATGGTGTTGATGTTTTCCAGCCTGTCCGTGCTGACCACAGTCGAGACCTTGCCATCCGCAAAGAAGGAAAGTGCTTCGATCATGTCGAGCCGCGTGCCCACAATCGAACCGCGCACGGTGGTGCCATTCATCACCATATCGAAAATGGACAGCGGGAAATCACCCGGCGGCAGGCCGTTGAGCACGATCGTCCCACCACGGCGGGCGTAACCGATGGCCTGCGTGAACGCCTTGTCCGATACTGCCGTCACCAGCACGCCATGCGTGCCGCCGGTATGCTTCTGGATACAGGCGACGGGGTCTTCCTTCAGCGCGTTTACGGTCACGCGCGCGCCCAGCTTGCGGGCTTCGTCCAGCTTTTCATCGCTGATATCGACCGCCGCAACATTCAGCCCCATGGCAACGGCATACTGGATTGCCATCTGCCCCAGACCACCCGCACCGGAAATGGCAACCCATTCCCCTGCCTTCGTGTCGGTCATTTTCAGGCCCTTGTATACCGTAAGCCCGGCGCACAGCACGGGGGCCGTACGGATGGGGTCGATATCCCTGGGCAGATGGGCAACGTAATTCGGGTCGGCCACTACATATTCGGCAAAGCAGCCATTGACGGAATAGCCGGTATCTTCCTGCTTTTCACACAGCGTTTCCCACCCGCCCAGGCAGTGTTCGCAATGTCCGCAGGCCGAGTACAGCCAGGGAACGCCCACCACATCGCCGGTCTTGATCCAGTCCACGTCGGACCCGACCTCAACCACATGGCCGACCCCTTCATGCCCCGGAATAAAGGGCGGGTTGGGCTTGGTCGGCCAGTCACCGCGTGCGGCATGCAGGTCGGTATGGCACACGCCACAGGCATCGACCTTGACCAGTATCTGGTGCGGCCTGATCTGCGGAATGTCCAGTTCCTCGATCGTCAGCGGCTTGCCGAATTCCCGAACGACCGCCGCCTTCATCTTTCCAAGCATCTTGCACCTTCAGTTCCGATATCATGCCCCGGATACAGGGCCACATTACTAATCCACGTCGCCGGAACAGCCATGACAGCCACAGCGGCGGCTCGTTTCCTGCCCGCCAAGTGTCCCATTCCTGCCTGCGCGTCACCTTGATCTACGTCAGGCCCCTGCCCGCGCCCGGCGGGTAGCGGACATGCCATCCAGCCCACGCGCCAGATCGGCGATCAGCAGTTCGCCTGCTTCCAGACCGATATGGAAACGGCATGCGGGCCCGTCCTGCGTGACCGACTGGCACGTGCGCGAAATGCCACCCGTGGTCGGCAGCACAAGGCTTTCATACCCGCCCCATGAGGCACCGATGCCAAACAGCGTAAGGCTGTCGATCATCGCCATAAGGTCCGCCCCGATAAAGGCGGGGTCGAACACCACACCAAACAGCGACGACGCGCCGGTGAAATCCCGTTTCCAGTTCTCATGCCCCGGACATGACGGCAGCGCCGGGTGGAGGACGCGCGCCACCTCCGGTCGGGATTGCAGCCACAGTGCCACGGCGATGGCAGTCGCCGCCTGCCGTTCCTGCCGCACGCCCATGGTGCGCAGCCCGCGCAGGGTCAGCCAGCAGTCATCCGGTCCCGCCGTCTGGCCCGACTGGATGGCGGTATCGCGCAGCAGCCGCCAGTCCGCATCAGACGCCACGGTAACCGCGCCGATGATGGTGTCCGAATGGCCAGCGGGATATTTGGTCAGGGCCTGCACCGATATATGCGCCCCAAGGGCGAACGGGTCGATCAGGCCAATGCCCCATGTATTATCCACGATCAGGCGGGCATCAAGCTGGCGGGCGACGCGACCCAGCATCCGCAGGTCCTGCACCTCGAACGAATGGCTGCCGGGGCTTTCGGCATAAATGACGCGGGTCGTGGGCCGGGCAAGGGCCAGCAGCTCGGATTCGGACGCCAGCGGGGGAAAATAGGTGATCTCCACCCCGAAGCGACGCAGCACCTTTTCGGCAAAACGGCGGGTGGGACCATAGACGGTATCGGACAGCAGGCAGTGATCCCCCGCCCCCAGACAGGCCAGCAGCGGCAGCGCGCAGGCGGCCAGTCCGGAGGGTACGATCTGCGCATGCGCCCCGCCCTCTATTGCAGCAATGACCTGTTCCAGCCGGTGCTGTACCGGGGTACCCATCGCGCCGTAAATCAGTTGCTCATCATCGTAGCGTCGGTGTCCGGCTGCATCCATCGCCTCAAGGCTTGCAAACAGCACTGTGGACCCACGGGTGATCGGGGGATTGACGAAAACGCCCCCGTCCCCTTCCGGCCTGTCGCGCCCAAGCTGGACAAGGCGCGTGGACAGGTCGCGCCAGCCGCGCACCACGCTTTCAAGCAGGGCGGCAGGCACCGTAACGGCGTGATCGGTCATTTCAGGCATCCGTCCTATGCGCCCATGACTATGGGGGAATCCGGGGTGGATGCCCATTCGGCCCATGACCCGTCATAAACGGCAACCTTTTGCGCATCCATGCCCACATTGGCCAGCGCGAGCGCAATCATGCACGCCGTCATGCCACTGCCGCACGAGCAGGTGACGGACGTGCTGCTTTCAACCCCAAGCCGCGCGAAAATATCCCTGAGTGTGTCAGCAGGCAGGAAACGGCCCTTGTCATCCAGCAGTTCGGGATAGGGCAGGCTGCGCGCACCGGGCATATGACCCGACTGTATCCCCGCCCGGGGTTCCGGGTCGCGCCCTTCAAAGCGGTTGCGGCTGCGTGCATCCAGGATCAGCCCCGGCACCCGCCCTTCCACTATATCCAGCACATCGCCCGTCCCCCGCAGGAGGCCGTAGCGCGGGCGGCTGACAAAACGGGCGGGAGCAGTCAGATCCGGCCCGGTTTCCAGCGGCAGGCCAGCACTTTTCCATGCGGGCAGTCCCCCTTCGAGAACCTGCACCCTGTCATGCCCGAACAGGGTGGTCAGCCACCATGCGCGTGCGGCGCACGCCATGCCGTCCTGATCGTAGAAGACGATGCGCCTGTCATTGGCCATGCCGCGTTCGGTCGCCAGCGCCGCAAAGCGGGCCTGCCCCGGAATGGTATGCGGCAGGGGGGAATCCGGGTCGGAAAACTGGTCGATATCAAAACGCACCGCCCCGGCGATATGACCGTTGGCAAAACGCTGCTGCGGGTCGAACGCCTGCCCCGGCAGCGCCATGCTGGCGTCGAGCACAAGGACATTGTCGTGTTGCATGGCCTGCGCCAGATCGGTGGCTGAGATCAGCGGGTGCATACCTTCTCCCGGTCCTTAGGAATTGTCATTTCGCCAACAGGGTGCAGCATAGCGCGCATGAACGAAAGTCCTGAACATTTGTCTTTTGTTTCCACACGCGAGGGGGTACGTCAGCCATATGGTCGAACGTATCATGATGGGCTTGATGCTGGGCGGGATCGCATTTGGCTGCGTCCTGATCCTGTATCCGTTTATGACCGCCCTTCTGTGGGCGGCGATCCTGACCTTTGCCACATGGCCGGTCTTCATGCGGCTGCGGCGCGACATGTCCCTGCTGCCTGCGGCACTGGTCATGACGCTGCTATGCGCGCTGGTTCTGGTGGTGCCACTGGTTATCGTGGTGTCGAGCAGCATTGCCGATGTACCGGCCACCCTGCAGTATCTGGTCGATGCGGTGGGCGCGCTGCACCTGCCGCCGCTGCCCGCGCGGGTTACGCATATTCCGCATTTCGGCCCTGAAATTGCACAGAAATGGCAGAAATGGTCGGTTGACGTCGGCAGCATAGACGAAGTGGTCCGCCCCTATGCCGGGCGGATCGGGCAGTCCGCGCTGCGGGCCATGATGCAGATGGCAAGCGGGCTGGCCCATCTGGCCATGGCGCTATTCATCTCCTTCTTCTTCTGGCTGGGCGGGGATGCGCTGGGCAATACCTTCGTCGCCGTGGTGCGCCGCATTGCGGGCAGCTATGCCGACCGGATACTGGGGATCGTGGGGCGGACCATCCGCGGTACGGTCTACGGTATCCTTGGCACGGCCATCATACAGGGAATCCTGACCGGAATCGGCTTCGCCATCGCCGGGATTTCCAGCCCGGTCCTGCTGGGTGCGATCACCGCCTTCATCGCGGTGCTGCCCATTGGCGCGCCACTGATCTGGATTCCCGCGGCCGTGTTCCTGCTGCTCAGCCATCATCCGGGCTGGGGCATCTTCCTGCTGCTGTATGGCACGATCATCGTTTCCGGCGCGGACCATGTCATCCGCCCCATGTTCATCGCGCGCGGGGCGCAGATGCCCTATCTGCTGACCGTGCTGGGTGTGCTGGGCGGGGTGCTGACATTCGGCGGGCTTGGCATTTTTCTTGGCCCCGTCCTGATCGGCGTGGGCTATACCCTGACTGCCGAATTCGCGGCGGGTGATCCCCGGTTGAAAGACCCCATCCCAGACGAAATACGCGAGCCGTTTACCGAACCATGATCCTAGCCCGTCCCTATCTCCGCCTTTCGTCCACCCCGCCGCTACACGGTGCGGTGCCACGACCTGAACTGACCCCGCCCAGACGTGAGGACGGTGCGCTCAAGATCGTAAGCTGGAACCTGCTGCGCCGCATCGGGGCCACCGCGCGCGACGTGATCGACCTGATCCGCGCCGAACGGCCCGACCTGCTGCTGATGCAGGAAGCCACGGTGGAAATCGATGCGCTGCCCACGCTGATTGGCGGCCACTACGCCCGCGCGCCACTGCCCGGACGCATCCATGGTCTGGCGTGCTGGAGTCCATGGCCCTTCGCACGCCAGCCGCTGGCCTGCACCCTGCCCGCTGGCACCGTGTTCCGCCGTGTAGCGCAGGTGGTGGAATGTCGTTCGCTGGTGGTGGCCAATGTCCACCTGTCCCACGGGCAGCTTCTGAACCGGCGGCAGTTGCGCCGCGTGGTACAGCTTCTGCCGCATCAGGCCGCCATACTGGGGGATTTCAATCAGGTAGGCCCGGCCCTGATCCGTCATTTTCAGGATGTCGGACCACGCGCGCCCACGCACCGCATGGCCGACATGCTGCCCATCAGGCTGGACCGCTGCCTTGTACGCGGCCTGACCTGCACCGAGCGGCATGTGATCGAAAACTATGCCTCCGATCACCGGCCCATATCGGTCATGCTGCGCCCGTCGGGCGACCGGCGCTAGAGATACGGCAGAAAAAGCCGGGCCGCCGCATCCCGCAGCTTACGCGGGAAGGAACGCCGGTCCAGATCATGATGTGTCAGGCGCACGTGCCGGTGGATGCTGATGAAATCATCAATCGAACCGGCCAGCGCATCATCATAGGATTCGAGGTTGATCTCGAAATTGAGGCGCAGGCTGCGCACATCAAGGTTGGAACTGCCCACGAACGACCAGTGCCGGTCAACCACCATAAGCTTGGAATGATTGAAGGGCGGTCGCGCCAGCCATATACGGCATCCCGAATCCAGAAAACGCGGCAGGTTGGCTGAACGTGCCCAGTCCAGCAGCGTATGATTGCTGTGCCACGGCACCACGATATCCACTTCGATCCCACGCAGGGACGCCAGCGCCAGTTCGGTCAGGAACCGGTCATCAGGCAGGAAATAGGGTGTCATGAGCCGGACGTTGTGCCGTGCCAGCGCAATGGCCTGCAACATCGTATATTCGATTTTTTCCAGATCCAGATCCGGCCCTGCGGTAACGATGCGGCTTAATGTCGGTCCGTGGCTGGCTTGGGGCGGGAAGAAGATATCGGCCCGCAGTTCTTCGCCGCGCGTAAAGGACCAGTCCCGCGCGAAGGCTTCGCTCAACTGGTGAACCACCGGCCCCGCCAGTTCAAAATGCGTATCCGACACCAGATGCCGGGGATGGGAGGAGGCGATGTTTTCCTCCCCTATGTTCAACCCGCCCATGAAACCCGTGCTGCCATCCACCACCAGTATTTTCTTGTGGTCGCGCATGTTGATGAACGGCATGCGCCACGGCAGCATGGAATGCATGAACCGCCCGACCGGCACCCCGGCACGCCGCAATATGCGTTCCACGCCGCAATGGAAGTAACCAGACCCCACCCCATCCACCAGCACCCGCACCTGCACGCCGCGCCTGTGGGCTGCAATCAGCGCATCACAGAACTGCCGACCGATCCGGTCGGCACGAAAGATGTAGGAACACAGCAGCACGCTGCGTTGCGCGCCATTGATGGTGGCAAGCATGCGGGGATAGACCGTATCGCCATCATGCATCGGGATAACCGCATTGCCGCTGAGCAGCGGGCGGCCAGTCAGTTTGCCCACCATGGAGGCCAGAGGCGCGAATACGCCCTCCTCCTCCCTGCGCCATTGCGATGACGTGGTGCGGCTATGCCACGGGTGCTGCCCCACCAGACGGCGGGCGCGACGATGCACGCGGTTGATGCCGAACATGGAATACAGTGCGCCACCGGTCAGCGGCATGAGCACCGTTACGCCAATCCACCCGATCGAAGCCCCGACATCACGCTTGGTCAGCAGGACATGGACCATCACCACGGCGATAATGCACACGCGAACCACAAGCAGGGAAAAATCCCATATGGTGAGGGAATGAAAGATCATGTCACATATCCTGCCACGGCCGCGCATCGATACCCGGCCCTGAAACCTGTTATCCGGCTTTCCATACCTTATCTGCCGGATATTCCCCACCCGCGCCACCGCACGGAATGGATGGCGTGAGCCGCAATGGCGATGGCGGCCTTCCCACACCCCGTCAACGGCGGGGCAGACGGGCCTTTGCCGATGGCATGGCGGCGGAACAGGCCGCAATAGCAGCCCTGCGCATGGCGGGATGGGAAATCCTGCTGCATCGCGCGCGCACCCGTTGGGGTGAAATCGATCTTGTGGCGCTGCGTGGGGGATGTCTTGTGTTTATCGAAGTCAAGGCCCGCCCATCCCTGCTGGCCGCGGGGGAAGCCATCCGCCCGTCACAGGTCACGCGCATCATGAATGCGGCGCAGTTCCTGTGCGCGGCCAATCCGCACTGGGTTTATGACAGCGTCCGCTTCGATGTGTGTGCGGTACTGCCGGGCAATGTCATTGAATGGATACCGGACGCCTTCCGGCAGTTCTGATGAACTGCCCGGATCAGGTACGATGCCGGGCCGGCGCCGTGTGGGTATGACGGGAAGATGCTGCCGCATGCGGATGGTAGACGATGCTATGCACCATCGTATGTCGCGTTGTAGCGGCAGAGCCATGGTGTGCTGCCAGCACGACCGGCGCATGTCCACCCGAGCGGGTAGTGGTGTGATAGACCACATGGCGTACCGGCGGCGGCGGCGCGATCAGCGCGCCGAGTGTAAGGCGGTCGGCCTCGCTTTCCGTCACGGCGTGGGTCCGTGCGTGGGCCGGGGTAGTGATGCTTCCGATCAGACCTGCGCCAAGCAGCAGCATAGTAGCAAAACGCAAGTCGCCGTATCGCATTCGGCCCATCTCCAGATTTTCAAACCAAGAGGAAGCTAGGCGAAAGACTGCCGTCTACGCAAGCGATGTTATGACCAAAATACAAAACGGGCGGAACATTTCTGTCCCGCCCGTCCGGTATCGTGCCGTGCTGCCCTGATATCAGGCAGTCGCGGTCGCGATGCCCTTCTCGGTCAGCAGCTTTTCAAGCTCGCCGGTCTGGTACATCTCGGTCACGATGTCGCAGCCACCAATGAACTCGCCCTTGATGTAAAGCTGCGGCACGGTCGGCCAGTTGGAGAATTCCTTGATGCCCTGACGCAGTTCCGGATCTTCCAGAACGTTCGCGGTCTTGAAGGGCACACCCATGTGCTTGAGCACCTGCACCACGCGCGCGGAAAAACCGCACTGCGGGAAGGTGGCGTCACCCTTCATGTAGAGCATGACGGGATTCGCGTCGATCTGCGCCTGAATGCGCTGTGCGATTGTTTCGGCCATGATTTGGTTTCCTGGTTTGGGAATGGATAATGATCCGTTCAGGCTCAGTCCGGGGTCTGTGTCTGCAATGCCAGCGCATGAAGCTTGCCGCCCATGTGCCCCTGCAATGCATCATAGACAAGCTGATGCTGCCGCACGCGCGTCAGGCCGCGGAACGCGGCACTGACAACGCGGCAGGCATAATGGTCCCCATCGCCCGCCAGATCGTCAATCGTAATCTTCGCATCCGGCAGGGCTTCACGGATATAGGTCTCGATTTCCTGCGCCGTCATTGCCATCTGGCTTTAAACTCCTGCCCTATCGGTCCATCAGTCGCGGAAAGAATTCGGTATGAACCGCAACCAGACGTGCCTTGGATATTGTGGAACCATTGGGCAATGTCAAACCCTCGCCCCCTGAACGGCCCAGCCTGCGGCATGGAACACCCGCTGCAGCCGCCAGATCGGCCAGTGCCTGCCCGTCGCGCACCGCCACGATGTAACGGGACTGGTCCTCACCAAACCAGAACGCTTCGGGCCGCATGCCCGATTGCGGGCTTTCCAGCACGCAACCCGCCTGCCCGGCCATGACCATTTCCGCCACGGCAACCAGAATACCGCCATCAGCCACGTCATGACAGGCGATAACAGTGCCGTTCTGGATCAGGCCGCGCACGAAATCGCCATTGCGCCGTTCCGCTGCAAGGTCAAGCGTGGGCGGTTCGCCATCCTGGCTGCCCAGTATCTCACGCAGCCAGATCGACTGGCCAAGCTGGCCCTTCGTCTCGCCCAGCAGCATGATGTCGCAGCCATCGGGCATTTCCAGACCGACCGCCGTGCGCACGTCCTCCAGCACGCCAAGGCCACCAATGGCCGGGGTCGGCAGAATGGACTGGGACGTGCCGTCCGGCGCACGCGTCTCGTTATAAAGCGAGACATTGCCACTGACGACGGGGAAATCCAGCGCGCGGCACGCATCACCCATACCGGCGATGGCATCGACAAACTGGCCCATCACTTCCGGCTTTTCAGGTGAGCCGAAGTTCAGGTTGTCCGTTACCGCCAGCGGGCGCGCACCCGTCGCGGTAATGTTGCGCCATGCCTCCGCCACGGCCTGCGCGCCACCAAGGCGTGCGTCGGCGCGGCAGTAACGCGGGGTGCAGTCCGTGGTCAGCGCAAGGCCCAGATCGGTGTCTTCCACCTTGACGATGGCGGCATCGGCGGCACCCGGCCTGCGCACCGTCTGGCCGCCAACCGTGCTGTCATACTGGTTGTACACCCAGGCACGCGACGCCAGATCCGGACAGCCGATCAGCCGGATCAGCGCCTGTTCGATACCTACCGGGTCGATGATCGGCTCCATCGGCTGCGGCTTCTGCGCCGGTGCCGTCGGACGGTGATAGACCGGGGCCTGATCGGCCAGCGGCGCCAGCGGAATCTCTGCCTCGATCTCGCCCTTGTGCCGGATCACGATGTTGCCGGTATCGGTCAGATGGCCGATGACCGCGAAATCCAGTTCCCATTTATCGAAAATGGCGCGCGCCTGTTCCGTGCGGTCGGGACGCAGCACGATCAGCATGCGTTCCTGACTTTCGGACAGCATCATTTCATATGCCGTCATCCCGCGCTCGCGCTGGGGCACGTTATCAAGGTCAAGGTCGATGCCGACACCACCCTTGCCCGCCATTTCGACGGAGGATGAGGTCAGGCCCGCAGCACCCATGTCCTGAATGGCCACGATCGCATCGGTCGCCATCAGTTCAAGGCAGGCTTCGATCAGCAGCTTTTCGACAAACGGGTCCCCCACCTGCACGGTGGGACGCTTGGCCAGCGCGTCTTCATCAAATTCCGACGAGGACATGGTCGCACCATGAATCCCGTCACGCCCGGTTTTCGAACCGACATAGATGACAGGATTGCCGATTCCCGCCGCCGCCGACAGGAAGATGCGGTCCTGCCGTGCAACACCGACCGTCATGGCGTTAACCAGCGGATTGCCGTCATAGGCCGGGTGGAAATTGATTTCCCCGCCCACGGTCGGCACGCCGACGCAGTTGCCATAACCACCCACGCCACGCACCACGCCATCAACGATGCGGCGGGTCTGCGGGTTATTGGGATCGCCAAAACGCAGGGCGTTCAGGTTGGCGACAGGCCGCGCGCCCATGGTGAACACGTCACGCAGGATGCCGCCCACGCCGGTCGCCGCCCCCTGATAGGGTTCGATGAAGGAGGGGTGGTTATGGCTTTCCATCTTGAAGATGGCAGCCAGTCCCTGCCCGATATCGACCACGCCCGCATTTTCACCGGGACCGTGGATGACCCACGGGGCCTTTGTCGGCAGGGTTTTGAGGAACGCACGCGACGATTTGTACGAACAGTGCTCGGACCACATGACCGAGAAAATGCCCAGTTCCGTAAACGTGGGCGTGCGGCCCATGATCGACAGGACGTTGCCGTATTCTTCCGCCGTCAGGCCGAATTCGCGGGCCAGCGCCTCATCAACGGGCCGTTGTGCCTTTGCGCTCATCCGACCAGTGCCTCCACAAGCCCCGTAAACAGGGGTTTACCATCCTCGCCGCCCATCAGCGGATCAACCAGATCCTCCGGATGGGGCATCATGCCGCAGATACGCAGGTTTTCGCTGAACACACCCGCAATGGCGTTCATCGAGCCATTGGGATTGAGCTGCGGATCCCCCGCGTCCATCCGTCCATTTTCCGCCACGTAGCGGAAGGCCACGCGACCGCTGTCTTCCAGCGCGCGGATGGTTTCGGCCTCGGCAATGTAATTGCCATCGCCATGCGCCATGGGGGTACGGAACACGTCGCCTTTGGCCCAATGGCGGGTAAACGGCGTATCGTCACGCTCGACGCGCAGGAAGCAGTCCTGCGACAGAAAACGCAGCGCCGCGTTACGCAGCAACGCACCGGGCAGAAGCTGCGCTTCCGTCAGGATCTGGAAACCGTTGCACACGCCAAGGATATGCCCGCCCCTGTTCGCGTATTCGCGTATGGCCGTCATGATCGGGGCATGGGCCGCCATCGCGCCACAGCGCAGGTAGTCGCCATAGCTGAAGCCACCGGGCAGGACCACAAGGTCCACCCCGGCGGGCAGCGCGGTATCACGGTGCCATACCATAACGGGGGCTTGCCCGGTCACACCACGCAGCGCGATCGCCATGTCGCGTTCGCGGTTGGTGCCGGGGAAAACTACAATCGCCGCCTTCATTTGCTGCCGCCGCAGGGATAGGATTCGTGCAGTGCGGTGAACACGACCTCGCCCGCCGGGCGGCTCAGCCCGTCGCGATGGTCCTTCATCCAGCTTACGACCTTGCCGCGCATGTCCGCGATCGGTGTTGCAGGCGCGATACAGAAGGCCGCGACATCCTTGGTGTCCTTTTCGGCATTCCGCTCGAACAGGTGCGCCAGGGCCGCGGAATCCGCGATGCCGGAAATGTAGGCATCACATACACCAGCGCTCGCGGCCTTGGTGCACAGCGATCCAAGCTGCGTGCCATCCAGCCGCGACACCCGCTGGGCGTACGCCTGCGCCACCGGCATGCTCGCTGCCATGGCGCAGGCCAGGGCAAGAAGGCGGGCGGTTTTCATCCAATGACCTCCGTCACGAAGTCCTCGATCACAAGGTTGGCCAGCAGCGCGCGCGCCATGGCGTCGGCCTGCGCGCGGGCGCGTTCACGATCGGTCTCGTCCACTTCCAGCTCGATCACGCGGCCTATACGGACTTCCCCCACATTGCCGAAATCCAGCACATGCAGCGCATGTTCCACGGCCTTGCCCTGCGGGTCGAGCACGCCTTCCTTCAGCATGACGGTCACGCGTACCTTCATTGCATTACCTCCGGTCCCTTCATGTCGGAATTCGTGGCCTCGGGCAGGATACCCAGGCGCATCGCAACTTCCTGATATGCTTCTTCAACCTTGCCCATGTCCTTGCGGAAACGGTCCTTGTCCAGCTTTTCGCTGGTCTTGGCATCCCACAGGCGGCAGTTATCGGGCGAGATTTCGTCAGCCAGAACGATACGCATGTTGTCGCCCTCGAACAGGCGGCCGAATTCCAGCTTGAAATCGACAAGGATGATGCCGATGCCCATGAACAGGCCGCACAGGAAGTCGTTCACGCGCATGCTCAGCGCCACGATGTCTTCCATGTCATGCGGGCAGGCCCAGCCGAAGGCGGTGATGTGTTCCTCACTCACCATCGGGTCGTTCAGGGCGTCGTTCTTGTAATAGTATTCGATGATCGGACGCGGCAGGCGCGTGCCTTCCTGAATGCCCAGCCGCTGTGTCAGGCTGCCTGCGGCCACGTTGCGCACCACGACTTCCAGCGGGATGATCTCGACTTCACGGATCAGTTGCTCGCGCATGTTCAGGCGGCGGATGAAGTGGGTGGGAATCCCGATATCATGCAGTCGCAGCATCAGGTGTTCGCTGATACGGTTGTTCAGCACACCCTTGCCGGTGATGATGCCCTTTTTCGCGCCGTTGCCGGCGCTGGCGTCATCCTTGAAATACTGCACGAGGGTCCCGGGTTCGGGACCCTCGAAAAGGATTTTGGCTTTTCCTTCGTAAAGCTGACGGCGGCGGCCCATACTCGTCCTTCACATAACGCTGCGGGGACGGGCCGGGAGCGGCCCCTCCCCTGATCTGTAGGATCTGCTGTCGGCATGATCCCGAATGATGCGCATGCCATAGCAGCGATCCGGTCGGGAAGATACCATTTACCTTGCCTGCGCGCCCGATGCGTCAAGATCGACCGGGCTGTAGCCCACCCGGTCGGGTGCGCCCGCGGCAAAAAACCATGACCGGCGGCTGTCCACCGCCACACCGATGGCCGACGAACTGCATGTGCCGAAACCCGAACGCGGGGGAATGTTGATCTCGCTGCCCGCCGGTAGCGAACGGTCGGCCAGCAGGGTGGTCCACTGCGTCCATTCCGGCGGCACCGGGCGCGCGGCGGCGCGGAAACGCGGCAGGTGGCGGTGGATGCGCGGCATGGCCATGTCATCGGGATCGGTCGTGGCGACCATATGCACGCCCGGTTCAAGCCCTTCCACCTGCGGCTGGCCGTAGCCCGGCCCCCGGATGAAAAAGGCGTCCGTCCGGTCCGCCACGATCATGTTGAACGATCGCCATGCCCCGGCGTCGATCTGGCCGATATGGGCCACGGCTTCCCGCGCGGTGGAAAAGCGCCCCGCCATGAGGGGAAGCGCCCCGCGCGAGTTCTTGCCCGGCGCGGGGCCAAGACTGCCCACGCGGTTCATGATCCCCGCGACCACACCTGCATCATTAAGGGTCAGCCAGGACCCACCGGCGACCTCGTCCTGCCCGCCGATGACATCGGGCTGGTCGGCCCAGTGCCGTGCGGGCGGCAGCCATGGCCGGTCGAGACGTTCATCACGATTGGCCGCCAGCAGTAGCGGCCATTCCTGCTGTGGATCGTGGGAGATGACGACTGTGCACACGCCTCGGTATCCTGTGCTGTTGTTCCCTATCCGCAGGCGGGATCAGGTCCGCGCGGGGCCTGTCTCGCCAAAGACGCGGGTATAGGTATGGTCGATCATGCGCAGGTGGGATGCGCTGTCCATGGCGGCGTCCAGAACCTCCGGCGCGACGCGTCCGGCCACTTCCGGGTCCGCAGCAAGGTTCTCACGGAAGGTCCGGCCATCCTTGTGGCCCAGCCGGGTCCATGTCGCCATCGCGTTACGCTGGACGATACGGTAGGCATCCTCGCGCAGGATGCCCGCACGCGCAAGCGCCAGCAACACTTCGCCCGAATGCACCACCCCGCCAAGGCTGTCGATATTGGCCTGCATCTGCTCGGGATAGACCACCAGCTTTTCCATCATGCCCGCAAGGCGCATGAGGGCGAAATCAAGGCCGATCGTGCCATCGGGGCAGATGTTACGCTCGACGGAGGAATGGCTGATGTCGCGTTCATGCCACAGCGCCACGTTCTCCAGCGCAGGAATGACGTGCGAACGCACAAGGCGCGCCAGACCCGTCAGGTTTTCCGACAGCACAGGGTTGCGCTTGTGCGGCATGGCCGACGAGCCCTTCTGCCCCTTGTGGAAGAATTCTTCCGCTTCGCGCACTTCGGAACGCTGAAGGTGACGCACTTCGGTCGCCAGACGCTCGATCCCGCTGGCGATCACGGCCAGTGCGCAGAAATAGGCGGCATGCCGGTCGCGCGGGATGACCTGCGTGGAGACATCCTCGGGCTTGAGCCCGAGTTTTTCCGCCACATATTCCTCAACGCGCGGGTCGATATGGGCATAGGTGCCCACCGCGCCCGAAATGGCGCAGACCGCGATTTCGGCACGCGCGCGGACCAGCCGTTCGCGGTTGCGGGCGAATTCGGCATAATGGCCCGCAAGCTTCAGACCGAACGATGTCGGTTCGGCATGGATGGCGTGGCTGCGGCCGATGGTCAGGGTATGCTTGTGTTCAAACGCACGCCGCTTCAGCGCCGCCAGCACGGCATCGACATCTTCCAGAAGCAGGTCCGTCGCCTGCACCATCTGCACCGACAGGCAGGTATCGAGTACGTCGGACGATGTCATGCCCAGATGCACGAAACGGCTGTCCGGTCCGATCTTTTCAGCAAGCCATGTCAGGAACGCGATGACATCGTGACGGGTTTCGGCCTCGATCTCGTCAATACGGTCCAGATCGGCCTGCGAAAAGGCGGCCATGGCGGCATCGCCCTTCGTGCGGATGGTCCGGGCGGATTCGGCGGGAATCGCGCCATATTCCGCCATCGCCTCGCAGGCCAGGGCCTCGATTTCGAACCAGATGCGGTAGCGGTTCTCAGGGGACCAGATGGCGGCCATGACGGGGCGGGTATAGCGCGGTACCATGTTCTCAGGCTTCCTCACGTAGCGACACAATCGGGATCAGGCCGCTTTCCTACCCAATTCTGTTGCGTGCGTCTCCCTTAATTCACGTCCGATCCATCATGAAGGCGATCAGGGGGCGACATCATCTGTCATGACAGGTGTGATTGCATCATGGGCGCACACAACGGCATAAAGCGGTTATAACGCACCGCGCGCTGCCCACGGGCATGCCCCTACAGGATCGTATCTGCTCCATGTCCGCTATTTTTTCGCCGTCTTCGCTTTATGCGCTGGCCCAGGTTATCCTGATTGACGTGACACTCGCGGGCGATAACGCGATCGTGGTGGGGCTGGCGGTGCGTAACCTGCCGCACCGTTCGCGGCGAATCGCCATCCTGTGCGGGATACTGGGGGCTGCAGTCATACGGATCGGGCTGGCGCTGGTCGCCGTCAGGCTGCTGGCCATTATCGGGCTGACGCTGGCGGGCGGCCTGCTGCTGCTGTGGGTGTGCTGGCGCATGTATCGGGAAATGCGCGGTGATGCCGTAGAGAACGATGCAGCCCCCGCCCCCGGATCGCTGCGCAATGCCATCATCCGCATCATGGTGGCCGACCTGTCCATGAGCCTTGATAACGTTCTGGCGGTAGCCGGGGCCGCGGGCGAACATATGGGCGTGCTGGTCACGGGGCTGGTCATATCGGTCGTGCTGATGGCAGTTGCGGCATCCCTGATCGCGCGCCTGCTGGAACGGTATCGCTGGATTTCGTGGATCGGGCTGCTGGTTGTGCTGGTTGTGGCGATCGAACTCATCATCAAGGGCGGTGGCGAGGTCTGGACCCATATCGGGGGCGCCGCATGACGAGTACACGCGCCAGCCATCGTCTGGGCATTGCGACGGGGCTGGCGCTGTCCGGCCTGCTGGCGCTGCCTTCCCCTGCCGCATCATCCCTGCCGCCTGCGGTGAAGGCAGAAAACTGGCCCACCCCAGCGCAGGCCGCGACCGGCAATGCGGATGATGACCCGATTGCCGCGAAGCTGGTGGTCTACCTGCGCCTGCTTTCCCCGGTGGGGGGAAGTTCCGATGAATACGCGACCTTCCTGCACGAAAATGCCGCCTGGCCACAGCGCCCCACCCTGCTGGCACGGTTTCAGCAGACCCTTGCAGCCGAGCCGGATGACGTCACGGCGGGGCGGTTGTGCGGTGTCCTGCCGCTGAAGGATGTGCATGCGCTGCTGCGCTGCAACAGTGCATCTCCCCGCCCGGCGAAGCTGGATGACTGGGCGCGTGATACATGGATACACCGCGCCGACAGCCCGACCGACGCGCAGGCGATGCTGGCGGCCTTCGGCAGCGCTTTCACGCCGGAGGACCACTGGCAGCGCTTCGACCGGCAGGAACGCGCGGGACAGGTCGAAGCCGCGACCCGGCAGGCCCCCCTGCTGAACCCGGCGCAGCAACCCATTGCCCGCGCGCGCATCGCCTTCCGCCGCAATGATCCGCAGGCGGAAACGACACTGGCCCTGCTACCGCCTGAACAGCAGGCTGATGCGGCATTATTGCTGGACCGCCTGCGCTGGCTGCACCATGCACAGCGGCTGGATGATGCGCTGGCCCTGTGGCGCGCACGGGGCATCGAGACGGAACAGCATGCAACCGGCGGCGCCGCAGCCGCATTCTGGCGCGAACGTGACGGGCTGGCCCGCGACCTGCTTCAGGCCCGCAGGCCACAGGACGCCCTGCTCATCGCCAACGACACGGCGGATATCGGCGCGGCCAACCATTTTGACGCCCTGTTCCTGACCGGCTGGATCAGGCTCGAATACCTGCATGACGCCGAACACGCACAGGCTGACTTCACCCCGCTGGCGCAGGCGGTTCCCGTCATTACCCGCAGCCGGGGGCAGTTCTGGCTGGGACGCGCGTTATGGGCCTGTGGCCGGCATGAACCCGCGCGGACCCAATGGACGCACGCGGCGGAACTTGCCAATACCTTCTACGGGCAGATGGCGATTGAATGGCTGGCGGGCAACCGGATGAACCAGTTGCTGGTTCCCGATCAGGCGGGCCGCCAGATCCGCGCGCACCTGCTGCGCGAAAAGGAACCCAGCCCCACCGTAGCCGATGCCGTGCGGTTCGATACGACGGAACTGGCGCGCGCGGCGGAAATTCTGGCGGCATGGGGTGACGGGCATCATGCGCGTGATTTCATCCTGGCCCTTGATGCGCAGGGCACGGATGCGATGACGCATGTGCTGGCCGCACGCATGGCGACACGGCTGAACGTGCCGGATGCCGCGGTCATGATCGCCCGTCTGGCCGGACGCGACGGGCTGACGCTGATACGCGAAGGCTGGCCCCGCCCCTACACCCCGCCTACAAGCATCCTGCCTGCGGATGTGGAACTGGCCGTGGCGCGGCAGGAAAGCGGGTTTGACCCTGCGGTGGTCAGCCCGGCCCATGCTATCGGCCTCATGCAGCTTCTGGTGTCCACGGCACGCGACGTTGCGCGCAAGGTCGGCATGACGGATGTGCCGGTCAGTGCTGCCACCCTGACCGATCCGCAACTGAACATGCGGCTGGGTGCCGCCTATCTGGCGGATATAGCCCAGCGCGTGGGGGGAGCCGTTCCTTACGTTGCGGCGGCCTATAATGCCGGGCCGCACCGCACGGACAACTGGCTGCTGACACTGGGCAACCCGGCGCGCGATACGCCTGTGCCCGATGCCCTGCTGGACTGGATCGAAAGCATTCCTTTCGGGGAAACACGCAATTACGTTGAAAGGGTGGAGGAGAACATGGCCATTTATCAGGCAACCGACCCCGCACTGGCGCAGGACTGATGGCGGTGTCCCCTGCCCGCCTGATTGCCAGCTTCGGGGGCTGCGGCTTTGCCCCGCGTGCGCCGGGCACGGTGGGATCATTCGCGGCCATGGTTGTGGGTGTCCCCCTGCTGGGACAATGGACATGGATGGCGCTGGCCATCATTGCCTGCACCCTGATCGGCTACCGGGCCACGGCACTGGTATCCAATGGGGAAGATCACGGCTGGATCGTGATTGATGAAGTCGTGGGCATGTGGCTGGCGATGTTCCCGCTGGCGCCCCTGCCCGTTTCCGCCCTGCGCTGGGTGGATGTGCTGTGGCTGCTGCTGGCCTTCGCCCTGTTCCGCCTGTTCGATATCACCAAGCCCGGTCCCGTAGGTTGGTTCGACCGGCGGCATGATGCGCTCGGCATCATGGGGGATGATGTCGTGGCCGGGATCATGGCCGCCATCATCCTGACAGGCATCCGTTATCTGGCCTGACGCGTTACCGCCACAGCGAAGGAGAATGTGACGGATGTTACCTGATACATTTCTTGCCCGTATGCCCGATGCCCTGATGCGGCTGCGCACTGCGGGCCGCCGCATTGTCACGGCGGAAAGCTGCACGGGCGGACTGCTGGCCGCATCGCTGACCCATGCCGCCGGATCGTCCGATGTGGTGGCGGGCGGTTTCGTCACCTATTCCAACAGCATGAAACACCATACGCTGGGCGTATCCCTCGGCCTGCTGGAACGCCACGGCGCCGTAAGCCGGGAGGTCGCCGCCGCCATGGCACAGGGCGCCCTTGCGCATGCGCCCGATGCCAATATGGCCGTGTCCATCACCGGCATTGCCGGACCGGGTGGCGCCGTGCCGGACAAACCGGTGGGACTGGTCTGGTTTGGTACGGCGTGCGGGGGACAGGTGGACACGGTTTCCCATGTATTTGCAGGCACCCGCACCGAAATCCGCGCGCAGGCCGTCCGCATCGCCCTTTCGCTGCTGCTTGACCATGCGGACCGGCTGAATACGGGATAAACGGCAGCACTGCATTACAGGAAAGCTTTAGGCACGCTGCCGCAATACTGACAGGAAGAGCCGCCTTCCTGCCACGGATGGGACGATCAGTATGCGGAAACCGTGCTACCTGTTTCCGGCACGCGGATGGGGCTGGCGGTTTCGCCTGTTCCCGCCGCCTGTACCGGATGGCCGGGGGCGGCTACCGGCGGGGCAGCAGACGCGGCCTGCGGGGGAAGTGAGGCGCGGGCTTTCTGCAGGCTCTGTGCATTCAGGTCCGCCGTTTCGGCATCACTGCCGGGGGCGGGATGATGGGCTGCCGGCGCAGCACTGGCAAGCGATGTCATGCCCAGCAGCATGCAGCCTGCCATGGCGGAAATGAATTTTTTCATGATGAGGTTTCCCAATCCGGACTGACGGTTTGAGGGGATCAGGCATTACCGGCTTTTGCCGTGCCGATCGGCGGCGGAGCCGGCGTTGCGGGCTGGCCGTAAATATCCCGCGCACGGCGGATAAAGGCCGAAACCATGAGACGCACGGCTTCATTGAAGACAACGCCGATCGCCGCCTGCAACAGGCGGGAACGGAATTCGAAATCCACAAAGAAATCAACCAGACATCCACGCGCATCGGGCGTGAACGTCCATACATTGTTCAGATAGCGGAAAGGCCCTTTTTCGTAGCTGACCCGTATCGTGCTGGGTGCTTCAAGCAGGACGCGGCTGGTAAATGTCTCCCGAAACGGACCAAACCCTATGGTCAGGTCCGCAACCAGTTCGGTGCTGGTGCGCGTACGAACCCGCGCGTTGGTACACCACGGCAGAAACTGTGGGTATTTCCCGACGTCGGCCACCAGATCAAAAAGCTGATCGGGGGAATAGGCAATAAGCCGACGTTCGGCATGGGTGGGCATCAGTTACTCTCCATCGCGCCACGCTCTGTCCGCAGGCGGTGTTCACGTGCGGCGCGCAGTTCCGCAAAATCAGAATCCGCATGATACGATGACCGGGTCAGTGGCGAGGCACTGACCTGAAGAAAGCCCTTTACGCGCGCGATCGTCGCGTAATCAGCGAATTCATCCGGCGTAACGAACCGGGCCACCGCGGCATGCTTGACCGTAGGCTGGAGATATTGCCCCAGAGTGATGAAATCAACGTCCGCAATACGCAGATCATCCATGACCTGCGAGATTTCGGTCCGTTCTTCGCCCAAGCCGAGCATCAGTCCTGACTTCGTGAAGATGGACGGGTCCATCCGCTTCACATCATCCAGAAGGCGCAGCGACTGGTAATAGCGCGCACCAGGGCGGATCGTGGGATACAGCCGGGGCACGGTTTCCAGATTATGGTTGAACACATCGGGCCGCGCACGGACCACAACCTCCAGCGCGCCGGGCTTGCGCAGGAAATCAGGCGTCAGGATCTCGACCGTCGTATCCGGCGCGCTGGCACGCAGGGCACCAATCACCCGTGCGAAATGATGTGCGCCACCATCGGCCAGATCATCGCGGTCAACGGAAGTGATAACGACATGCCGCAGCCCCAGACGGGCCACCGCATCCGCCACGCGCTCGGGTTCATCGGCATCAAGCGCATTGGGCATGCCGGTCGTGACATTGCAGAATGCGCAGGCCCGCGTGCAGATTTCCCCCATGATCATCATGGTCGCATGACGCTGGGACCAGCATTCCCCGATATTGGGGCATGCCGCTTCCTCGCATACCGTGACAAGCTTGTTGTCACGCATGAGTTTGCGCGTTTCATGATAGGTGGGGTGATTGGGCGCGCGCACCCGTATCCAGTCGGGCTTGCGCGCGATGGGATTGTCAGGCTTGTGCGCCTTTTCTGGATGGCGAAGGGGCGTGTCCCCCTTCTTCCGGTGGTCGATCATCACACGCACAGACATGTACCAGGTCCCCGCAAACAGGCAGATAAGCACAAGTGTAACGCCAGCCCCACCGCGTCAAGCGTTCTTGCCCGCTTCCCCGCGTGACGGGATCACAACCGCACGATCAGGTACCGCGTGATCCTGCCCCGCCGCAGGCAGCGTTAGATATGCAGCGCCCCGTCATACGCCGCCAGCACGGCTTCGTGCATGGTTTCCGATATGGTGGGATGCGCGAAAACGGTTTCCTTGAGTTCGGCATCCGTCAGTTCACCCGTGCGGGCGATCACGTATCCCTGAATCATCTCGGTCACTTCCGGCCCGACCATATGGGCACCCAGCAGTTCGCCCGTCGCCTCATCGAAAATGGTCTTCACCAGCCCTTCCGGCTCACCCATCGCAATGGCCTTGCCGTTACCAATGAAGGGGAAGCGCCCGACACGGATCTTGTGACCAGCCGCCTTTGCGCGTTCTTCCGTCATCCCGACCGACGCCACCTGCGGACGGCAGTAGGTGCAGCCGGGAATGTTCAGCGGGCTGATCGGGTGGACCGTGCGGCCCGCGATCTGTTCGGCCACCATCACGCCTTCATGGCTGGCCTTGTGGGCAAGCCATGGCGGGGATGCGATATCACCGATGGCGTAAACACCCTTTTCACCCGTGCGGCAGTAGGGATCGACCTTGATGTGGGTCCGGTCGACTTCGATCGCCGTGCCCTCAAGCCCGATATTCTCGACATTGCCGACAATGCCCACAGCCGAGATCACGCGCTCCACCACAACGGACTGCGTTTTTCCCCCGGCGGTGACCTCCACCGTCACGCTGTCCCCATCCTTGCCAATCCGGCCCAGTTTCGCACCGGTCAGGATTTTCATGCCCTGCTTTTCCAAGGCCTTGCGGGCGAAGGTGCTGATTTCGGCATCTTCCACCGGCAGGATGCGGTCGGCCACTTCCACAATCGTGACCTCCGCCCCCATGTTCCGGTAAAAGGACGCGAATTCTACCCCGATTGCCCCCGACCCGATCACCAGCAGGCTGCCCGGCAGTTCGGTGGGCACCATGGCCTCGCGGTAGGACCAGACAAGCCTGCCATCAGGTTCCAGTCCGGGCAGCACACGCGCCCGCGCGCCCGTAGCCAGAATCACGTTCGGGGCGGTCAGAATGGTTTCCCCGCCATCACTGGTGACGGAAACCTTGCGCAATGTGCCCTGCGTGCCTGCAAGCCGGCCGAAGCCGTTGACGACGGTCACGCCATTCTTTTTCAGCAGATGGCTGACACCGGCGGAAAGCTGCGCCGAAACCTTGCGCGAACGCTTGACCACCTTGGTAAAGTCAAAGCGCACGTTATCGGCGGCAAAGCCGAATTCATCCAGATTATGCAGCAGGTGATTGATTTCCGACGCGCGCAGCAGCGCCTTGGTCGGAATGCAGCCCCAGTTCAGACAGATGCCGCCAAGCTGCGCGGTTTCGACCACTGCGGCCTTCAGCCCAAGCTGGGCGGCGCGGATGGCCGCGACATAACCGCCGGGACCACCGCCAATAACAATGACATCAAATTGCGTGGTGCTCATTGGACCGCTTCCTCAGACCACAAGGCTCATGGGGTTTTCCACCACGGCGCGGAAGGCCGAAACCCATTCCGCCGCCAGCGCGCCATCCACCACCCGGTGATCGACCGACAGGGTAACCGTCATGACCGTAGCGATCGTAATCTGGTCGCCCTTCACCACCGCCCTGCGTTCGGCTGCGGCAATGGCCAGTATGGCGGCCTGCGGCGGGTTGATGATGGCCGAGAACGCCTTGACCCCGTACATCCCCATATTGGAGATGGAGAAGGTGCCCCCCTGAAATTCCTCCGGCTTCAGCTTGCCCGCCCGCGCGCGGGAGACAAGATCGCGCGTTTCGGTGCTGATCTGCCGCAGGCTCTTGGTATCGGCCTTACGCACGATAGGGGTAATCAGCCCATCGGGAATGGAGACGGCCACGGAAATATCCACGTCGTCATAAACCAGAACCGCATCGTCCGTGTACGATACATTGACCTTCGGCACCCGACGCAGCGTAACGGCGACTGCCTTGATGAGCATATCATTGACGGAAATCTTGTACGCACCCGGTCCGTCCGCAGGGGATGCCGCGTTCATCTGGCTGCGCAGCGCCATGAGCGCATCAAGCTGCACATCCATTTCCACATAGAAATGCGGAATGGTGGATTTCGCTTCCGTCAGACGGCGGGCGATCACCTTGCGCATGGTGGAATGGGGCACCTTCGCGTAACCCGTGCCCGCAGCTTCCGCCACTGCGGCAGGGGATGCGGCTTTCGGTGTCGCGGCCGGGGTCTGCCCGGCCTGCTCCACATCACGGCGCACGATGCGGCCGTTGGGGCCGCTTCCCTTCAGGGTGGACAGATCAACCCCTTTCTGCGCCGCGATACGGCGGGCCAGCGGCGAGGCGAAAACACGCTTTCCACTGGACGCAGCGGGGGCAGCAGACGGAGCCACCGCAGGGGCTGGAGCCGCAGCCGGGGCGACCACGGGTGCCACGGGTGCCTGCGCTGCCGGGGGCGTGGCAGAAGCCGCCGAGATGTCCGGCACGCTTTCACCCTCGGCCACCAGAATGGCGATGGGCGTATTGACCGCGATGCCTTCCGTCCCTTCCGGGGTCAGGATACGGCCCAGCACGCCTTCATCCACGGCCTCGACTTCCATCGTGGCCTTGTCCGTCTCGATTTCGGCAATCACGTCACCGGATGCGATGGTGTCGCCTTCCGTCTTGAGCCAGCGGGCCAGCTTGCCTTCCTTCATGGTGGGCGAAAGCGCGGGCATCAGGATGTTGATGGACATCGTGCGTTTCCCCTTCACACAACCTGCCGGACGGCATTGATGATCCAGTCCGGATTGGGCAGGGCAAGCTTTTCAAGGTTGGCGGCGAACGGCATGGGCACATCGGCCCCCGCCACGCGCACCGGCGGCGCATCGAGGTAGTCGAACGCATGTTCGATCACCTGCATGGATATTTCGGCACCGATACCGGCGAACGGCCAGCCTTCTTCCACCGTGACCAGCCGGCTGGTCTTCTTCACGCTGTCCACCACCGTCCGGGTATCCAGCGGGCGGATGGTGCGCAGGTTGATGACCTCGGCCTCGATCCCCTGCTCCGCCAGCTTGGCCGCGGCTTCCAGCGCCACGCCAACCATGATGGAGAAAGCGACGATGGTTACGTCGCGTCCCTCGCGCTCGACCTTCGCCTTGCCAATGGGCAGGATGAAATCCTCATCCACCGGGCAGGGAAAACGCTGTCCGTACAGGATTTCGTTTTCAAGGAAGATGACCGGGTTCGGATCGCGGATGGCGGCGCGCAGCAGGCCCTTCGCATCGGCTGCCGACCACGGCGCCACGACCTTCAGGCCCGGCACATGGCCATACCAGCTTGCATAACACTGCGAATGCTGCGCGCCCACGCGGGCGGCGGCACCGTTAGGGCCACGGAATACGATGGGGCACGACATCTGGCCACCGGACATGTAGCGCGTCTTGGCGGCGGAATTGATGATCTGGTCAATGGCCTGCATGGCGAAGTTCATGGTCATGAACTCCACAATCGGCTTCAGCCCGGTCAGCGCAGCACCGATGGCCATGCCGGCAAAGCCCTGTTCGGTAATGGGGGTGTCAATCACCCGCTTTTCACCGAATTCGTCCAGCAGCCCCTGGGAAACCTTGTAAGCCCCCTGATACTGGGCCACTTCCTCACCGATCAGGAACACATCCCCATCACGGCGCAGTTCGGCGGCCATCGCATCGCGCAGGGCTTCGCGCACGGTGATTTCGCTGCATTCGCCCCAGTCCTTTTCAGGCTGGGCGCTGGCGGGCGGCGTGCTGGGGGCAGCGGGCGTCGGTCCACACGAAGCCGGAGCCGAGGACGTGGCTGCGGCAGGCTGCTGCGCGGGGGCGGCGCCGGGCCGGGCCTTCGCATCTTCCCCTTCCGCCAGCAGGATGGCGATGGGCGTGTTGACAGCGACGTTTTCCGTCCCTTCGGGGATCAGGATGTCGCCCATTATGCCTTCATCCACCGCTTCCACTTCCATCGTGGCCTTGTCGGTCTCGATTTCGGCAATCACGTCACCTGCGGCGACGGCTTCCCCCGGTTTGCGCAGCCAGCGGGCCATCTTCCCCTCCGTCATGGTGGGAGAGAGGGCGGGCATGAGTATTTCTGTTGCCATTTCTAATCAGCTTTCCACCAGCACGTCTGTCCACAGCTCCGAAGGATCGGGTTCAGGGCTGGTCTGGGCAAAGGATGCTGCATCAGCCACGATCGACTTGATCTGGTCATCCATGGATTTCAGTTCGCTTTCGGCCACGCCCATATCCAGCAGTTCACGACGGGCGCGATCAATGGGATCGTGGTTCCTGCGCATTTCGTCCACTTCGGTGCGCTGGCGGTATTTCGCCGGGTCCGACATGGAATGGCCGCGATAACGGTAGGTATCGACTTCCAGCAGCACCGGCCCCTTGCCCGCACGGCAATGGGCTACAGCTTCCTGTGCCGCGGCACGCACGGCACCCACATCCATGCCATCCACATGCATGCCCGGAATGCCCCACGGCTCACCATTGCGCCACAGTTCCTTCGATGCGGAAGCCCGTTCGACGCTGGTGCCCATGCCATAGTGGTTGTTTTCCAGCACGAACAGGCAGGGCAGCTTGTGGAGCGCGGCAAGGTTGAAGCTTTCGTAAACCTGCCCCTGATTGGATGCGCCTTCGCCATAATAGGTGACGGAGACTTCATCCGTGCCACGATACCTGTTGGCGAACGCCAGCCCGATACCCAGCGAGACCTGTGCGCCCACGATGCCATGGCCGCCATAGAAATGCTTTTCGCTGGAGAACATGTGCATCGAACCGCCCTTGCCGTGGGAATAGCCCCCCTCACGACCGGTCAGTTCCGCCATCACGCCGCGCGGGTCCATGCCGGCTGCCAGCATCTGTCCATGATCGCGGTAGGAGGTGATGATCTTGTCCCCCGGCTTCAGCTCCATCTGGATCCCGACCACGACCGCTTCCTGACCGATATACAGGTGGCAGAAACCACCGATCAGCCCCATGCCGTACAACTGGCCGGTACGTTCCTCAAACCTTCGGATCAGCACCATCTGGTAATAGGCGTGCTTCAGGTCGGCTTCCGTCATGGTCCGGCTGTTGTGCCCACCCGACAGGCCGGGATCTGTCTCGTTACTCATCGAATGTCCTTGGTTCATGTTGCCAGCGCTGTTGCCTAGCCATGCCGCAGCACGACCGTCACGACTGCCGGGCGTAACCGCCTTTCGTCATGCACCTGTCGCACGGTTATAAGTTCCGGAAGCCCCGCCGGATTTATGGATCACGTGTATCTGACAGATTTCCATGTCCCGCTCCACGGCCTTGCACATGTCATACAGTGTAAGGGCGGCAACGGAGGCCGCAGTCAGGGCTTCCATTTCCACGCCGGTCGGCCCGGTGGTACGGACGCGCGCCGTGATCTCGACCCCCTGCCCCGCCGCATCCGGGCCCAGATCCACCGTGACGGAGGAAATGGCCAGCGGATGGCACAACGGAATCAGATCCGATGTTTTCTTCGCCGCCATGATACCCGCGATACGCGCGGTCGCCAGCACGTCCCCCTTGGGCATCTGTCCCGACAGGATCATGGCCAGCGTTTCCGGGCGCATCTTTATCAGACCATGGGCCACGGCCTCGCGCCGGGTATCGGGCTTGGCCGATACATCGACCATGACCGCATGCCCCGCCGCATCCAGATGCGACAGGCCACCCGATGTCATGCGCCGGCCCCGTCCGGCTGCGTGCCAAGCAGGGCGTGGACGGCGGCCCCCACATCTTCATGCCGCAGCAGGCTTTCCCCCACCAGAAAACCCGATGCCCCAACCGCGTTCAGCTTCATGACATCCGCATGCGTGCGGATGCCGCTTTCGGATACGATGATCCGGTCAGGCGGCACCAGCGGCGCAAGCTGGAGGGTGGTTTCGATATCGGTCTGCAGGGTCTTGAGATTGCGGTTGTTGATGCCGATCAAGGATGTATCAAGCGCCAGTGCGCGATTGAGTTCCTGTTCGTCATGCACCTCAACCAGCACATCCATGTCCAGTCCGCGCGCAATGTCCAGCAGTTCGGCCGCTTCCGCATCGGTCAGGATCGCCATGATGAGCAGGATGCAGTCTGCCCCGATGAGACGGCTTTCATGCACCTGCCACGGATCGACGATGAAGTCCTTGCGCAGCAGCGGCAGCTTGCATGCTTCGCGCACCCGGCTCAGATCCTCCGCGCTGCCATGGAAGCATGACCCTTCGGTCAGCACCGAGATACAGGCGGCCCCCGCCTTTTCATATTCCTGCGCGATCAGCGTCGGTTCGTAGTCGGGACGCAGGATACCGGCGGAAGGCGACGCCTTCTTTATTTCCGCGATCAGGCCGATCTGGTGATCGGCGGTCTTCTGCTTCAGCGCCTGTCCGAAACCGCGTGGTGGCGTTGTCACTTCACGCGCACGGGACGTAATTTCCTTCAGCGTCATGACCTTTGACCGCTGCGCCACGTCCACCCGTGTCCGTGCACAGATACGCTCCAGAACATCGGGGATGCTGTCTACATCCGCTGGCTGGACACTACCTGTCTGGGGGGAGGTCATTGGCGTGTCGTTCATTTTCTACCCTGTTACTCTGTTAGGCTCATCCACCCGGAAACTCCGGACAGCGTCCAGCACGGCCAGAACCGCACCACGATCGAGAACATCAGCAGCCATGGCGATGTTCCCACGCAAGGCGGCATAGTCAATCGCGCCACCATGAATGATATTGTCGCCCCGCTGCGCCACATGCAATGCCACTGCGGCATTGAGCAGCACGGTATCGCGGTAGGCACCGCGCGCGCCCTGCGCCAGTTCCCGCATTACACGCGCATTATGCGCGGGCGTGCCACCGGCTATGGCGTCGATGGGCGCGGGCTCAAGTCCCGTCTGCTCCGGCCAGACAGTCAGGTTGTGGATCTGGCCATCTTCCAGCACGCAGGCCCGCGTGGGACCGGCAAGCGTCAGTTCGTCCACAAACCGGCTATCGCCACAGGCGCCGCTTACGGCCCATACACGATCGGACCCGGCCTCGTGCAGCGTTTTGACCATCACGTCCAGCCACTGGGGGGAAAACACCCCCACAAGCTGGCGCGTAACACCCGCGGGATTACACAGCGGACCGATCAGATTGAAAATGGTGCGAAAGCCCAGCCCGCGCCGTACTGCCGCGAAGTGGCGCATGGCGGGATGGTGATTGGTGGCCGCGAGAAACGTGACACCACAGGCATCCATCATCCGGCCTATCGACGCATTGCCGACGGGCAGCGGCACGCCGAGTTCCAGCAGCACATCCGTTGCCCCGGACCGCGACGACAGCGCCCGGTTACCATGCTTGGCCACCGGCACCCCAAGGGCCGCCAGCACGAACGCCACGGCGGTTGACACATTGAGCGTGCCCAGACCATCCCCGCCCGTGCCACACACATCCAGCGCACCAGCAGGCATGCCCGGCACCGCGAGCATGCGCGCGCGCGCCGCGCGGACAGCGGCATGCAGTTCGGTTACGGTTTCCCCACGGATATGCAGCGCGGTCAGGAAGGCGGCCAGCGGTATTTCGCCCACCGCGCCATCCATGATCTGTTCAAACGCCACCCCCGCCATGGCAGGGGAAAGGTCCCGCTGTGCAAGCAGGACCGCCAGAATATCCCTGAACTCCGCCTGCTGGCCCTGTGCCGCGTCCGTAATGCCGGACATACGGTCAGGCAGCCTTGCGCGGTGTGTTCCTGCCCCGCGCAAGCGACAGGAAATTGGCCATGATGTCGTGGCCATGTTCGGAAGCGATGCTTTCGGGATGGAACTGCACGCCGAATATCGGCAGGGTGGCGTGCCGCAGTCCCATGATGACCCCGTCGGATGACCGGGCAGTGGCCACCAGCGTATCGGGCAGGCTGTCGGGATCGATGGTCAGGCTGTGATAGCGGGTCGCGTTGAACGGGTCGGGCACACCGGCGAAGATATCCGTCCCGTCATGATAGACGGGCGAGACCTTGCCGTGCATGGGCACTGGCGCACGCACGACCTTGCCGCCGAAAACCTGCCCTATGGCCTGATGCCCCAGACAGACGCCAAATATGGGCACCTTCCCCGCGGCCTGCGCGATCAGGTCGCAGCATATCCCGGCCTCGTTTGGGGAACACGGACCGGGGGAGATGACAATGGCTTCCGGGCGGAGCGCAAGCGCGTCCGCCACGCTGATCGCATCATTGCGGTAGACGGCGCACTTTTCCCCCAGATCCCCCAGATAGTGGACGAGGTTGAAGGTAAAGCTGTCATAATTATCGATCAGAAGGAGCATGGTCGTATCATGGCTTTTCCGCTGGGCCGGGTCAAACCTTCGGGCCTGACCCGGCATGTCTCAAGACATCATATCACGTTCGCGGATGTTATAAAATCGCCTTATCCGGCGTCGCCCGTGGCGAAGCGGACCGCTTCCTCCGCCGCGCGGAACAGGGCGCGGGCTTTCTGGCGGGTTTCCTCGTATTCCGCATCGGGAACACTGTCCGCCACCACGCCGCAGCCGGCCTGCACATACATCCGGCCATCCTTCACCACCGCCATGCGCAGGCCGATGCAGGTATCCATGTCACCATCAGGGCCGAAATAGCCGATGCACCCCGCATAGGTCGCGCGCCGGGTCGGTTCAACCTCATCAATGATTTCCATGGCGCGGATCTTGGGCGCGCCAGTCAGCGTGCCTGCGGGAAAGCCCGACATGAGGGCGTCCAGCGCCTCCAGATCGGGACGCAGCCGCCCTTCCACGTTGGACGAGATATGCATGACATGGCTGAAGCGTTCGATCACGAACTGTTCCGTCACCTTGACCGAACCCAGTTCGCACACCCGCCCGACATCGTTGCGACCGAGATCGATCAGCATCAGGTGTTCGGCGCGCTCCTTCGGGTCAGCCAGCAGTTCGGCTTCCAGCGCCAGATCCTCTTCCGTCGTGCGCCCACGCGGCCGGGTTCCGGCCAGCGGGCGGACGGTCATGGTGCCTTCACGCAGGCGGACCAGTATCTCCGGCGATGAACCGACAAGGCTGAACCCGTCAAGGTCGAGATAGAACAGGAAGGGTGCCGGATTGATCCGGCGCAGCGCGCGGTACAGCGCGAACGGCGGCAGGCTGAACGCCGCGCTGAAACGCTGGCTCGGCACGATCTGGAACGCATCGCCCGCCGCGATGTAATCCTGCAAGCGCCGCACGATGTCGCAGAATGCCTGCCGCGTCATGTTTGATTCCGGCACGGGGGGCGCGATCTCGCCCTCGTTCCCTTCCGGCAGTTCGACGGGGGTGGACAGCGCGGCGCGGGCCTGTTGCAGCCGGGCCTGCGCATCATCCCATATCGCTTCTGGCGCGACGCCCGCCTGCGGCCGCAGCGGGGCGGCCAGCAGCAGTTCGTCGCGCACCGTATCGAATATCGCGAACAGGCCGGGACGGATCAGTATCCCTTCAGGCAGGTTCAGATCATCGACAGGCATATCAGGCAGGTATTCGACCTGCCGGATCATGTCGTAACCGAGATAACCGAAGACGCCACCCGTCATGGGGGGTAGTTCTTCGGGCAGGGTCATCCGGCTTTCGTGCAGCATCCGGCGCAGGGACACCAGCGGGGCGTCCGCCTCCGGCACGAATTCATGCACGCCTGCCGCCGGGTCATGGCAGATACTGGCCTGACCATCGTGACAGCGCCAGATCAGGTCGGGCAGCAGACCGATTACGGAATAGCGCCCGCGTGACGTCCCGCCTTCCACACTTTCCAGCAGGAACGCATTATGGCCGCCATTGGCCCCGCCATGGCTGCGCGCAAGATGCGACAGCCGCAGGAACGCCGCCACAGGTGTCAGCAGGTCGGCAGGCTCGACGCGCCATGTAACCGTGGCATCACCCTTGCGCAGCGCGGCGAGTGCCGCCGCACGCATGGCAGCATCCGGCTGCCGGAAGGAAGGGCGTATGCGCGATGCGTCTGCTGTCACTGTCCTGTTCCCGTGTTCTGGCTACCCGTAACCTCGGTCATGACCGCGCGGATGGCGGAATTGTTCGGCTTGGGCTTTACGATGCCCTCAAGCGCCGTGCCGTAAGTCATTTCAATATCATCGCCCATCGACTGCGCCAGCCCGGCGCGCACGCGATCATAGAGCGGCTTCTGCGTGGCGGGGTCGGGATGGTTGATCGCCGTCAGCGTTGCGATCACGTAGGAATCACCTGCCTGCGTCATCACGCTCTGTCCCGGATGGTCAAGGCGGAAGATCAGGGCCGCGACCTCACGCGGGATTTCCGGCGAAGGCTGCATGGGCGAAATCGGCTGGCTGTGTTCAACCCCCGCAATGGCCGGGCTGACATGGGCCAGACCGCCCTGCCCTGCTGCCTGCGTATAGAACGTGGTCGCCTGCTGGTCCGCCATGTGACGGCGCGCTTCAGCCTGCCATGCGGCGGCAACGCGCGGACCGGCCTCGGTCAGGCTCAGGTCATGGCCTGGCGTCACACTATCGACCGATACCGCGTACCATACGCCATCAGGCCCCTGCACCAGTTCCGGACTGGCGCCTTTCGCCTGTGAAAAGATGCGTGCCACGATTGCCTGCCGCGCAGCATCACCACCGGGTATCGGGGCCGGCGCGCCTTCATGGGTCATGCCATTCTGGTCAAGCTCGCCCGACACGGCGGCGGCACCCAGATCGGCAGGAATGGCATCCAGACCACCACCTGCGATCGCGTCCTGCACCTTCTGCACGCGATCACCCAGCAGCGCCTGCGCGCGGCCATGCGCAATCTGGTCATGCAGGGCCTGCTTCACCTCATCAAACGGTGTCACATGCGCGGGGGTGACACCGGTTACACGGAAGACAACCCAGCCGCCTTCGCTTTTGACCGGTCCCTGCGTCGCATCGGCGGGGGCGGAGAAAATCTGCTTCGCAAGATCAGTGGAAGGAACATCGCTCTGGCGCACGCCGGGCAGTTCCACGGCGGCTGCGTCCTTGCCCGCGTTTTTCTGCACCAGCGCCCAGCTACCTGCATCTGCCCACTGCGCGCGCAGGGCTGCGGCGCGTTCCTGTGTCGGCACGGTCACGATCTGCACGTTACGGCGTTCGGGCGCGTTGAAGGTCTGGGCCTGTGCTTCATACGCCTTGTGCAGGTCGGCATCCGATATATCGATCTGGTGGCCGATCGTATCCGCAGAAAGAACGACGATGCGCGCATGCCGGTATTCCGGCGCATGGAATTCCCACGGATGATTGGCATGATAGCGCGCAAGCTGGGCATCGGTCGGGATGGCCGTGACCTGCTGGCTGGCGAAGGGCACGCGCACGAGGTCGATGGTGCGGGTCTGGGCCTCGAAATCGAACAGGCGGCGGACCATGACATCCGGCACGCCCACGCCATCGCGAATCGGCTGCAGCAGCACGCGCGACGCCTGTTCCTGCCGCACCAGATCAACCAGCCTGCCTTCCGACATGCCCGTGCTGCGCAGGCGGGCATTGAGCAGCGCACGATCGAAATGCCCGTCACGCCCCTTGAACGCGGGGATGGAGAATATCTCGTCACGCACAACGGAATCGGGAACGATCAGGTCGTGACGGTCCGCCGCTTCCGCGATTTCAGCCTGCAGCACGAGGCGCTGGAGCACCTGCCGGGCAATTTCCTCACGCGTGCCGGGGGGGATCTGCGATGGATCGGACAGGTGCATGGACTGCGCCACCTGCGGCATCTCGGACTGGAGCGCGTTCTGGTAAGCCTGCACCAGAATGGGCCTGCCCCCCACGCGGGCGGCGACATCGGCGCGTTCCGTGCCGATACCCATCAGCACGTCGCCCACCCCCCAGCCGATGAAGGCAAGGAAAAACAGCCCCGCGATGATGCGTCCCACCCATGAATCGATAAACACGCGACACAGAAAAGAAAGCATGAAAAACCCTGCACCAGGACCAAGACATAAGGCGGACGGAAAATGGCATGCGCATGATGCGCCCCCTGCCGGGCACCCTGTTTTCCGGTCGCGCACCATACGGTCACGCCGCCGGTTTGACCAGCACTACCATGCCCGCGCATCCGTTGTGCATGTGTGCGGGTTGCAACGCCGGGGCCGCCATGGTGTAGGCTGCCGCCCATGATGGCCATGCCCGGCAGACAATGCGGATAACGCGGCGCGGGCGCGGGCCGAGGAGTGGAAGCATGAAGCAGATCATTGTCGGCAACTGGAAGATGAACGGGCTGAGCGCTGATGCCGATGCGCTGGTGGACGGTCTGGTGAAGGGACTGGGTGAACTCCCCACGCGGGCCGATGTTGTCGTATGCCCCCCCTTCACGCAGCTTGCCCGTCTGGCCCCCGCCCTGAAACGGGCCGGAATCGCCCTGGGCGCGCAGGACTGCCATCAGGACAGGGCGGGCGCGCATACGGGGGACATTTCAGCCCCGATGCTGGTGGACCTTGGGGTAGAATATGTCATTCTGGGCCATTCCGAACGCCGGGGCGAACACCACGAACTGGACGAGACGGTGCGCGAGAAGGCCGTCGCCGCCATGGAAGCGGGCCTGACCCCCATCGTGTGTGTTGGCGAAAATGACGACCAGCGATCCGCCGGGGATTCGCAGGAGACAGTGGGCTGGCAGATCCAGGGGTCCCTGCCGCAGGGTTTCAGGGGCATCGTGGCGTATGAGCCGATCTGGGCCATCGGGTCCGGCACGGCGGCGTCGCAGCAGGATATTGCCGACATGTCCGCCTTTATCCGCGCGGAACTGGTGCGCCAGTTCGGGGAAGCTGGCAAAACGATCCGAATCCTTTATGGTGGGTCCGTCAACGAACGCAATGTCACCGATATCCTGCCTGTCGAACACGTGGACGGGGCGCTGGTGGGCAATGCCAGCCTGAAGGCCGATGCCTTCGTGCCGCTTGTCCGCGCCGCCCGCGCATCGTGATTGCCGCGCGGCCAGCGGGGATCAACTGGAAAGACGCATGATCACAGTTCTTCTTTTACTGCACCTGTTTGTCACCATCGCGCTGATCGGCACCATCCTGATCCAGCGCAGCGAAGGCGGCGGGCTTGGAATCGGCGGGTCACAGGGCATGGGCTCCTTCATGTCCGGCCGGGGCACGGCCACCCTGCTTACCCGCTCCACCGCGGTGCTGGGCACGGCCTTCATGGTGCTGTCGCTGGCGCTTGCGGTCATGAACCGCGGGGCGTCCACCGGTACCGGACATGACATCCTGTCCCAGCCCCCGGCATCCTCCAGCCCCGCCAGCACCAACTGACCGGTCCGGTCAGTCCGGGCAGGACGAATGGCCCCCGTGCACGGCGCGGGGGCTTTTTTTATTTTTTTCCCCCATTCCCCATCGTAGCCTTTGCAGCAGGCGCGCAGGCAGTGTAGGAAGGCCATCCATGACGCGGTTTGTATTCATCACCGGCGGCGTGGTGTCCTCCCTCGGCAAAGGCATCGCTTCGGCTGCCCTTGCTGCCCTGCTTCAGGCCCGTGGTTATCGGGTCCGGTTGCGCAAGCTTGACCCCTATCTGAATGTCGATCCGGGGACGATGAGTCCCTACCAGCACGGCGAGGTCTTCGTGACCGACGACGGCGCGGAAACGGATCTCGACCTTGGCCATTATGAACGCTTTACCGGTGTGCATGCCACCCGGGCGGATAATGCCACCACGGGGCAGATCTATTCCGGCGTGATCGCGCGCGAACGGCGTGGCGATTATCTGGGTGCGACCGTGCAGGTCATCCCCCACATTACCGACTCGATCAAGGAAACGATCGTGGCGGATACCGAGGATCTGGATTTTGTCCTCGTCGAGATCGGGGGCACGGTCGGCGATATCGAAAGCCTGCCCTTCCTTGAATCCATCCGGCAGTTGCGCAACGACCTTGCGGCTGACCAGACGATGTTCATTCACCTGACCCTGCTGCCGTGGATCGCGGCGGCGGGCGAACTGAAAACCAAGCCGACGCAGCATTCCGTCAAGGAACTGCAGAATGTCGGCATCCAGCCGCAGATGCTGGTCTGCCGTTCGGACCGGGAAATTCCCGAAAACGAACGCCGCAAGATCGCAAGCTTCTGCAACGTCCGCCCGCAGGCCGTAATCGCCGCGCGCGATGTGGACACGATCTATGCCTGCCCCATCTCCTATCATGCGGAAGGGATGGATACCGAGGTGCTGCGCCATTTCGGCCTGCCCACCACGCCTGATCCCGACCTGTCGCGGTGGGAAAAGATTGTCGACGCCGTCCGCCACCCGGACCGCGAAGTGATCGTGACGGTGGTTGGCAAGTACACCGCCCTGCTGGACAGCTACAAATCCCTGATCGAAGCCCTGCAGCATGGCGGGATCGCCAACCGTGCCCGCGTGCGGCTGAACTGGGTCGAGGCGGAAAGCTTCGAGAAGTCGGACGACGCCGTGCAGATGCTGGCCCGCAGCGACGCGATACTGGTACCCGGCGGATTTGGCGAACGCGGGTCCGAAGGCAAGATCCGCGCCGTACGTTATGCGCGCGAAAACAACATACCCTTCCTGGGTATCTGCTTCGGCATGCAGATGGCGGTGATCGAATGCGCGCGCAACCTTGCGGGCATTGCCGATGCGTCCTCCACCGAATTCGGGCCGACGGATCAGCCGCTGGTCGGGCTCATGACCGAATGGGCGCGTGGCAATGAACTGCTGCGCCGCCGCGAAGGCGGCGAGATGGGCGGCACCATGCGTCTGGGGGCCTATCCCGCCAAACTGGCGCCGGGTTCACGTGCAGCCGATACATATGGCCGCACGGACATCCGTGAACGCCACCGTCACCGGTACGAGGTCAACGTCCATTACCGCGACAAGCTGGAAAAGACGGGCCTGCGCTTTTCAGGCATGTCGCCCGACGATATCCTGCCCGAGGTCGTGGAATATCCCGACCACCCGTGGTTCATCGCGGTGCAGTACCATCCCGAACTGCTGTCGAAGCCGTTTGACCCGCATCCGCTTTTCTCCGGCTTTATCGGGGCGGCCGTGGCCAAAGCGGCGGCGAAATGATGGCGACCAGTCATACCATATCCATCGGTTCGCTGAAGGTTGGCAACGAATCCCCCTTCGTGCTGATCGCTGGCCCCTGCCAGATCGAATCGGCAAGCCATGCGCTGGAAGTGGCTGATGCGCTGCACGGGATCACCACGCGCCTTGGTATCGGGCTGATCTACAAAAGCTCGTTCGACAAGGCCAATCGTACCAGCATCAACGGTGCGCGCGGCGTCGGCATGGCGCGCGGGCTGGATATTCTGGGGCAGGTGCGCCAGCGTTACGACGTGCCGGTCCTGACCGATGTTCACCAGCCTGACCAGTGCGCCATCGTTGCCGAAACGGTGGATGTGCTCCAGATCCCGGCCTTCCTGTGCCGCCAGACAGACCTTCTGCTGGCGGCGGGGGAAACCGGCGCTGCGATCAACATCAAGAAAGGCCAGTTCCTTGCCCCGTGGGACATGGCGAACGTAGCCGCCAAGGTCGCCTCCACCGGCAATGAACGCATCATGCTGTGCGAACGTGGCTCGTCTTTCGGCTACAACACGCTGGTCAATGACATGCGCGCCCTGCCGATCATGGCGGGGACGGGTTATCCGGTCATTTACGACGCCACCCATTCGGTTCAGCAGCCGGGAGGGCTGGGGTCGTCTTCGGGCGGACAGCGGATATTCGCGCCCATCCTTGCACGTGCCGCGCTGGCCATCGGGGTTGGTGGGGTATTTATCGAAACCCATCCCGACCCCGACCACGCACCCAGCGACGGCGCGACCATGCTGCCGCTTTCGTGCATGGAAGACCTGCTGACCTGCCTGCAGCGATATGACCAGTTGACCAAGCTGATCCAGCCGGACGAAATTATCTAAATCGATCCGTCACCAAACGGCCGCTCCGTAACAATGCGGGGCCGCTGGCGGCGTTCAAAGCGTCTCCATACGCTGGAGAATGGCTTCCCCCGCCTGCGCAAAGGCCGCCGGACTGAAACGCTGCATGACCAGATCGCGGCCAGCCTGCCCCATCGCGGCAAGCTGTTCAGGGTGACGCAAGGCAACCGCCAGCGCATCCGCCAGTTCCTGCGGGCGCTGCGGGCGTATTTTCCATCCCGTCACGCCATCCTGTACGGAGTGGTTCATCTCACCCACATTGCTGGCCAGTACGGGCAGCCCCGTATTCATGGCTTCATGCGCGGCAATGCAGAACCCTTCCCGGCGCGATGGCTGCACATACAGATGGCATGACCGCAGGAACGCGGCAGTATCCTCGACATAGCCCATGAACTGTACGTTTTTCAGACCATGTCGGACACAGAAGTCGCGCAGGGCCGGATAATCGGCCCCTTCCCCACCGATCATGACGCGGAATGGTGGCAGATCGCCAGCAGCCCGCAACAGGACAAGGGCGCGACAGAGTATGTCATACCCCTTGGCCGTATGCAGGCGCCCCAGCGTGCCAATCCGTATCTCCTCCCCCGCTGCCCATGGGGACGCAGGCTGAATGTCAGGGCGTGTACGAAAAATCGGCCAGCACGCCAGTTCGCTATCCGCCAGTCCCAGCCTTTTACGGGTCAGTTCGGTTACGAAATCGGAATCCCCGATCCAGAGCCGGCTACGCTTTTTCATCAGCCGTAACAGCGCGAGGTTCGCAGGTTTCAGAAACGCATTATGCTGCCAGCTTACAACGGGTATGCCCTGTCGCGCGCCCACCATCTGCCCCAGTACCGTCGCCCGCGTCAGGGATGTCCAGATATGGGTCGGCCTTACGCGCCGGACCCAGCGGTCAAGTGCATGCAGTATCCGGGGGGCAGAAGCCGTATCCGCCGCCAGCACGTTGCCTGTTATGCCAGCGCTGTTCATTGCGGGCACGGCACGACCATTGCGCCGTATCAGGGCGGCAACATGCACGTCATGCCCCCGCCCCCGGCACACATCCACAATGGCCGGAATGGGCAAGGCTGCGCCACCCCCTTCAAACGTATTGATTATGTAAGCAATGCGCATATTTCTCTCGACTGCCCCTTTCAGGCTGGAGAAGAACATACCGCATTACCCGCCCGCCCATCAGGCGGCGGGGGATTTATCCTGTGACAAAAAGTAAACGATTTCACGGGCCGCGCGCTGGGCAGCGGTTTCGGGGGGCTGAGTATGGAATGTGGCCTGAAAGGCTGCTTCCTGCCGCTGCGCATATACGCGCTGCTGTTCCTGGGCCACCGCCAGCGCATGCGGCAGGTCAGCCACCCGGTCGATCACCTGCCCCATGTTCCAGTGGGCATAGTTGGGATTACCCTGCCACCGTGCGCCATGGCTGTTGAGCAGGATGCACGGGCGCGGCTGACAGATCCATTCATAGATCTGGCTGCTGGCATCGCCCAGATAGATGTCCGCCGCAAGCGTGTAGGACATGTCCACTGAATACGGACTGCCGGTATCGATACGGATATGGGGCAGGTTACGTAAATGCGGGGGGATCAGCCTGCGCAGGCGCATGCGGCGGTGTTCGACCGAAATATGCATCTTCCTGCGAAACAGCATGACATGCGGGGCGAAGATCAGGTTGTATTTATCCTGTCCCGCAAACCATTCCAGCACCTCCATTCCCATATCCCACCACGAGGACAGGACGGGATCGAAATGCGGATTGTATAAAACGGTGGGCCGGTCGTTATCAAAAAAGCGCTTGCGCGTCGCCATATCCACGGTATCGAATTTGGGATACCCCACCACCGCATGATGACCATGGCGGATCAGCCGTTTTTCCAGCATCCGGTCACGGGTCTTGGTTCCGGGCAACAGGACCAGATCGAAAAACCGCGTCACGTCCCGAAAGCCGATCGAACGGTCGCCAGCCCCATGGGGAAAATAGATCAGTCTGGTATCCAGCCGGAAATGGCTTTTCAGCAGGGCCGATGTCGTCTCCGGCACCACCAGTGCGTCAAAGCCTGCAAACAGGTCCACATTCTCCCGCAGATTGGCAATCCGGCGGAAGGGCACGACAGCACGGGCGACCACATTGATCGCCTTGGACAACCGGCTTATGTCAATGCGGACATACTTGATGCGGTCCGAACACGCCCCTATTGTCCGGCGTGCGTGGGCTTCCTGCTCGATTGAGGAGGTAATGACCGTTACATCCTGCCCCAGGCGGACAAGCTCGGAAACTATCGGGGCGGTATGGGAAACCTGATGGGTGCAGTCATGATTGAACAGGAACCCGATCCTGAGATTACGTAACGTCATGCCCGGACTTGTGACGTAATTTTACAAAAAAGAACAGGTGTGAATCACCTGTCCCGTGCCCGTCACGCTCCCTTTCCTTTCGGAAAATACCATCCGCCGCATGGCATGAAGGGGACAGCCATCCCTGCCCCCTCGGCGTTTTTACTGCCCCCCTTTTATGCAGGCACCTTATCGCGCACGACTGCCTCCCGACCGATCGCTGATATGTCAAAGGGCGTGGTCTGGTAAATCTGGTTGATCCAGTTCCCCGCCAGCAGATGGGCATGACCACGCCAGCGGTTTATGGGGCGCAGTTCGGGATCGTTGCCGGGGAAGTAATTATACGGCACGGAAACGTCGAGACCCGCCGCCCGATCCCGGAAATATTCATCCGCCAGTGAGGTGGAATCATATTCAAGATGGTTGAACATATGCAGCGCATGATGATCCGGGTCATCAAGCAGGCAAAGACCCGTATCCGCACTTTCCGCCAGTACGGTCATGCCACTGTGGGCCGGAATATCGGCCCGCCTTACCTCGGTCCAGCGGGAGACGGGAATGGACAGGTCATCGGCAAACCCGACCAGATAGGGTGAGGATGGAACAAGAATGCGGTGGTCATAGACACCGAACGCCTTTTCCGCCAGCGCATGCTTGGGCATGCCATGGAAATGATGCACCGCCGCCTGCGCAGCCCAGCAGATATTGAAACATCGGTGCACATGGGTCTGGGTCCAGTCAAATATCCGCCGCAGTTCGTCCCAGTATTTCACCTGATGAAAAGGCAGCCGCTCAACCGGCGCACCTGTTATGATGAAGCCGTCAAACCGTTCATCACGCACATCTTCCCATGCCCGATAAAACGATGTCATGTGATCGGCTGGCGTATTGCGCGGCACATGGCTGTTGATACGTACCAGCGTCAGTTCCACCTGTAACGGCGTCGCCCCGACCAGACGGGCAATCTGCGTCTCGGTACAGATCTTGTTGGGCATGAGGTTCAGCAGGCCGATACGCAGCGGGCGGATATCCTGACGCGTGGCGTCGGTCTCACCCAGTACCATAACGCCCTCAGCCTCAAGCGTGCTGCGGGCGGGAAGATCATCCGGAATTCTGATAGGCATTGCGACGTCGTTCCTCCATTCAGGCAGGGACGACATGGTGGCTTGCTCCGTTTGGTTGCCGGTTCGGCCACATCCTCCCTTTCAGGAGCGCCACCTTGCCCGGAACGGCAGGTTGGCGTTGGGCGTCGCCCCAACTCTTGATGCAGGTGCGATGCTAGGCATTTTCCGCCCCGACGGCAAGCTTTTATGGCGGGACGGAGAACTGCTCCCCTCCTCCCGTAAAAAAACGGCTGTGCCTATATGTCCCCTGCCCTTACCCGCCGGACATTACATGACAAGGGCACGAAGTCTGGCCTCGCCCCCTTACATCATACCATTTCGGCTGCGCACTGGATATGCTGGCGGATGCTGTCAGCAGGCTGCGGCCTGCCAAGCAGGAAGCCCTGCACCTGATTGCAGCCAAGCGCGTTAAGCTGCGCCCACTGGTCCTGCGTTTCCACGCCTTCCGCCGTGATCGGAATATCCATGCCATGCGCCAGGTTGATAATGGCCTGTATAATACTGGACGCCCCCTTTTCCGGCAGTTCACGCACAAAGGAGCGGTCAATCTTGATTTTCTGGAACCGGAAGGAACGCAGATAACCCAGCGAGGAATACCCCGTGCCAAAATCATCCAGCACGATGCCACATCCCATCTCACCCAGCTTTTGCAGGATATCACGATTGGTCGCGCTATTCTGGACGAAGATGTTTTCCGTAATCTCGATCTCAAGACGTGCCGGCTCAAGGCCAGCCTGCTGCAACGCGCTTTCAACTATATCCACAAATCGCGGATTACGAAGCTGTATTGGCGAAACATTGACCGCCACCTTCAGGTGTTCCGGCCATGTCGCGGCCTCCCTGCACGCAGCCCGCAGGACCCATTCCCCCAGATCGTGTATCAGGCCGTTTTCCTCAGCCAGACCGATAAACTGGTCCGGGGGTATCATCCCCTGCACGGGATGCTGCCACCGCGTCAGGGCCTCACATGCACAGATCCGGTTCCCCGGCATTGTGTACAGCGGCTGGAAATGAAGGGTCAGTTCGTCATTCGCAATGGCGGCACGCAATTCGTTACCCAGACGGGCACGGGTCTGGATCTCATCACGCAGTTCCGCATCGAATAACTGGAAACCATTGCGCCCCAACGATTTGGCGCGATAAAGTGCTATATCTGCATATTGCAGCAATGTTTCTGATGAATCCGCGTCAAACGGATACAGCGCCGCGCCAATACTTGCGCCAATAACGATATGATGGCCGTCAATAATATAAGGCCGCCCCACGGTCTCGACTATTTCGCGCGCCCGGCCCTTCAGTTCAGCCTGCGTGGGGACAGCAGGCCAGATAATGGCGAATTCGTCCCCGCCCAGACGGGCGACAAGATCTTCTTCCCGACTGCATGCCCGCAGGCGAGCCGCGACAAGTCGCAACAACGCATCACCCGTCGCATGCCCGTACACGTCATTGACCGTCTTGAAGTAATCAAGATCGATACATAGCAATGTTGCATTCAGCCCTTTGCGGCAACCCGCATTCAGACGTGAACTGAACAGGGCACGATTGGCCAGACCGGTCAGCGGGTCGTAATGCGCGAACTGTTCCACCTGATGCTGGGCATTACGCTGTTCCGTCACATCATCCGCAACGCATAATTCCCATCGTGGCGCATCGCTTTCATCCGTAATCATGACCCGCCGGGTGGAAACCACCCGTCTGTGGCCCTGATTGTTGCGCAGTGTCTTTTCGGCCTCTCCCTGCTGGTCCACATCCGGACGGTTAACCAGAAAATGCCCGACTTCATCTTCACAGAATATGTTGTCTACGTTCTTTCTAAGTAATAACTCCCGCCCACATCCGATCATGTGTTCAGCCGCCCGATTGACCAGAACCGGACGTTCATGCCGGATGGAACGTACGATCAGGGCAGAGGGAATATTTTCTATGATCGTATCAATAAAAAGCTTGTCGCGTAAAATCTTCCGGTTGGCCTTGCGTAACTCTTCGGCTGAATGCTTCAGGCTCGCGGCTGATGCAATTGCATTGGAATGGGAAGCACTGATCAGGTCAAGCGCCGATCCCGTACCAAGATAGCGCCCATTTTCAGTAACAATATAACCACGCAGAAGGTCAGATGCCTGCCCACGCAATGCAAGAGCCGTAAAATCGGATGATGAAACCTGCGCATCAATAATAACGGGGCTTGCATCCATCAGAAGGGCAACAGGCCGCCGACTGAAAAGCGCATGTCCAAATTTACCCGAAACCTTGAGAAAAAAAGCCTGCCTTTCCACAAGGCCCACAGGTTCGTCTTCCGTGTTTATGACGGTCACAAGCAGAAGGGCTTCATCATTACGGAACAGGGTAAACAGGCACTCACCGGGGTCATCTGGCCGTACAATCGGCCCCTTCTTGGCAATATCCCCCATTGAAAGAAAACTATTACGGGTTTTCTCTACGAAGCCCACGCTCATTATTCATTTTCCACATATATGCAGCACAGATATATTATTTCTACATTTGTTGATTATTCTATCTGCCCTCTGAACATATTTACGTATCTGAAAAATAAAGTATCCCCGCATTTCGGTACATCCATGCGGGGATACAGGTAAAACATCTTGTGAACTGGAAGGTCGTTATGACTGAATTATGAAATATGTCCCGTTTTAGAAAGCGGCCTGAATACGTCCGGCGACGGAGTTTCCGTCCCGCCCGACCAGATCGTAAAGCTGGCTGTTGCGGCTGACGATGATGTGGTTGAAGTCAAGCATGAAGCGGAAGTGACGGTTGGGATACCAGTTCAGCCCCGCCGACCAGACCGTCTGCTGCCCACCACGCACGGCGCCTGCCGTGTTCAGGCCACTGTTCAGGTCCGCCACGCTGTACCGCGCGGACAGTTCCAGCGCGCCCCAGTACCCGTGCAGCGGGTCGAACACATGGTCCACACCCGGCGCCGCGAAGGCGCCTTCCTTGATGTTGTAGCTTCGGCCCTTGCCGAACAGGGTATAGTTGGCAGCGCCGTAATAACCGGAGAAGTTCACGCTCTGCTGGTTGCCGACATTGCCGCCGGTATTGTCGCCACGGGTGACGCCGATATGGTAGTATTCACCCTTCAGCACCAGCCGCTTCCAGCGGAAGCCCAGTTCGGGACCCGCCGACCAGATGCTGCCCACATTGCCCACGGTCTGGTTCAGGAACTTCGTCGTCGTCAGGTTGACTTCCGGCCCTTCGGCAAAGGCGTAGCTGCGGCCATTGCTCTTTTCCGCAACCTTGAAGGCGCTGATGGCCGACAGGCCAACATGCACGTCAATGTCCTTGGACATGTACGGACGACCCGCGACACGGAAGGTCGCCCCCGTCTGGCTGTCCGTCACCCCGGTGCCGTTACGCGCGCCATAGCTCTGCCCGGTCAGGTAACCGGCGATCCACCAACGCTTGTCGTAATGCAGGCCACCGATGCTCATGCGCGCATCGCCTGCCGCGATGTTACGCACGATATCGGTGATGGCGGGACGTTCCATCATCTCGAACTCGTTCGAGCTTTCGGAATCTTCTTCCGTCACGCGCGGCTGGAAGTAACCCGCCGTCAGGATCGTGTTGTGGAAACCGGCATAGTTGACGTTGGCTTCATACAGCGTGGTCGACCCGTCCGCCGACCCGTTGCCGAAATCGGGCGTGATGTTGGCGATCCAGTCCTTGTAACGGAACGAGATGGGAATACGCAGGCGACGGGCGTTTTCGGTCAGGCTGGAGAAATCGCCACGGGTTTCGCCCCGGCGCGGCGACATGCCCATGAAGCCGCCGATATCCTCATGGAAGGCCAGGCCGATGGACATGGCGTACATCCCGTCCTCGGACGAGATGGTGGGACGGCCACCGGGGAAGCCGATCATCATGCCCCCCATATGCACGGCCTCTTCCTTCTCGTTCGCCGCCCGGAAGGACGCCCAGGAGGACGAGACGCCACGATCCGACGGCGGGGTGCCCAGATCGGCCTTCTGCATCACGCTGCCCAGATTTCCGCCCATGCCGCTGTCGCCGCCGATATGGATGTCCTGCGCATAGCTGTCGGGCAGCGGCTGGCCCTTACTGGCCGCCACGCGGCGGGCCTGGGCTGCATTGGCCGCCGGGGTGTTGTGCGCTTCCGCACGGACAAGGCGCTGGCGCAGCACGCTGATCTGGCCCGACATTTCACGGCGCATTTCCTGCATCTCGTGCTGCAGGGCGAGGATCTGCGCATCCGACGCGGATGCCGCATACGCCTGGTTGATCGAGGAAAGACCCCAGATGGCAGAAGAACCCAGCAGAAGCGATACAGCAGACCGGCGAATCATATTAACCATTCCGTAATGAAGGATGGGTTCATTTAGAATGGGCGCACAATTCTGTGTGTTATGTTTCCAATACAGTTTTATGAAGGATTTATGACATGCTGCGCGCACTATATTTTATAGAATATGGAATGCGCTTTTCTTTTTATTTTCATATATCTGCTGAACTGAATAGCCTTTATGACAATGGAACCCCGGTCTGATCGGTTGGGAACCACATCATTCATGTCCTGCTGTAAGAACAGGCTATAAAGCGACATTCAGTCGCGATGTTTTTTGAGATCAGGAAGACGTAATCTTCCGAAGATCATAATATTACTGCCCCGCCCTTCCAGAGACCGGTTTCCATGAAAACCTATTTTTATTCTCCTTCATATGGGGAACTGCCACAGTTTCGGCATCCATCGTTATTCTTTCCATTCTGAAATTAACTATAAATTACAATTATTTATGCCCAGAACAACGTGCTGGATAACGAAGCGTCGCTGCACCGCTTATCTTCCCCTGATGGTAAGAGAGCCCTAAAGCAGCCCAGATGAAGGATGCAATCCTGCCTAACGATTTTGCGCTCTGCTGCTTTGCCTTTCCGTAATGTAATATATTCACGTCTATGTGAGAGCATTGGGGAAATCGGGTGAGCCAGACATGGGGAGATTTTCAGGCCGTCGTGCAGTTATCGGCGGGCCTGAATGTAGCCATTCTCAGCTTTGTGGATATCAGTCTGCCTGCCATCAAGGAGCGTAGGCGCATCTTTAGCAAGGCGCAGCAGGAACTTGCCATGTACCGCACGGCCCCAGCAAAGCTAATCAACGCCCAGCAGCTTGAACATGACTGTCAGGTTGAGGAAATGAATGAGAAACTGTATTTATTATGGCAGGAATCTTCCTCATTCAGCAATGAAGAAGATACCCTCATTCATTATACCGGAATACTGGGCTTCATCGGGGCCGCGATCAGCCTTTTTCTATTATGGTATTCAGCGGAATATTATGATGCAACAATCACAGTAACCGGACAGGTTATTATTGCTCTATCCTTCTGCTCTCTGGTTGGCGCTTTTATAATCAATTTCATGACTGCGGCACAGGCCAGTACTTTTACCAAAAAATGCAACCATATCCGGCAGGAAATGCAGCAGACGTTAGGGGGAACAACAAAGTCGGTCGTCACTTCTTCTAACCCCACCCCACAGCCACTACAGAATGCCAACATCAAAACCACAGAGACTGTCCCGAAATGAAATGAGACCTACATTTTATCTGTTCATACAGTCCATCCGGAATTGCACGCCCACTCCAAACTTCGTTGCTATTATGGACAGCGACATAGGATCGAAAGCCCGTTTGAGACGCTTCAAAACTGAGATCGTACCGTAATATATATGAACGCTGCCTCCATACTTTATTTTCTTCTATCTCCTTAGATGCTACAGTTACCTTCTGTTTTCTGAACAGAATTATGATTTTATATTATAGCATTCAATAAATAGGGTTGGCATAAGCAAGCCAATAAAGGCTTGATATGTCGTATGACAGCACGTCGCCGCATCCGGTTGGTACTTGCCGCCCAAAGGTGCTTTCTGGAGTATTTCGTTGCAGGCACGTCCGCGCGCAGTGCTGCGGAGATCATCGGCGTCAATCGCAATACAGCGACCCAGTTCTACCGCAAGCTTTGGGAAATCATTGCCGGACATAATGCTCCTGAAGAAAAGATCGAAGTCGACGAGAGCTATTTCGGCGGATACCGTAAAGACAAAAGAGCCCCGGGGCACCGCCGGAAAAGTCGCCGTCTTCGGGCTTCTCAAGCGCGGTGGTCACGTCCATGCCGTGATGATCCCCGATGCGGGAAGCGGGAAGCGGGAAGCGGGAAGCGGGAAGCGGGAAGCGGGAAGCGGGAAGCGGGAAGCCCATGTCGCTCATTCGAAGGAAAATACGTCCAGATCCAATCGTTTATTCAGACGTATGGCACGCCTACCGGACGATTGATATCTCTGGGTTCCTTCATGAAAGGATCAGCCACGCCAGGCGAAGCATCACTTACTTCACTACAATGGAAGACCACGAAAAGACTTTCATCTCTTCCTTGCTAAATGTGAGTGGCACTTCAATAACCGTTCGCTCAGGAAACGCCCGCAACCCCTCGCACAATGGGCCAGCATCCCGTTTTGGGAGACCTCACTTAATCTCCTTACCTATGCCAGCCCGAACAGTAATATAAAATAAAAACTGCATTACCAGAACAGGGAATCAGAACTCTTTATCGGACCTGACCATAAAAAAAATCCTCCAGGACACATACCTAAACGGCCACGAATCCTGAAGGATAATAAAAATGAAATATATTTATAATATAGACGCGTTATTTATTGAAAACAGCTTTTCCTCACTCCCGCTCTATTATCAATGGATAATATTTCCTATTACAAATCAGTAACTTAAAAATTAACAGTGTATGAATACAATGGAAAATACCATTTTATCTGCGATGCACCTCTTGAAACTCAATTTTGAGCGTCCGGACTCATAGGGCCTCTCCCTACGGCGTGTCGTCAGTTAAGCAGGGTTATGACTGATGCGAATTGAACGGCTGTGAGGAAGGTGGTTTCAGTTTGTCGTAGCGGGCGGCTCTGTTACACCTGTCCCTACGCCGGAGCTGTCACATTAACTAAGGTGTAATACGTAGCGTTAACGTGACAGCGCCTGTGGCGGCTCCCCCCCCCTTCGCTCCCCAGTTCTTGGGGGCCGCCCGTTTGGGCCGGGTAATAGCCCGAGGAGACTTTCATTTCAAAAATAAACGGGATAGTCTCCCGACTTTAATCATTTAGCAGGACCTTGGGCAGATCGTGTGGACACCACATAAAATTTTGCTGACCACAGAACTGTTGGAAGCAGCTCAGGTTAGGGCCGACGCCCTACCCATTTTTCAAAACTCGCATCGGAAAAAGCAGGCAAATATCGTTGGGTGCATCGGTGAAATTGTATTCGAATCCTTCCTATTGCGGAACAACATTTCTTTCGAAGACTGTCGAGATACCACAACACACGATTATTTAATTGGAGAAAAGGGCTTTTCTCTGGACCTCAAAACAAAGGATCGAACTGTAAAACCAGAGCCGTTTCACGACAACTCTGTCCCACTCTACAACCATGAACACCAAAGGCCGAGCTATTATTTTTTCGTATCTCTTGAGCGGGACCGGAGAAGTGCCATCGAAGATATCCGACGCTTCGAAGCAGCCTATCTAGTCGGAGGAATTGACATCGATACCTTGGACAGTGAGGGAAGGCGTTGGAATGCGGGAGATGTTGATCCTGACAACGGGACTAAGTTCTGGACAGCATGCCTTAACGTGAACATGGAGAAGCTGCTCACCTGTGAACAAATGCTAAAAATTTTCCGTGGAGAAGCTGTCACGTAAGCTTTTTCGCCGATGACCCCTGCCCCCTGTAGTGAGCACCTGGACCTCTGGGACAAGATATGCTAATGGTTTAGATAGGCAGCATCTAGGCGGATAAAAACAATATGGGTGAAGTGGCTACAGAGAATTTCCACCAGGAGTCTGCAGGCGGAGATCGCCTTCGGAATCCGGATGGTTCTGGCTTATATACCATGGTTGACCTCTTCGCTGGATGTGGCGGTCTGTCCATGGGGTTCGAAAACGCCAAGTTTACACCGCTGTTTGTCAGTGAGTTGAACACAGATGCGATGCAAACCTACCTCAAGAACCGCCACCACAAGCTCGGGGGCGAGATGTTCTCTAAAAACCATGCGTTGCGCTGCCATGATGCGCATGAGCTTCAGGGGAAGCGTCTTGAGCAAATGGTTTCGGACCTCAGCACTATGCCCGAAGTCGACTTTCGCTTTGACACGGGTAGTCCAGAAAGTGGTAGCGGCAGTTCCCTAGACGTCTTGGCTGGAGGCCCCCCCTGCCAAGGGTATTCTGGCATCGGCATCCGTCGGTCCTATGCTGTTGACCGCAAGGAAATTCCGTCGAATGTGCTGTACGGTCGTATGGCAAAAATCATTTGCCGCCTGCGTCCCAGAATTTTCTTGTTTGAGAACGTTCGGGGGCTGTTGAACGCAAAGTGGACACGGGAAGGTGGAGAGCCGATCTGGCCTGACGTCAAGGCTGCATTTCGGCAGATCCCTGGGTATGAAGTCCGCTGGTCTCTGGTATTTGCCAAGGATTATGGTGTCCCCCAGAACCGTCCACGAGTTCTACTTGTCGGGATCCGTAAAGACATCTTGGAAGCCTGCCCTTCACTCAAGCCTGAGGCTGATGAAGAAGATGCGGTCAAATGCGGGTTCCTTCCTGCCGGTGAACCGGGATCGTTCCCAGACCTGCAAGACTTGCTTGGTGATCTAGTAGACGAAAGCGTTGCGGAGACGCTGCGGTCTGGTCAGTTCTCATCTGGCCCTTTCGAGACAACAAGCTATCCGCGTCCGGCACGCACGCCTATCCAGAAGCACCTGCGGACGCCTCCCCTCTGGGAGCCGAATGGTCGGGTGCGGCTTACCGAGCAAGAGTACTCTAAGCACAAGTGGGCAGTAGTTGATAAGTTCGACCATATGCTTGCGAATAATGGTGAGATTCCAGTCCATTACCGGACCAGAAAGTTCTCGCAGAGGGTTCTGCCACCGTTCTGGGGAAATAAAGAGCCGAACATGACCGCGACTTCCTTGCCTGACGACTACGTGCATTACTGCCAACCTCGCATTCTAACCGTGCGTGAATGGGCCAGACTTCAATTATTCCCGGACTGGTACCGTTTTGCAGGGAAGCGCACAACCGGCGGCATCCGTCGCGCAGGGAATCCGCTCGAAGGAATTTTCGACCGGGAAGTGCCGAAGTATACTCAAATCGGGAACGCCGTTCCCGTTGGATTAGCGCAAAAAGTGGGCGATCACTTCCGAGGAATTCTGGATCAGGCGCTGGGAGCGAGATAGGCAATGCCCCTTCGTCAGCTCACCGCCATCGAGCGGCAACAGATGAAGCGCCTTACTGCCGAGTCCGTTGATATTACCCTGTTACAGCCGACATGGACCGCCTTGGATAAAGGCTACATGGACGCCACGGCTCCCGTTCGAAACTACCTCAAGGAGAACGGATTACACGACTTCGAACTCCAAGGTCGCGGTGCACGTGAGAACGGGATCAAGATCGAGGCCCTTCTTGTCAGCGAACAGGAGAAAATCAATGCTCCTGCATCCCTGTATAAGCCGAAGGCTAAGCCTACCAAGGACGGCGATCCACGAATCTGGTTTTCTAAACTGCATCATTATGCCAATCCGGATGACATGCTTGCTGTCACGGAGCACGACGGTCAGCTCGTGGTTATCAACCTCACACAGGTTGACGTGGCCCATGTGCTGGATATCCAAAGAAGCGGCCCCTTATGGGATATTCTTCAAGATATCAGTACCAAGGCGACTAGCATCGCAGACGAGCTCTTGGGTAAGCTCCGTATCATTGCAGCGGGCGGCTATGTTCCTTCAATCATGGACGAAAGAGCGGACACTGCCATCGGGCGTACCCTTGAGGCCGCGCTTGGTATTGCCATGAACGCGCGACGTGAGCCCGATTACAAGGGTATTGAGCTGAAGTCGTACCGACAAAAGCCCAAGTCCCGAGAGAACCGGAAGCAACTGTTCACGAAGGTTCCCAACTGGGAAATCAGCAAATTCAACAGCATGGAGGAGGTGCTCGACACCTTCGGATATTTCCGAAATGGCCGCGACCGTCTAAACTGTACGGTCAGCGCGGTTAACGTGAACTCGCAGGGGCTCACGTTCAAGATCGATGATAAAAACGGCATATTAAACGAGGTTTCGACCACCACGGAACATAGCGCATTTGCATCGTGGTACTTGTCAGAGTTGCGCGCCGCCCTTGAGAAAAAACACGCCGAAACATTTTGGGTTGGAGCAAAGGTTCATCACATTGATGGCCGCGAGCATTTCGAATTCATGGACGTGATACACACTAGGAAACCGATAGGCTCGCAGTTCGACATTCTCGTCGAGCAGGGTGAAATCACGATGGACCATATAATGAAGCGGCTGGATTCAGGGCGTGCCTATGAACGCGGGCCATCGTTCAAAATCAAAACCGGTTCGCTCGACTTATTGTTCCCGCCAAGTAAGATCTATGCCCTCGCATGACGAGGGAAGAGTCATCCGCCTGCGTGGCAAAAAACAAAGAATTCGAGCAAACAATACCATATCTCCCCGTCTTTTCATAGGCAATCCCCAACGAAGCCTGCCCAGACTACTGCGGGTTGCGATACCAGAACGAGAACCCCGGCTTTGCCGATTCTGTCTCGACTATCGTCCGGTCCCGGTCATTCAGTTCAGCAAGGTACTTGCCGGCCTCGTTACATAGCAGGTGGCCATCCCAGTCCGGGAGCGCTCTCACCTTGCCATTTTCGTTCACCTTGGTCCCTTCATAACGGGCTTCAGACTTGAACAAGCCAATGTCCTGCGGCTCCGTGCTCATTTCGATGATCTGCCTGTAGTACTTCTCGATCATCGCTGTACGACGCCGCGAACCACAATTTTCTGGACACTCTTGTATTATTCCCATGACGCCATGCCAAAAGATCCATCAGTCACCAGTAGCTTTCTCAATGGCTATAATAAGGCTCGAAAGCTCGCGTTGCTTAGTCAAAATCGTATCGAGCGCGACTCTCACTTCGCTCTCTGGAACAGCTTGGCCGGGCGCGTCCACAAGCCACAATTTCAAGAGACCACCCAACCGCCCAAAGTCGCCCCGCAATCGGGTGAGGGTCGAGAGGGTATCAAGGTCAATCATGCTCGGCGGTTCATAGCCAAGGGCCAGCTTCCGAAGCAGGGTGGAAACAGGAAGCCGAACCTGCCGGGCAGTCCGATTGATGTGCTCTTTTTCTTCGACTGTCACCCTGACTGGGATACATTGCCCCGATCTCGGGCCAACATTTTTTTGGCGCTTTCTCTCTGTTTCAGACAAGCGACTACCCTCCATCCAGCGTTGAGCCGCAGGCGAATAAACACGTTGCCGTATATACGGCAACCTATCTTGCTTTCAAACATCGCGCGATAATATGCGATTATACGCGAATTCAATCTTGGCCTCACGATCAAGGAGATTTTCGCATATATTCGCCTATAATTGCGTATATTGGATTATATTAGCGCATATTCGCACTTCAACAGGCAGGCTATGCTTTGGGAGTGGTTACAATGACGCCAAATAAAAGGGGTATGGCTCGCGTGAGGTTTCTCGCCTTGAAAACCGCCATCGCAGAAGAGATGGAGCAAGGGTACAACAGGTCAGATATCTTCCAAAAACATCACGATGCCCTTCAAATGAGCTACAGTCAGTTCACGCGGCACGTCAGAAAATTTATTTTGGGACTGTCCTACCAGAGCCCCAGAAAAGAGCCGCCTTCTGCCTCCTTTACAGCTTTTGAAAAACAAAACCCAAAGGCGCCTTCCAAACGCCACGCTTTCAGCCCAAGACCGCTAAACTTCCATCCGAGCCCTGATCCTGAGCTCGTTGCCTACTGGCTGTCTCCTGTGGACGATACAGAGAAATAATGAATTGCATGCCGTTTAAACGCTTTTCTCGTAGCGTTTAAACGGCCTCGTCTCTCGACCGCGCCCTATGGCGAAGAACGTCGCTGCAGACATATCCCCCGCTGAAAGGTAAGCTCCCGGCGACTGACGCCTTGCTGAATACTTCTGGCCTGGTTCAGCTATGAAGCATGAACGATTTAAGAGATAGGGACGCGGTACTACCTGCGAGTGTCGCAGGTAGTACCGCAGAGAGGCT